>NZ_RZQL01000221.1 GCF_003997935.1 Mesorhizobium sp. M7A.F.Ca.US.006.01.1.1
GCCATGAAAGCCTCGGGCTCTTCCGAGGCGAGCGCCGGATAACGCGCCAGGAACGCCGGCGCGCAAACCGGGAACCACTCACCCTCGAGCAGTTTTTCGGTCACGAATTCGGGCCATTGCCCGGCTCCGCCGAAACGGATCGACAATGCCACTTCAGGCTGGTCGAAATCCCTGTAGTCGGTGGATGTCTGCAGCAGCACCCGGCCATCGGCCACCTGCGATGTGATGACGCCGAAGCGCGGCATCAGCCATGCCTGCGCGAAGTCGTGGCTGCAGCCGACCACGAATGTATCGCTGTCGTGCGCGGTCAAATCCTCGACTGCTTGCCTGATGGTGCCGAGACCCTCGCGGATCGCTTCGGCCAGCGTGTTGCCGGCTCCGGTGACGGCGACGCGGTTGCCTCTGCGCGTGAACAGCTCGACCGACAGCTGGCGCTCGAGATTGGCGACATGCCTGCTGACCGCCGATTGTGCGATGTTGAGCTCCTGCGCGGCCAGCGTCAGCCCGCCATGCCTGGCGGCAGCCTCGAAGACGACCATGGCGTTCAGGAGGGGAAGCGATGTCTTGAGGGTTTTCACGATCTGGGCCTGCGTTCATGCCTTTTCGATATGAAGGTCTATCATATCTGTATTTGCGGCAAGTCTTTCCACATCGCACACTCTATCGAAACGTCATTCGAACGCCAGCGAGCAGAAAGGTGTTTGCCGTGCAGGCCTATACACCGAACAGCCAGCCTATCGACAGAAGCGAGACCGTCAGGCTGATCGACCGGCAACGTCCGGACTGGTCGCTGGAACAGGCCTTCTATGCCGACCCGGCAATCTTCGCGCTGGAACGGGTCTTGTGGTTTCCGCGCCAATGGATGCTTGTCGCCCATGCCAGCGAGGTGCCTGAAAAGGGCCGCTACATCGTGCGCCAGCTGTTCGACGAGGAGATCATCGTCGTGCGCTTCGGCGACGGCGAGGAGGACATCGCGGCCTACTATAATGTCTGCACCCATCGCGGCTCGCGGCTCTGCGCCAAGGACGGTCGCGGCAAGCTTCTGATCTGCCCCTATCATGCCTGGTCGTTCAGGCTGACCGGCGAACTAAAGTCACGGCAGGATCTACCGGCAAGCGTCGATCCGGAGGCGCTGGGACTGCACCGCGTGCCCTGCAAGAGTTTCGGCGGCCTCGTGTTCTGCGGCCTCGATGCCAATTCGCTGCCCGACATCCAGCCTGTCGCGGACGGGCTGACCGGTGGCTTGCGCGAAAACGGCCTCGACCGTTCACGCATCGTCGCGCGCAAGAACTATCTTACCAAGGCGAACTGGAAGCTGGTGCTCGAGAACTTCCTCGAATGCTATCACTGCCGGCCGGCTCACCCCGAATATTACCGCGTCAACGGCCATGTCAAAGTGACCGCGACCCGCGACGCCGACAAGGCGGTCGAATGGCAGAACGAAATCGAGGCGTGGCACAGCGTCATCGGCGATGCCGAATTCCACAAGGGCACGTGGCAGGCTGGCGACCTCGACACGATGCCATTTGCCATGCACCGCAAGCCGATCGGCTCCGGCCGCAACACGCTGTCCAGTACGGGTGAGGGGGTCTCTTGCCTGATGGGCGGCCGTCACGCCTATGATGGTGGCGAAAGCGGCTTCCGCCTCGGACGCCTGTCGTTTGCAAGTGCTGCCAATGACTATGTCACGCTGTTCCAGATGATACCGCGCAGTGCCACGGAAACCGACGTCATCCTGACCTGGCTTGTCGACAAGGATGCCGATGGCGACGTCGACGCCGATGCCATCAGCTGGATGTGGGACGTCACCACAATGCAGGACAAGAAGATCACCGAGGACAATGCCGACGGCATCATGTCGCGCGCTTACCGGCCGGGGCCCTACACGCCGCTGGAAAGCCAGACCTCGTTCTTCGTGCAGACCTATCTGTCGGAACTGCGGTCGCTGATCACCGGCACGCGCAGCGCGCCGATCAGCCAATGGTCTGCGCCGAAGGAGCTTTTCGCTTCGCCGAAAGCGGCGAGCTGCAATACGCGGCTCTGATTTGCGGCCGAAGATGCCTCTTTGAGGCGTCGCATTCCGATGCCATATGAAGGTGGCCGACGGAATGTTGCGGGAGACGGTTTATGACCAAAGGTTCGGATCTGTTCGTCGCGGCCCTGGAGAACGAAGGGGTCGAACGGATTTTCGGCATTCCGGGCGAAGAAAATCTCGATATCGTCGAATCCATCCGCCGCTCCTCGATCCAGCTGATCCTGACCCGCCATGAGCAGGCAGCCGCTTTCATGGCCGCCACCTATGGCAGGCTCACCGGCAAGCCGGGTGTGTGTATCACCACGCTTGGCCCAGGCGCGCTCAACCTTTCGACCGGTTCGGCCTATGCGCTGCTCGGCGCGATGCCGATGATCATGATCACCGGCCAGAAGGGCATCCTGTCATCCCGGCAGGCGCGCTTCCAGATCGTCGACATCGTCGCGGCGATGAAGCCGCTGACCAAGCTGTCGCGTCAGATCGTCTCGCCGAAGATGATCCCCTCGCTGGTGCGCGAAGCTTTCCGTGTCGCCCAGGAAGAGCGTCCCGGCCCCGTGCATCTGGAACTGCCGGAAGACATTGCGGCGGCGGAGTGTGAACCGATCGCGCTGGTGCCGACGCACCCGGTCGAACTGCCGCTGGCCAGCCCGGGCGCGCTTGATCGCGCCGCCCGTATGATCCTGGAAGCCAAACGTCCGCTGCTGATGTTCGGCGCGGCGGCGTCGCGGCCGCGCGTGACTCCCGACGTCGCGCAGTTCGTGCTGCGCACGCAAATTCCCTATTTCACCACGCAGATGGGCAAGGGAACCGTGCCCGGCGGCACGGAGCTCTATATGGGAACGGCAGCCCTTTCGGAGCGCGACTATGTGCACGAGGCCATCGAGCAGGCCGATCTAATCATCACCATCGGTCACGACACAGTGGAGAAGCCGCCCTTCATCATGGGGGCGAAGGGGCCGAAGGTCATTCATGTCGGCTACCATTCAGCCGACGTCGAGCAGGTCTATTTCCCGCAAGCCGAAATCGTCGGCGACCTCGGTCCTTCGCTGGCGTTGCTGGCCGACCGCATCGAGGGCAAGATCCCCAACGCACAGGCGCTGCTGCCGCTGCGGGAAGGCATTCTGAGCCGGATCGCCGCGCGCGCCACCGAAGATCGCTTCACGCCGCAGCGCATCGTGCATGACGTGCGCGCCGTGATGCCGCCGGATGGGATCCTCGCCCTCGACAACGGCATGTACAAGATCTGGTTCGCGCGCAACTACCGGACGCGCATGGCAAACACGATCCTGCTCGACAACGCGTTGGCCACCATGGGCGCAGGCTTGCCGTCGGCGATGATGGCGGCACTGCTCTATCCGCAGCGCCGTGTCATGGCCATCTGTGGCGATGGTGGTTTCATGATGAACAGCCAGGAACTGGAGACCGCCGTCAGGCTCAAGCTCAACCTCGTCGTTCTGCTGCTCGAAGACCATGCCTATGGCATGATCCGCTGGAAGCAGGCGGTCGATGAGTTCCCGGATTTCGGCATGACCTTCGGCAATCCCGATTTCGTCAAGTATGCCGAGGCCTATGGCGCCAAGGGGGCCAGGGTTGCGGAGATCGCCGACTTGCGGCCGGCGCTGGAACAGGCCTTCACCGGCGGCGGCGTGCATCTCGTCGTCGTACCCATCGACTATTCCGAAAACACCAGGGTGCTTGTCGACGAACTGCGCGAGCGGCTGCCGGCGCCGCAGGCGCCCTGACGGCAGCGACAAAGCCGCCGTCAGGATTGCTTGGGCGGAAGACCCTACACCTTGCAATAAGGCGTTACCGCGCGATGGTGCCGAAATCCTTAGCGATCTCATAGCCGATGCCGTCAGCCGCCGCCTTGCGAGGTCGAGTTCCGCCGGGCTTTGCACCAGATGGCGCAGCGCGCCCACCAGATGCGACAGGAAGGCGCCCTCGTCATTGTCCGTCGTCTCGCAGGACAGCCATGCCGTCAGCCTGCCGTGGCGCGCGACTTCCGCAGCCCATTGCGCCATCGTCGTCGACTTGCCGAAGACAGCCGGCGCGGCGAACAGCACGATGCGCGTGTCGATGGCGTTCCAGCGTCGACAGAATGGTCTCGCGGCGCACCCATCGGCGATGGTGCGGCGACGCTTGGCTGACGGATGGCGGAGCTGCTCTCATCTAGGTCCGCGCAACCTGCCGGTTCTCCGGGGAAAGCGCGGCTCCCTTGCCAGTGTTCCGCTCTGCTTCGATCAGCGGAATCTGTGGTGCAACATGGCGCGGCAAGGTTCCCTTGATCCGGGGATCGTCGACGATCTCAAATCCGGTCGCGAAGGGCACGAACCCGCAGGCACTGTAGAACCCGATGACGCTGTGATGATCGAAGCTGCTCGTATGCAGCCAGATACGGTTCGGGTTGAGGCGCCATGCGAGGTCCAGTGCGCCGGCCATCAGCCGTTTGCCGAAGCCCCTGCCGGTCAGGGACGGGAATAGGCCGAAATAGGTGATCTCGATCTCGCTGCTGTCGGCGACGAAGAATTCGACCATACCGAGATGCGCGCCGGTCTCGTCATGGCCGTAGTAGAGATGCTGGCGCGGGTCGGCGAAATGCTCGGTGATTTCGGCATCGGACATTTCGGAAACACGGTCCCACAGCCAGGGCGCGCCGATCTCGAGAAAGATCGCTCGGTAGGAAGCGCAGTCGGGCGTCGTGATCCGTGTCATGGCCAAAGGGTGCGCGAGATCCGGCTGCGGCGCGCGCGCCTCCATCCACGTCACCGCATTGGCGAGCTTGCCCGCCGGCAGGCGATGGTAGCCAATGGCGAGATCGGTGATTTCTGCGGGCATCGTGTCTTCGGTGATCAACGCATTCCTCGTCATGTCTTCCAGAGATAGCAGTATCGGCTTGCTGCATCCGATGCCAACTCCCCAAGACCATGGCAGCATCGAACGGCAAGTCCTGGACTGAAAGCTTGGCGCGCATACCTCTTGCATTCCACAGGAATGGCATATGAGATATGATACACCATCCAGACGAAAGTGAGATATGATGCCTGAGCCGATTGCGGACGAGGCCATCCTGGGCGCAGTCGATGATGGCTTCGCCCGACAGGTCGCGTTTCTGCAAGACCTCGTGCGGTTTCCTTCGCAGCGTGGCGAGGAACACGCCGCGCAGTCGTTCATGGCGGCTGCCTACGAGGCGGATGGCTACGCGGTCGACATGTGGCGCGTCGATGTCGATGCGATTCGCGACTTGCCGGGGTTTTCACCCGTGGCGGTGTCATATGACGACGCCTTCAATGTCGTTGCTACCCACACGCCGCGAAATGCGAACGGCCGCTCGCTGATCCTCAACGGCCATATCGATGTCGTGCCGACAGGGCCACTCGACCGCTGGGCGCGCGATCCCTACGATCCGGTGATCGAGGACGGCTGGATGCATGGCCGCGGCGCCGGCGACATGAAGGCCGGCCTGTCCGCTTGTCTCTATGCGCTGACCGCCTTGCGCAACCTTGGCTACCAGCCGGCCGCGAACGTCTACCTCCAGTCGGTGGTCGAGGAGGAGTGCACCGGCAATGGCGCGCTTGCATGCCTGCAGCGCGGCTACCACGCCGACGCCGCCTTCATTCCCGAACCGCTGGAGCCGAGACTGATGCGGGCTCAGGTCGGTCCGATCTGGTTCCGGGTCGAGGTCGACGGCGATCCGCAGCATGCGTCGGGCGCATTCTCGGCCGGCGCCAATGCCATCGAAAAGGCATTCGTCATCATCCAGGCGTTGAAACAGCTCGAAATCGTTTGGAACGCGCGCAAGGTCGACGACAGGCATTTTCACGATCACCCGCACCCGATCCGCTTCAATCTCGGCAAGATCGAAGGCGGCGAGTGGACATCGAGCGTTCCGGCGCGCTGTGTCTTCGAGATGCGCGTCGCCACCTATCCCGGCCAGAGGCTCGAAGACGCCAGGGCCGAGCTTGAAGCCTGCATTGCCGATGCGGCGCGTGCCGATCCGTTCCTAGCCAATCGCCCACCGACGATGACCTACAACGGCTTCATGGCCGAGGGCTATGTGCTGGAGGGCGCCGACGAGATGGAAGCCGTGCTACGCCGCAGCCACACCGCCGTCTGGGGCGAGCCGCTGACGGAACACGTCACCTCGGCCACCACCGATGCACGGTTCTTCGGTCTCTATGCCGACACGCCGGCGATCGTCTCCGGCCCGATCTGCCGCATGCCGCATGGCTATGACGAGGCGGTCGATCTCGACTCGGTGCGCAAGGTCACCCAGACGATCGCCTTGTTCATTGCCGACTGGTGCGGCCTTGAGCCGATCGAGGCCAAGCCATGAATGCGGCCGTGCCCGATGCGTTCGGCGAAACGCTTGCCGAGGATGCGCCTGACGTGTCGACGGCCGACGCGCTCGCCATCCTGTGCCGGCAGTATGGGCTGACCGGCAGCGCGCGTCCATTGCCTGGCGAACGCGACCACAATTTCCATATCCAGACCGATGGCGAGGGCGAGTTCGTCCTGAAGATATCCCATCCGGCGGAAGAGGCTGGCTTCACCGACTTCCAGAACAAGGCGCTCGACCACATCCTTGCGGTCGATCCCACTTTGCCGGTTCCCTCGGTGCGCAAAAGCCTTGAGGGCGAAGCGCAGTTTGCGGTCAGCGTCGATGGCTCGGCACCGCGCATCATCCGGCTGGTCACCTATCTGCCCGGCCAGCTGCTGTCGCGCTCGCCGACTTCCGAGGCGCAGGATCGCAATCTCGGCATCTTCCTCGCCCGCCTTGGCCGCGCGCTGCGCGGCTTCTTCCACCCGGCCGCCGGCAGCGACCTGCTCTGGGACATCCGCAAGGTCGCCAAGACACGGCCGATGATGGCGCACATCACTGATCCGAGCCGGTGGGCGATGGTTGAGCGCGCGATCGACTCCTTCGAGAAGCATGCGGCGCCGGTCATCCCGAAACTGCGCGCACAGATCGTCCACAACGACATGAACTCCTACAATGTGGTGATGGACGCGTCGCGGCCGGAGATCGTCAGCGGCATCCTCGATTTCGGCGACATGATCCATTCGCCGCTGATCTGCGACCTTGCCATCGGCGCCGTCTATCGCTGGCCGGCGGAAGGCCATCCGCTGGCGCCGGCCGCGCGCTTTGTCGCCGGCTATCAGTCCGTGCAGCCGCTCGAGGAGGAAGAGATCAGCATTCTCTTCAATCTGATCCGTGCCCGCCTTGCGCTGATCGTCAACATCGCCAGTTGGCAGGCCGAGCGATTCCCGGCCAAACGCGACTACGTGCTGCGCCTCGCCACCGAGGTCTGGGCTTCGCTTGAAAAGCTTGATGGTCTGTCGTCCACCGATGCCCGCCGCTATTTTCTCGACCATTCCAATCCGGAGTAGATGCTCGTGTCCCAGTCCTCGTCATATCCTTCAAATGCCGACGCGGCTGCATCGGAGCGCGCGCTGCTTGAACGCCGCGCCAAGCTGCTTGGGCCGACCTACCGCGCCTTCTACCGCAACCCTATTCATCTGGTGCGCGGCAGCGGTGTGTGGCTCTACGATGCCCAGGGCCGCAAGTTCCTCGACGCCTATAACAACGTCGCCTCAGTCGGCCACTGCCACCCGCGCGTTGTCGAGGCGCTGTCCGGACAGGCCGCAACGCTCAACACCCACACACGCTATCTCAGCGAGATCATCCTCGATTACGCGGAAAAGCTTCTCGGCACCGTTCCGGCGCATCTCGGCCATGCCATGTTCACCTGCACCGGCAGCGAGGCTAACGATCTCTCCATCCGCATCGCCCAGCATTCCAGCGGCGGCACCGGCGTGATCATCACCGATTTCGCCTATCACGGCGCCACGATCGCGACGGCGCAGCTTTCACCGGCCGCTGTCGGCGCAAAGGGCGTGCCCGCACACCATCGCACCGTGTCGGCGCCGGACACATTCCGCGACCATGGCCAGGCCGCGCATGATTTCGCCAGAAATGTCGCCGCCGCCATCGAGGACATGCGCACAAAAAATATCAAGCCGGCGGCGTTGCTTCTCGATTCGGCCTTTTCCAGCGACGGCATCTTCTTTCCCGATGCGAAGGTGATGCGTGAGGCAGCGGATCACGTTCGGAAGGCGGGCGGCATCGTCATCGCCGATGAGGTCCAGTCCGGCTTCGGCCGGCTCGGCCAGGGCATGTGGGGTTTCGCCAATTATGGCATCGAGCCCGACATCGTCACCATGGGCAAGCCGATCGGCGACGGCCATCCGATGGGCGCCGTGCTTGTGCGGCCGCAGCTTGTCGCCTCCTTCGGCTCGAACACCGGCTACTTCAACACATTCGGCGGCAACCCGGTCGCGGCCGCCGTCGGCCTCGCCGTTCTCGATGTCATCGAAGGCGAGGGGTTGATCGAGAATGCGCGCAATGTCGGCGCCTACACGGCCGAGCTGCTGCGCGCCCTGCAGAGCCGGCATGGCGCGGTCGCCGACGTCAGGCACAACGGCCTCTATTTCGGCATCGAGCTGACGGCGGACGGCGACGAGGCACTGGCCGCCACCAAGACATCGGCGGTCGTCGAAGCCATGCGCGAGGACGGCGTGCTGATCTCATCCTGCGGTCCGCGCGGCAATGTGCTGAAGATCAGGCCGCCACTGCCGTTTGCCAGGGACAATGCCGAGCAACTGGCCGAGACACTCGATCGCGCGCTGTCGAACTGGTGATCGGAGCGGACCGCGTATGCTGAAGCTCGAACATCAGACACTGAATGACCGCGCCTATGGCGCGCTCAAGCAGGAGTTGATTTCCGGTGGCTTCAGCCCGGGGCAGACGCTGGTCATCCGCAAGCTCGCCGAAACGTTCGGCATCTCGACGACGCCGATCCGCGAGGCGCTGCAGAGGCTTATCGCCGAGCGGCTGCTCGAGATGCAGAACAACCGCTCGGTCATCGTGCCGTTGCTGTCCGCGCCAGCCTTCGAGGAGCTGACGCGCATCCGCATCGCCGTCGAGGGACTGGCGGGCGAGATGGCGGCGACCAGGATGAGCGAAAGCGGGCTGGCTGACATACAGGCGACGCTCGCCGGCATGCAGCGTGCCATCGAGGCCGGCGACGCCAGGGCCTATCTCTCGTTGAACGAGGCGTTCCACTTCGCCATCTACCAGCATGCCGGCGCGCCGATCCTTTTGAACATGATCCGCGACCTGTGGGGTCGGGTTGGGCCTTATCTCAAGCTGCTGATGCAGGCCGATCGCTACATCCCGCACTCCAACGACGCGCATCGCAAGATCGTCGCCGCACTGGAGCAGCGAAGCGGCCCCACTGTGCGGATTTTCATAGAAGAGGACATCGCGATGGCGGCCGCCGTGCTGTCGGCAAACCTTGACGCTGCCAAGCTACTGTCGGCCTAGCTCGTCCTGTCCAGCCGATCGCGCAGCATGCTCCAGCCGAGCAGCATGTTGGGCGCGTGCCGCAGCAAGGCATGGAACGGGATTGGCGCCGGCGGCGCAAATGGCAGCGGCAGGTCGCGGGCCTCGGTTCCAGAGGCCCAGTCCGCCAGCACCTTGCCCATCGCCGTGGTCATGGCGATGCCGCGGCCGTTGCAGGCGCGCCCGGCGATCAGGCCCGGGCCGAGGTCAATCAGGTGCGGCAGGAAATCCGGTTCGACCGCTGCCATTCCCGACCAGCTATAGGCGAGTGGCGGCAGGTCGGGCAGATCGAGATGCCGGCCAAGCCTTCGCCAGATCGTCTGCGGCACGCGCGTGTCGGCACCGGTGCCAAGGATGTGCATGCCGCCGCTGATCAGCCGGTTTTCGGCGTCGAAGCGGAAGGTGAACAGATTGCGTCTGGTATCACCGACGCCTTGTCCACCGGGAAGCAACCGGCTGCGTACTTCACGAGGCAATGGCGCTGTCGCGATCTGGAAGACTTTCAGCGGGAAATAGGTTCGCTGCAATGACGGATTGAGGGACCAGCCATAGGCGTTGGTGGCGATCAGCGCCTTGCCCGCGCGTACCGAGCCCGCCGACGTTTTCAGCATCCAGCCATCGGCCATGCGATCAACCGAGGTGACACGCGTCTGCTCGAAGATTTTTGCGCCGGCCTTCTCCGCCGCATCGGCTAGCCCACGCGCATAGGCGACCGGATTGAGCACGCCGCCGGAACGATCCATCCAGCCACCGACATAGCCCGGCACGCCCGTCAGTGCTTCGATTTCCTGCCGATCCAATGTGACTGCCGGCCGGCCACGCTGCGCCCATTGCCCAGCACGTGACTTGACCTTTTCGAAGGTGACAGCCGAATGCGCCGGCTGGATCCATCCGTTCGGCACGGCGTCGCAGTCGATGTCGTGCTGGCGGATCAGGCGGAAAACCAGGTCGGCGCTGCCGGCAGCGAAATCGATCAGCCTTTCGCCGCGCGATGGTCCGAGATGGGCCAGTATGTCGACCGGGTCCATCTTGGCGAAGTTCGGCACGACGAAGCCCGCATTCCTGCCGGTCGCGCCCCAGGCGATGAATTCGGCTTCGAGAACGGCGACGGAAAGGCCTTTGCCCGCCGCATGCAGCGCGGTTGAAAGGCCGGAAAAGCCGCCGCCGACGATGGCGAGGTCGACATCGATCCCGCCTTGCAGCGCAGGCCGTTCTCGACGGTCGCGGCTGACGGCATGCCAGAGCGAAGCGCCGTGCGCTTCCTGCCGGATCGCGGCATTCATGACGGGGAGATGCTCTTGGCCGTCGCTACCTTCGCCCGCTTGCCCAGCCACGGCCGCCGCGGCCTGTCGCCGAGCAGGCCGTTCGGCCGGATCAGCAGGATGACGCAGAGCATGACGCCGATGGCGGCGATCTGCAGCGCGGCGGCGCGGGCCTGCTGTTCCGGCGGGAACAGGACGCTGGTCAGCGTGCCCGATCCGGCCCATATCGCCCAGACCAGGACACTGCCGATGACGGCGCCGAGATTGCTGCCCGAGCCGCCGACGATCAGCATCACCCAGACCTGGAAGGTCAGGATCGGCAGGTAATTGTCCGGCGCGATGAAGCCGGTGAAATGCGCCTGCAGCGCTCCGGCCAGCGCCATGATGGCGCCGCCGACGGCAAAGGCCTGGACGCGATAGAAACGGGCGCTCTTGCCGAGTGAAATCGCCGCCCGTTCATCCTCGCGCAACGCCTTCAAGACCCGTCCCCACGGGCTGCGCGACAGATGCTCCAAAGCGAGATAGGCGATCAGCGTGACGACCGAGACCACGGCAAGGTTGGAGAGGTTGAACAGCAGCGGCGTCTCGGCAAAGCTGCCGAAGGGGCGCGGGATGAAACCGATGCCGAACGGTCCGCCCGTCAGCTTCTGCGCGTTGAGCGCGACCAGTTGCACCACCACGGCGACGCCGAAGGTGGTGATCGCCAGATAGTCGGATCTCAGCCGCAGCGTCGCCATGCCGGTAAGCGCCGCAGCGATGCCGCCGACGACCATGGCGCCCGCCCAGCCGACGAGGATCGGCAGGCCGAAGCCGCCCAGCCGCGCGGCATCGTCCGGGGT
>NZ_RZQL01000222.1 GCF_003997935.1 Mesorhizobium sp. M7A.F.Ca.US.006.01.1.1
CGCCGGGGAAAAAGGAGCGGGCAAACCGCCACTACGCTCACGTCGACTGCCCCGGCCACGCCGACTATGTGAAGAACATGATCACCGGCGCCGCACAGATGGACGGCGCGATCCTGGTCGTGTCGGCTGCCGACGGCCCGATGCCGCAGACCCGCGAGCACATCCTGCTTGCCCGTCAGGTCGGCGTGCCGTCGATTGTGGTGTTCCTGAACAAGGTCGACCAGGTCGACGACGCCGAGCTGCTCGAACTGGTCGAGCTCGAGGTTCGCGAGCTTCTGACCAAGAACGAATTCCCCGGCGACGACATTCCGATCGTCAAGGGTTCGGCTCTGGCTGCTTTGGAAGATTCGGACAAGAAGATCGGTGAAGACGCGATCCGCGAGCTGATGGCTGCGGTCGATGCCTACATCCCGACGCCGGTCCGTCCGCTCGACAAGCCGTTCCTGATGCCGATCGAAGACGTGTTCTCGATCTCGGGCCGCGGCACGGTCGTGACCGGCCGCGTCGAGCGCGGCGTGGTCAAGGTCGGCGAGGAGCTGGAGATCATCGGCATCCGTCCGACGACCAAGACGACCTGCACGGGCGTCGAGATGTTCCGCAAGCTGCTCGATCAGGGCCAGGCCGGCGACAACATCGGCGCGCTGCTGCGCGGCGTTGATCGTGAAGGTGTCGAGCGCGGCCAGGTTCTGGCCAAGCCCGGCACGGTGAAGCCGCACAAGAAGTTCGTGGCTGAAGCCTACATCCTGACCAAGGACGAAGGTGGCCGTCACACGCCGTTCTTCACCAACTACCGTCCGCAGTTCTACTTCCGCACGACCGACGTGACCGGCATCGTGTCGCTGCCGGAAGGCACCGAGATGGTGATGCCGGGCGACAACATCACGGTCGATGTCGAGCTGATCGTGCCGATCGCCATGGAAGAGAAGCTGCGCTTCGCTATCCGTGAAGGCGGCCGCACCGTCGGTGCCGGCATCGTCGTCACCATTAAAGAGTAATTTGGACCCGGCATTTGCCGATCGACAAGAAAAGGGCGGTCTTCGGGCCGCCCTTTTTTGTTTGCCGACACTAGGCAGATGAGTATTTCGCAGTTCTTTCAAACCTATTGCAAGCACCGTTTCCGCAATTATTATCGGTTGTGTCGAGGGGGCTTTGGCAAAGCGTGTTTTTTGGGCGCCGTTCAAGCAGTATAGCAAGATGGTGGCGTGGGCTGGTTTGCCTGGTTCCGGTGGTCGCGATGGCTATGGTTGCCTTCGCCGCAAAAGCCGGGGATGTCGTTCCGACAACATTATCCGATCCGAGGACATGGGATCCTAACTCATGGTACCTTCCGGGCATGTTGTCCGGCGGTTTTTCGGACATGCAGGTCGTCGTCGTGCGCAGCAACGCGACCGGCTGCGAGCCCAGTTGTCCGGAATGGATTTCGGCAGAAGGCGCCATCACGGCGGGCACGCCAGCGCAGCTCAAGCGTATTTTGAAGACGCTCGGCCGCCGCAAACTGCCGATCGTCGTCAATTCTCCGGGCGGCAATGTCGACGCTGCGCTCCAGCTTGGTCGAATAATCCGCAAGAATAAGCTCGATATCGCCATCGGCACGACCAAGTTTTCCGATTGTTGGCCTGGGATGGAGGATTGCCGGGCCAATGACGGCAAAGGCGCCGCCTATTTCGGCATGGCGTCCGACGGGGGTGCCATGTGCAACTCCGCATGTCCTCTGATGTTTGCCGGGGGCGTCCGACGCGTGGCCGGTGGCTGGGCCTATCTGGGTGTTCATCAGATCACCACCACCTATTTTCCCAGTACGCGGCACTATCGAACCACTTATCGAGTTGTGCGGGGCAAAAAATATCAGATCACCACGGAGACCATCACTCCGGGCGAGAGCTACAAGACCTATGAGATGAGCAAGGCGCTTGCGAGGAAGCTCTCTGCCTATCTCCGGGAGATGGGTGTCGGACAGGGCGTGCTGGACACAATGAAGGCGACGCCGGCCAGCGACATCCGGCAAATCACCCTCCACGATATGCTGTCGATGAAATTAGCCACCAGCACGGACACCGTAGACCTGTTTGCCAGCGCCAGCCTGTGCATGCTGGACAAGTTGGCCCCGAATTGCCGGGAAATACCGGCGAATAAGCCAGCCGGCGGAGAAACGGCTGCCGCCAAGCTGGCCAAGGCGGCAACGATAAAAGCGAAGACCGCACCTTCTGAAAAGGCTGAAGCCCCGCCTTCCCAGCCGGCCAAGGCTCTAGCTACCAAGCCGTTCGAGCCAGCGCCGGGAAACGGGGTGCCTGAGATGCGCTTCGTGGTCGTTCGCGGCAGCGATCCGCTCTGCAATCCCGACTGCCCGGAATGGATCTCGGCGGAAGGCGCGATCACGCCCCAGACCCCGCAGAGGCTTCGCGAGTTGCTCGCCGTGCCTGGCAACCAGCGGCTTCCCTTGTTGATCAGCTCACGGGGAGGCGACTTGTTCAGCGCTTTGACCGCGGGGCGGCTTATCCATGAACGGAAGCTCGCCGTCGCCGTCGCCCGCACCAATATCGTAGGCTGCGACGCGCCCCAGGCAGGTTGCTTGGCTGATAACGGTGCCTATGTCGGGCTGGTCAGCGACTTTGGAGTGGAGTGCGATTCAGCCTGCGCGCTCATGCTCGCCGGCGGCACCAAACGGCTGGTCGATCCCAAGGCGCGGCTCAGCATGTACTCGATGGGACAGAAACAGATAGTTCAAGCCTACCTGAAGGAGATGGCAATCAACCCAGGTCTGTTCGCCGCGATAGGGCTGAACTCGGTCGAGCGTCAGCTCGAACCAGACATGATGCTGAAAGTCGGACTTGTGACCGGGCCGGAGTCGGCGGATGCGCTGACGGGCGCCGCCATTTGCAGATCCTCACCCAAGGCCGACAACTGCCGGCTTCCGCCGGCCGCCAACGCGGAGGCGAACGCGCTACCGAAGCTCTGACCCGCATTGGAGCTAATCGTGCCGATCGCCATGGAAGCACTTCGCTATCCGTGAAGGCGGCCGCACCGTCGGTGACGGCATCGTCGTCACCATCGACGAATAACTACACAGGCTTGTGCCGGTCAGGTTCGAAACAGAAAGGGCGGTCCTTGGCGCCGCCCTTTTCTTTTGCCCCAGAGACCGGTGCCCCCTGTCGCTCGAACCCTGTTGCAAGCCTTTGGACCTCGTCTAGTATAGGTTGCATCAAGGGGCTTTTTGCAGAATGGTTTCAGGGCGCCTTCACCGTTGTCGGGCATTGTGGTCGCTGGCACTGATCTGCCTGTTGGCATTGCTTGCCACGGGTCCGGTAGCCTTTGCGGCGGATGCGGCGCCGGATCTTGGGCCGACGATGCGGTTCGGCATTGTCCGCAGCAACGCACCGGGGTGCGAGCCGATCTGCCCGGAATGGATCTCGGCCGAGGGCTCCATAGAAGCCGGCACGCCGGCACTCTTCAAACGCATGCTGAAGACGCTTGGCGGGCGGAAACTGCCTGTTGTCGTGGATTCTCCCGGCGGCAATGTCGAGGCGGCGCTGACGCTTGGCAGGCTGATCCGCAAGAACAAGCTCGATATCGCCATCGGCAAGACGGTGTTTTCCAGCTGCCAGCCCGGGGCGCAGGGGTGCCAGGACCGTGACGCCCGCTACTTCGGCGATGTCATCGACTATGGCGCCATGTGCAACTCCGCCTGTCCGTTGATGTTTGTCGGCGGTATCAGGCGGGTGGCCGGCGAATGGGCCTATCTCGGCGTCCATCAGATCACCACGACCTACATCCGCACGAAATTGCAATACCGCACCACCTACCGCATCGTGGGGGGCAAGAAGAAGATCCTCAACACAAAGATCGTCAGCCGCAAGAACGCCGGCAGCTACAAGACCTACGAGATGAGCAAGTCGGTGGAGAAGAAGCTGGCGGCATACCTGAAACAGATGGGCATCGAACAAGGCATGCTCGAAACGATGAAGGGCACCCCGGCCAGCGAAATCCACCAGATCGCCCTCGACGACATGCTGGCGATGAAGCTGGTCACCAGCACGGACGCCGTAGGCCTGTTGACCGCGGCAAGCCTGTGCGAGCCCGGCCGCCTGGCCACGAATTGCCGGGAAATGCCGGGGGACAAGCCTGATGGCCTGACGGCGACCGCGGCCAAGCCTACTCCGCTGGCGATAGAACCCGAGGCGGCGCGGCGCGATGAAGAGCGGCGCGATGAAGATATGCGCTTCGTTGTCGTTCGCGGCACCAATCCGCTCTGCAATCCAGACTGCCCGGAATGGATCTCGGCGGAAGGCGCGATCACCCCCCAGACCCCGCAGAAGCTGCGCCAATTGCTCGCCACGCTGGGCAAACGGCAACTGCCTGTCGTGGTCAGTTCGAGGGGAGGCGACCTGTTCAGCGCCCTGGCGGCGGGACGGCTCATCCATGAGAAGAAGCTCGACGTCGCGGTTGGCCGCACCGATTTCGTCGGCTGTGACCCAGGAGCGTGGAATTGCCTGGCCAAAGAGGGCGCCTATGCCGGGCTGAGCATCGATGCGGGCGTGGAGTGCGATTCGGCCTGCGCGCTGATGCTTGCCGGCGGCATCAAGCGGCTTGTCGGTCCCCAGGCGCGACTTAGCCTCTACCTGATGGGGCAAAAGCAGACGGTCAAGGCCTATCTCGACGAGATGGCGATCGGTCCCGCCCTGTTCGCGGCGATCGAGCGGCGCTCGGTCGAGCGCCGGCTGGAACCCGGCATGATGCTGAAGGTCGGACTGACGACGAGCCTGCAATCGGTCGACGCGCTGACCGGTGCCACCATTTGCGAGGCAGTGCCAAGACCCCAGAATTGCCGGATCCGGCCTTCCGCCAATGCCGAGGCTGACGCGCCGGCCAAATTGTAGTGCCGCGGCGAAGTCACGAACTGGCCATCGAGGCAGGTTGAGCCGCTTCCAATTGTTCCGCTATCGTCGCTGCTGGCGGCGCCAGGCAGCGGAGGATCGAGAATGAGCCAGGATATCCCGACACTCTACGAATGGGCCGGCGGCGGCGAGGCCTTGAACCGGCTGACCCAGACTTTCTATGACAAGGTGGCGCAGGACCCGATCGTCGGGCCGGTGTTCAAGACCATGTCGCCGGATCACCCCGCCCATGTCGCGGCCTTCATCGGCGAGGTTTTCGGTGGGCCGAAAACCTACAGCGAGCAGTTCGGCGGCCACCGCGAGATGGTCATGCACCATCTGGGCAAGCATCTGAGCGAGGAGCAGCGCCGCCGCTGGATCAGCCTTCTGGCCGATGCCGCCGACGCGGTTGGCCTGCCCGACGATCCGGAATTCCGTTCGGCCTTCATGGGCTATGTCGAATGGGGATCGCGCCTGGCCAAGATGAACTCCAATCTCGGCGAGACATGCGATCCCGAGACGGAACCGATGCCGGCCTGGGGCTGGGGCGTGCCGGGCGGCCCCTATCGGCCACCGGGTACGAAGTAGCTTCGGCTGCTATATCGTTGCCGAACGGACTGGTTGTCAGCCATCCCGATTTCTGGCGCAGGGGGTTAAGGCGCGTTTGCTTGCAAACCACCCTTTACAGAGCGTGCGGAAGCTTTTAGGAAGCGCCTGCTGCGCCGACATGCGCACGATACGGGCATAGCTCAGTTGGTAGAGCGGCGGTCTCCAAAACCGCAGGTCGTAGGTTCGAGCCCTGCTGCCCGTGCCATTTGTTGGAATGGCACTCAAACGCAATGTTTCGCCATTTCTCAAAAAATGGTGTTTCAAAACGATATTTCCCTGGTCTGGCCTTTGAAAATCGGCGACCCGCTTGCCATATAGGGTCGATTGGGGCATAAGAGCGCCATAGCCGGGACGGAACGACTGGATGGTTCCGAGGCGGTGTTTGGTCATAAAGCGGAGACTTGCCACTTGCGTGGATCAAGAATCGGTTTTATGTAGACGAAACAGACACGCGACGCGTGGAGCTGGGAAGCCGGCTTTACGCGTCTGATTTGCATGGGCGAAATGATTGCGCTGATTCGGCGCGAAATTCGCTCAGGCGGTACGTCCCGGCCAGCGGGATCATCCAGGAGACCCGGCCAACGGGTCTTGAAGACAGAGCGGCATATGGCTTCGAAAACCACAAATCCTTTCGTCTTTCTCCAGCAGGTCCGCGCGGAGACCGCCAAGGTGACTTGGCCGTCGCGGCGCGAAACGATGATCTCGACGGTGATGGTTCTGGCCTTCGCAGTGATCGCGATGATCTTTTTCTTCACCGCTGATCAGCTCATGGGCCTCGCGGTCGAACAGATTCTGGGCATCGGACGCTAAGTCCGGCGATTACGGAGAAGTCTTGAAATGACCGCGCGCTGGTACATCGTCCACGCCTATTCGAACTTTGAAAAGAAGGTCGCCGAGGATATCGAGAACAAGGCCAAGCAGAAGGGCCTGTCTGCCGACATCCACCAGATCGTGGTTCCGACCGAGAAGGTCGTCGAAGTTCGCCGCGGCCGCAAGGTCGATGCCGAGCGCAAGTTCTTTCCGGGCTATGTGCTGCTGAAGGCCAATTTGACCGACGCCGTGTTCTCGCTGGTCAAGAATACACCGAAGGTCACCGGCTTCCTGGGTGACTCCAAGCCGGTGCCGATCACCGAGGCGGAAGCGCAGCGCATCCTGAACCAGGTGCAGGAAGGCGTCGAGCGGCCCAAGCCCTCGGTCACGTTCGAGATCGGCGAAGCGATCCGCGTTTCGGATGGTCCCTTCGCGTCGTTCAACGGTTTCGTCCAGGAAGTGGACGAGGAGCGGGCGCGGCTCAAGGTGGAAGTTTCGATCTTCGGGCGCGCCGTGCCTGTCGATCTGGAATTCGGGCAGGTCGAAAAGGGCTGATCCGAAATCCCTGACGCCGGTTTGGCGATCAGGGGAGGCGGCGCGGAAGCGCGGCCTGAGAACGGTGGGAGACGAATGCGGCTTTAGCCGGCCGCATGGATCGCACCACCAGACTGCAACCGCCGGCATGGCCGGCATAGACAAAGGCAGGAAAAGAGATGGCTAAGAAAATTGCAGGCCAGCTCAAGCTCCAGGTGAAAGCGGGATCGGCTACGCCGTCTCCCCCGATCGGCCCGGCGCTTGGTCAGCGTGGCATCAACATCATGGAATTCTGCAAGGCGTTCAACGCGCAGACCCAGGAAATGGAAAAGGGATCGCCGGTTCCGGTCGTCATCACCTACTATCAGGACAAGTCCTTCACCTTCGTCATGAAGACGGCGCCAGTGAGCTACTTCCTGAAGAAGGCGGCGAACCTGACGTCCGGTTCCAAGGAGCCGGGCAAGGTCAAGGCCGGTACGGTTTCGCGTGACAAGGTCCGCGAGATCGCCACCGCGAAGATGAAAGACCTGAACGCAAACGACGTCGAAGCGGCCATGCGCATGGTCGAGGGCTCCGCCCGCTCGATGGGTCTGGAAGTGGTGGGCTAAGATCATGGCAAAGATTGCAAAGCGTGTATCGAAGACCCGCGAAGGCATCGATCCCAACAAGGCTTATGCCCTGGGTGATGCGCTGAAGCTGCTCAAGGACCGTTCCTCGGTGAAGTTCGATGAGACCATCGAAGTCGCCATGAACCTCGGCGTCGACCCGCGCCATGCCGACCAGATGGTCCGCGGCGTGGTCAACCTGCCGAACGGCACCGGTCGCTCGGTGCGTGTCGCCGTGTTCGCCCGTGGCGACAAGGCCGACGAAGCGCGCGCCGCCGGCGCCGACATCGTTGGTGCCGAGGATCTGGTCGACATCGTCCAGAAGGGCACGATCGATTTCGATCGCTGCATCGCCACGCCGGACATGATGCCGCTGGTCGGTCGTCTGGGCAAAGTGCTCGGCCCGCGCGGCATGATGCCGAACCCGAAGGTCGGCACCGTCACCACCGACGTTGCCGCCGCCGTCAAGGCATCCAAGGGCGGCGCCGTCGAGTTCCGTGTCGAGAAGGCTGGCATCGTCCATGCCGGCGTCGGCAAGGTCTCGTTCGACGTCAAGGCGCTGGAAGAGAACATCCGCGCCTTCGCCGATGCGGTGACCAAGGCAAAGCCGACTGGCGCCAAGGGCAACTACGTCAAGAAGGTGTCGGTCACCTCGACGATGGGCCCGGGCCTCAAGCTCGACGTCGCGACGCTCAACGCGTCCTGATACGAATATTTGGATCGGCCGCTAAGCGGCTGATCCGCAAGTGAATTCCGGACCTCCGACTTGTCGGCGGCCCGGTGCCGGAAGTCGAAAGGCTTCCGGACATCCTGTCCGAGATTGCAGGCGGCCCAGAAGCCTTAATTCGATTTGGGCCTGCATGAGACGGGTGAAGACCGGACAACGGAGCGATTGCTCCAATGAAAGGTTCGAACCGTGTTTGCCTTTTGTCTGCGCATCGCCGGCTTGACCGTCGATGTGGCGAAAGGGGGCAGGATCCTCGAGCGTCGTTCGGGAGATCCGTTACTGGATGGCCCGGCCGACAAAAGGCAACCCGACGCCTGTCCTCGTCAATGGGATGTTCCCGTTAACAGGATTGGGGTCAACTGGAGATAGGCAGTGGACAGAGCGGAAAAACGCGAACTCGTCACGGGCCTGAACGGTGCGTTCTCGAACGCAGGTTCAGTGGTCGTGGCCCACTACGCCGGTATCACCGTCGCGCAAATGAACGACCTTCGGTCGAAAATGCGCGCCGCCGGTGGCACCGTCAAAGTCGCGAAGAACCGTCTCGCCAAAATCGCTCTTCAGGGCACGGACTCCGCATCGATCATCGAGCTGTTCAAGGGACAGACGCTGATTGCTTATTCGGAGGATCCGATTGCGGCGCCGAAGGTCGCGTCCGATTTCGCCAAGGGAAATGACAAGCTCGTCATTCTCGGCGGCGCAATGGGCACCACCTCGCTCAACGCCGACGGTGTGAAGGCACTCGCCACACTTCCGTCGCTCGATGAGCTGCGCGCCAGGCTGGTTGGCATGATCGCCACGCCGGCAACCCGGATCGCCCAGATCGTCAATGCGCCAGCGGCTTCGGTCGCGCGCGTCATCGGCGCTTACGCCCGGAAGGACGAGGCGGCATGAGGCCGTTCCTCGCTATCACAAACACACGTTCGAACCTTATGAAGGAACACAACAATGGCTGATCTCGCAAAGATCGTAGACGACCTTTCGAAGCTGACCGTCCTCGAGGCGGCCGAGCTGTCGAAGCTTCTGGAAGAAAAGTGGGGCGTTTCCGCCGCTGCTCCGGTGGCTGTTGCCGCCGCTGGCGGTGGTGCGGCTGCTGCTGCTCCGGTCGAGGAAAAGACGGAATTCGACGTCGTCCTCACCGAGGCAGGCGCTCAGAAGATCAACGTCATCAAGGAAGTCCGCGCCATCACCGGTCTTGGCCTCAAGGAAGCCAAGGATCTGGTCGAAGCGGCTCCGAAGCCGGTCAAGGAAGCCGTTTCCAAGGCCGACGCTGACAAGTTCAAGGCCCAGCTGGAAGCAGCCGGCGCCAAGGTTGAACTGAAGTAAGCGTAAAAGCGGCGGGCGGCCTCGCGCCGTCCGCCACTCCCTTCGCCCGAAGGGAGAGCGCGTAACGCGAGATCTACGAGAACCTCTTTCCTGAGGGCCGAAAATCGGCCTTCAGGAAACGGGTTTTCTCCCGTTCTAGCCGGCCGCCGACAGGCGCCGGGAAAACAGACAGAGGGTTGCCGCCAAGGTGGCCCAGCATGCAAGGCGAGCCGCGGCGAGGCTCGTCCCGAGTTTAGAGCTAAGGAGCGACGATGGCCCAGACCCAGACTTTCAATGGCCGCAGACGCGTACGCAAGTTCTTCGGAAAGATTCCGGAAGTTGCGGAGATGCCGAACCTGATCGAGGTTCAGAAGGCATCCTATGACCAGTTCCTGATGGTGGCGGAGCCCAAGGGTGGGCGTCCGGACGAGGGACTGCAGGCCGTTTTCAAGTCGGTCTTCCCGATCTCCGATTTTTCCGGCTCCTCGATGCTGGAGTTCGTGAAGTATGAGTTCGAAGGACCGAAATTCGACGTTGACGAATGCCGTCAGCGCGACCTCACCTATGCCGCGCCGCTCAAGGTGACGCTGCGCCTCATCGTGTTCGATATCGACGAGGATACCGGCGCCAAGTCCATCAAGGACATCAAGGAGCAGGACGTCTACATGGGCGACATGCCGCTCATGACCTTGAACGGCACCTTCATCGTCAACGGCACCGAGCGCGTCATCGTTTCGCAGATGCACCGCTCGCCGGGCGTCTTCTTCGACCATGACAAGGGCAAGTCGCACTCGTCGGGCAAGCTTCTGTTTGCCGCGCGCGTCATCCCCTATCGCGGCTCGTGGCTCGACATCGAGTTCGATTCCAAGGACGTCGTGCACGCCCGCATCGATCGCCGCCGCAAGATTCCGGTGACGTCGCTGCTGATGGCGCTCGGCATGGACGGCGAAGAGATCCTGTCGACCTTCTACAACAAGATCACCTACAAGCGCGCCGGCGACCATTGGCGCATTCCGTTCAACGTCGAGCGTTTCCGCGGCCTCAAGGCCGTCGGCGACCTGGTCGATGCCGATACCGGCGAAGTCGTCGTCGAAGCCGGCAAGAAGATCACCGCGCGTCAGGCACGGGCGCTTGGCGAAAAGGGTCTGAAGGCGATCAAGGCGACCGACGAGGATCTGCTCGGCAACTATCTTGCCGAGGACATCGTCAACTACGCCACCGGCGAGATCTTCCTCGAGGCCGGCGACGAGATCGACGAGAAGACGCTGAAGGTTCTGCTCGGCACCGGCGAAGACGAGATCAAGGTTCTCGACATCGACCACGTCAATGTCGGCGCCTATATCCGCAACACGCTCAACGTCGACAAGAACGAGAGCCGCCAGGACGCGCTGTTCGACATCTATCGTGTCATGCGCCCCGGCGAGCCGCCGACGCTCGAAACCGCCGAAGCCATGTTCAACTCGCTGTTCTTCGACAGTGAGCGCTACGATCTGTCGGCCGTCGGCCGCGTCAAGATGAACATGCGGCTCGAGCTCAAGGCCGAGGACACCGTGCGCGTGCTGCGCAAGGACGACATCCTGGCCGTGGTCAGGACGCTGGTCGAACTGCGCGACGGCAAGGGCGAGATCGACGACATCGACAATCTCGGCAACCGCCGCGTGCGTTCGGTCGGCGAGCTGATGGAAAACCAGTACCGCGTCGGCCTGCTGCGCATGGAGCGCGCGATCAAGGAGCGTATGTCCTCGATCGAGATCGACACGGTCATGCCTCAGGACCTGATCAACGCCAAGCCGGCGGCTGCCGCCGTGCGCGAGTTCTTCGGTTCCTCGCAGCTGTCGCAGTTCATGGACCAGACCAACCCGCTGTCGGAGATCACCCACAAGCGCCGCCTCTCGGCGCTTGGACCGGGCGGTCTGACCCGCGAGCGCGCCGGCTTCGAAGTGCGCGACGTGCACCCGACGCATTACGGCCGCATCTGCCCGATCGAAACGCCGGAAGGCCCGAATATCGGTCTGATCAACTCGCTGGCCACCTTCGCACGCGTCAACAA
>NZ_RZQL01000223.1 GCF_003997935.1 Mesorhizobium sp. M7A.F.Ca.US.006.01.1.1
GATGTTGAGCCGCTTGACCCAATTATTGCCGTACTTGGTCGCCTCGTCCTCTGAAACGAGAGCCCTCCCCCGGCCAAGCTTTGCCAGCAGGCCGAGATATATGTTCCACGAGATAGATTTCGTTTCGAAAAAACCCTCAAATTTTCGGTCTTCCGTAATGTACGCGATGCCATCCCTTACAGCCGGAGCAGGAACGAGATAGGTCCGTTTCTTGTCATTAAAGACGATCTCGCCGCCGTGGAACATATCACGCTTGATGACACCGGCGACGACCTTAAACGTCTCGGTCCGCCCCGAACCGACGAGCCCGAACATTCCGGTTATCTGCCCGGCAAAGACCGACAGCGAATTATTCTTCACCATCGAAGCCATACGAAGGTTCTGAACCGAAAGAACCCGCCGGCCGGCCGGTCGCACGAAGCTCTTCTTGTTCCCATAGAGGGTTTGCGAAATGTCGCGACCAATCATGGCTTTGACGATGCGAGCTTGATCGAAGTTTTTCGTGAGATCGGTCACGATGTGCTTGGCGTCGCGCAGCACCGTGATCCGGTCTGAGATCATCAGTGCCTCCTCCAGGGCGTGGCTGATGAAGATGATCGATATGCCGCGGGTCTTGAGCACCGAAACAAGGTGGAAGAAGTGCTGTTTCTCCTCCGGTGTGAGCGTCGCCGTGGGCTCGTCGAAAATAATAACCTTGGCCTTCTGCAGAACCGCTCTCGCGATCTCAACCATCTGCTTCTTAGCCGCACCCAGCAGGCTGACGACCATGGCCGGCTCGACGTCGAACTGCAGCGACTGTAGGAACTGCTGCGCCTCGATATTGATGCCGCGCATACGGTTGAAATAGCGCTCATTGCCGAGAAACAGGTTCTGGGCAACCGTCATGGTCGGTACCAGACTTGTCTCCTGAAAGACCATCGCCACGCCGAGCTTATTGGCCTCGTTTGGAGATTTTGGTGTAACCTCGTTGCCATCGAGGAACATCTTGCCTGACGTCAGTTGCACCACACCTGCCATTACCTTGGTCAGAGTGGACTTGCCCGCGCCGTTCTCACCCAGGATCGCATGAACCTCTCCGCGCAGCAGCTGATAGTCGATCTCGTCGATCGCCTTGACTGAGCCGTACTTCTTCGTGGCGGCCCGAAGTTCCAGTACCGTGTCGGACATGGTGTCAAATTCCTCCCTGGGAAGGGACTCTCATTTTCAGAACTCTGCCGCTTCCCTTCGACAGGACGAAAAGGAAGCCGTCGCATTCCGCCGTGGCCACCACGCCATGGTTTCGCCCGCCGAGGCGGCTGTGAAACGAATACTGCGGCAGTCCCGCAGCCGAGAGCTTGATGACGAGTCCGTAGGATCGCGGCGGCGCCCACGGCTTCAACACGCCGCGCATTTTCACGCCCGCGCCCTGCAGCGGCTCTAGGAACGTGCGGCCTGAACTCAGCGCCGGCGCAATCCAATATTTCGGGTCGACTTCCGCAACCATCCTCTTGCGATAGGTCGGTTCGCGCAGCACGAATTCGATCAACTGGGTGCGACCTGCGAACACCGACAGCCAGGCCCCACCGTCGGAGGCAGGCGACAGCCGGCAAGGATAGCCCGGCAGATGGTCGACGACGATGAATGTCGCCCGCCCCTTATCGTCAAGTTTGACGACACGATGCTTCCAACTTTCGGAGAACCAGATGGTCCCGCCAGACGCCAGAACCCCAAACGCGTAGGACAGTCCGCTTGCAAGCACCTTGGCGCCGCCGTCGACCGGATTCAACAGAGCAACCCGGCCCGTGTGCCCCTTCGTCATCACATCATGGCTCCATTGCCGATATGGATACTCGGCCGAGCCGTCCGAGACCGCGACCGATCCATCCTCGCGCACGCCTACTCCATTGACGGCATTGAAAGGCTTGCCGTCCACGGATTTCCAGCTTCGCCCATCGAACGGGCCGCCCAAAATGCGGACTTCCTTGCCGTCCAGCGCGACGGCGAGACCACCATGAGGCATGCAGGCCAAGGCCGTGATGGGCCTATCGAGCGTGGCCATCACTTTCCATTTGCCGTTTACTTGAGAGAGGATGCGCTGGCCATCGGCCAAATAAATTGTCTTGCCGTCGGAAGCGAGATCCTCGGGCGCTTCGAACTCATCCAGGATTGAAGCATCTTCGAGCAGGCTGTTCGGCTTCAGCGCACCATCGAAGATTGGAATGGTGATCGCGGCTTCGCCGCGACCCCTGATGTTGTCACTGACCCTACGGAGAAGCTCAAGCATCACGTTTTCCCCACCTGAAGTCGTATTGAACGTAGTTCGGATCCGCAGCCTTCAGCTTGAACTGTCCGATCCGATTATTCGTCAGGCCGCCGAGATAGAGGTGCCCACGATGCTCGCGCATCGACGTGATCATCGGATGGTTCACCGCGTGAAGGTCCCAGAACGTTTCCAGGATTTCACCCTTGTCGTTGAACTTGAGCACACATCCAGTGTTCAGGTTTGGATAGAGCCACTCGTCCTGGGGCACGCGTTTGGCCATGCGCCGACGGAACCCCGGCATCTGCCAGGCGAGATCGAGCGCCGGGCTACGCATGCCAACCAATGACATCCAATAATTGCCGTCGGAAGCTCGGTTGATGTTGTCGGGATAGCCCGGAAGGTTGTGAAGCACCATTTCCAACTTGCCTTTCTTCGGGCCGTCGAACCAGTAGCGCTTGACCGTGCACCCCCAGGATTCGGCGAAAAGGAAGGACTGATTATCCGATCCAATGCAGACGCCGTTCGGAAAGATGAGATGGTCGAGGACAGTATGAGTCTTATTGGTGTTGGGGTCGTAGCAGATGATACGGCCGTTTCCCCGCGCCTCAAGCGCGTCGATCGGCCAATCATGGATCTCGAAACGCTTCGTCGCTTCCGAGAAGAAAACGCGTCCGTCGTCGGCAATATCGAGGTCGTCCGCCAGACGCAGCCGGCTATCGTCATTCACGGAGGTATAACTACGGTTCGTCTCGTCGGTTGCCTTCTCCACCTTGCCTGACGGCGTGACGCGATAGAGGCCCATGCCGCCGACACAGACATAGAGATTGTCGTGGCGGTCGAAGGCCATGCCGAGAGGCTGGCCGCCGATATGCGCGAAGATTTCCATCTTTTTGTAGTCTGGCGGAACGAACCGGACGATGTCGCCGAGACGCGAGCCGCCATAGAGATAATTGTTCCGGTCGAGGATCACGTCCTCCGCACCCTCGACCTGTCCGAGACCAATCACGTTGACATCGCTCAGCTTGTCGTTGAGACCCCAGACTCCGCCGTCCTTTGGGTCGGTGGAAATCAATGGCCCCATGAAATGATATGCAGGGCTGACATAGATCTTGCTGACGATTCGGTGCTTGTTTTTCAGCCACCTGATGTCAATGGCTGCTGCGCCGAGCAAGATCGTCGCAAGCGCGATGCGGTTGATGCCGCCCACGAAGCCCATATTGGTCGCGCCGTTGATCAAGATCAGGACGATCAGCGTGCCGACCGTGGCCTTCGTGACGCTACCCTTGCCGCCGCCCAAGCTGATACCGCCGATCACTGCCGCGGTGAGCGCTGTGATCTCCAAACCGACGCCGATGTCGCCCCCCGCGGATCCCAGGCGAGATGCGTAAAAAAGCGCTCCGATGGCGGTGAGCCCGCCTGAGCCAAGATAGGTCAAGGTGACCGTTCGGCGAACGTTGATGCCGCTGTTGTATGCAGAGCGGCGGGCACCGCCGATCGCATTAATGTGCCAACCCGGACGCAGTCGTGTGAGAAAGATGTGGCCATAGATAGCGACTGCGGCAAACACCCAGGCGACCAAGGGAAAACCTAGGAACGCGGCCTCGGAAAGTAGCTCCCACGCCCGTGAATCCGGGAGGCTTCCAGCGATCTCCAACGCATGATCAAGGATCAGCATGTCGTAGGTGGCGCGATATATGATCAGGGTTATCAGCGTAGTCAAAAACGCTCTAAGCCGGAAATATCCGATCAGGATGCCGTTCACGAGGCCAAGGAGACAGCCACAAGCGACCGTAGCCAGGACAACGACTGCAAATGGAGCCGCGACGACGCCAATTAGGTACAGCGCTACAAAATTGCAGAGCGCGAAGATCGATCCAACAGAAAGGTCGATACCCCCGACGATCATGACGAGAGTCAGACCAAGAACCACGAAGCCGATCTCGGCAGCTTGCTGCAGTGTGTCGGATATGCCGCCAAGGGTCATGAAATCCGGGGTCAGAAACGACATGGCGACGGTAATGGCGATCAGCAGCAATACCGGGATTGCAGTCTCCATCCACCGCTTTGCCAGGATTTCACCCAGGACGTGGTCGGGCCAGTACCGATATCGGAACTGGACAATCTTCTGAGACAATGTTGGTTCGCGCCAGCGCGAGCCATCAACATAGGCTGGCTCGGTTTTCGCAACAGTTTCGCTTTGAGTACCGTGAGGTTTCACAGAATTGTCCCCGGCGAGAAAAAATATCAAGGACCGATCATACGGCCGAAGAGGCTCTCGGCAGGTTGGGTTGCGCCGGCCGCAGCCGACGCAACCCGGTCCTGGGAGGACCTGCTGCGCATCATGGACATTGAAGCGGCAGCGATGCCTGGCGCCTGCGCGTCAGGACTTTCCAAGCCGCCAGCACATACCCGGCTCGGCCGCATTCTGGGGCGTGATCACTTTGAGGGTCGTGTAGATGGAACCCTTGGAGTCGCCCGATGTGGCTGCGGCCTGGAGAAGCCACTTCGCCACTCCGGCCATGGTCATCGCCTGGGCAGGCACGTCATAGCTGAAGTCCACGTCGAAAGTCCCGTCCGCGACCTTGTCACATGCGCCTCTCTGTTCGCCACCGCCCGAAGTCGCCAGGAAAACCTGATCCTTCATACCGGCTTCGACGACAGCGGCACCGGTGCCGATATCCATCCCGTCCCAGAAGCCCACGATTCCGCATAGGTCGGGGTTCTGGCGTAGCACTGTCTGGGTAATACCTTTCGCTTTCGCCGCATCCCAGTCGGCCGCCTGGCTCGAGACGACCTTGATCTGAGGGTTGTCTTTGAGCACATTCTGCACGCCGGTCAGCGTAAAGGCGCTTGAGGCCGAAGATGTCGGGCCCTGCACGATCGAGATCTTGCCGGACTTACCCTTGCAAGCCTCCACCACGGCGGAGGTCGCGCGCTCGCCGACCTCAACCCAGTCGGCTCCGACATACACCGTCGACTGGTAGACGGAGCGCATATTGACCTGAACGACTTTGATGCCTTCCGCCTCCGCCTTTTTCAAAAGCTTCGCGTAGGTTTGCAGGTCGGCATTCTGCACGATGAGCACATCGGGCTTCGCCGCGATTAGGGTTGTCAGCGCTTGGGCTCCAGCATTGGAGTTCCAGTTTGGATCGCGGACAATCAGCTCGATCCCGTAAGGCTCAAGTTCCCGCTTCAAACCCTCCTGCCAACCAAGGGCCAAATCGAAACTCAGGGCGATCGGAAGAAATGCGACCTTCTTTCCCTTCAACTTCTCCAAATATTGCGCCCGTAGCGGATCGTCCAACCCATCCGCATGGCTGATGGACAAAGTCGCCTGGAAGCTTATTGCCGCCATCGCAGTGAAACACGTTGCTGACAGCCAGTTTCTGAATGCGTATTTCATGTCATCCTCCCTTGTTAAAATAACGGCGGCCAAATAGGCCCGTCCCTAAACGTCGCCTTGCTGAGCGGTCTCCTCGTTCCGTGGATTGATTTTCGTGTCGACGAGAAGAGCGATCAGAAGAACGATGCCCTTGATGATGTTCTGCGCAGAGTACGAGATATTCAGGATCGTCATGCCGTTGATCAGGGTGCCGATGAAGACCGTACCCAGGATCACGTTAGGAACGCCGCCGCGCCCACCGCTCAGGCCGATACCACCCAGAACGACGACCAGGATCACGTCGTAGATCAGCGTCGAATTATAGATTCGCGTCGGCATGCTGCTGATCGACGCCGCCATGACGATGCCGCCAAAAGCCGCGATCAGACCGGCCAGCACATATTGGAAGACGATTGTCGGTCGCGTCGGAATGCCGGCGGTTCGTGCCGCATGGGGATTGTCGCCTATGGCGTATATGAAGTTGCCGACCTTAGTCTTCTTCAGGAAGATGGCGATTCCAATTACCGCCAAAGCGAACATAAATACCGGTTTGGGCACACCCAATAAATCACCCCGGCCTAGCCAAGCGATGACATCAAGCTCCGGGCTCCACTGCACGACGTCGAGCGTGAAGAACGCCGACTGGCCCAATCCCGCCAGGAATATGCCCGCGCCGAGCGTCGTATAGAGCGAAGGAACCTCGGCATACGCCACGAACCATCCGACGATAAGCGAGAATAGGATCACGAGCCCAAGCGCTGCCAGGAATGCCATCGGCACCGAGTGCCCATCCTGGACCAACTGAAGGACAAGGCCGGGCGGCACCGCCAGCATGGAGACCGTCGAGAGATCGATACCGCGGCCGATAACTATGATCGCCATCGAAAGCCCGAGAATGCCCAAGATCGAAACGTTCTGAAGCAGTGCTATCAAATTGAGCTTTGTCAAGAAGCCATGTAGAAGAACCGAAAACGTCATAAACATAATAATGAATATGACAACAACGATCCAGAATTGGCTGAACTTCATACCTTTCAGCCTCATGACTGCTGCTGTCATTGACGTCATCCTCCCTCAATATTTTTTGGCAAGCACTTGTACCTGTCGCCACTTACCCAGCAGGACGTCTAGCCCTCGGTATTCACAACACTTGGCAAACGCATCACGAACGGTGAGGGGACGCCGCGCTTCGTATTGATGAACACGCTTTTAGCTTCGAGATATTCCCGTATGGCCTCCTTGCCATTCTCGCGTCCGATGCCAGAATTCTTGAACCCGCCGAAGGGGGCAAGATAGCTGACGACGCGATAGGCGTTTACCCAGACGGTTCCTGCCCGCAACTTCGCCGGCATGTTGATTGCCCGTTCTAGGCTCTGGGTCCATATGCCGGCGGCGAGGCCGTATAGCGTGTCGTTCGCGATTTGGATGGCTTCTTCGTCGGTCTTAAAGCGAATTACCGACAGAATCGGCCCGAAGACCTCCTCCTGGGCGATGCGCATGCTGTTTTTTACTTCAGTGAAGATCGTTGGTTTGACGAACAGACCGTTGCCGAGCCCTTCAACGCGTTCGCCACCCAGTACGCATTTGGCGCCCTCGCCCTTGGCGATGTCGATATAGGCGAGAACCTTTTCAAACTGAGGTCGAGTGGCGATCGGGCCGACATCGGTGTCGTCGGACATCGGGTCGCCAAGCCTGGCGCTACCGGCGAAAGCAACAAGCTTCTCCACGAAGGCGTCGTGGATGCTGTCGTGGACCAGTAGGCGCGAGCCTGCCATGCAGGTTTGACCAGCCGCGGCGAAAATGCCGGCCACCGCGCCCTTGACCGCATCGTCGAGGTCAGCGTCGTCGAAGACGATATTTGGCGACTTGCCACCAAGCTCCAGAGAGATCCGCTTAAAGGATTTTGCAGCCGCCTGGTAGACGGCACGCCCGCCTCCTTCGCCGCCCGTGAAGGCGATCCGTTCTACCAGAGGATGATTGACCAGCGCCTCCCCGATTTCGTTGCCCATGCCGGTGACGACATTGATGACGCCTGCAGGAAAACCAGCTTGCTCGAAGAGCTCGGCCAGATAGAGCATCGACGCCGAGGAATATTCTGACGGCTTGACCACAACAGTGTTGCCAGCGGCAAGTGCGGGAGCAAGCTTCCATACGGTGAGCACGAGTGGCGAGTTCCACGGCGAGATTGCAGCGACCACTCCGATTGGCTCATAGCGGATGTAGTGCATCATCTCGGGCCGCTCGGGTGGCGTCACGGCGCCTTCCACCTTGTCGGCCAAGCCGCCATAATAATAGAACCACTCCGGAAGGTAGCGCATCTGGCCGAGCATCTCGGCGAGCAGCTTCCCGTTGTCGCGAACCTCCAGCTCCCCGAGCCTCTCCGCGTTTGCAGCGACGAGGTCACCGAGCCTATAGAGTAGACGCCCGCGTTGGGTGGGCGTCATCTCCGCCCACGCTCCTGTTGTGAAGGCGCGATGCGCAGCGCGAACCGCCTGATCGACGTCATGCGCCGTGCCGCGCGGCACCCGAGACCATACCAGCCCGGTATATGGATCAATGCTGTCGAAATAGTCGCCACCCGCCGGCGGTGTTGACTGCCCATCCACGTAAAGGGCGAGCGTCTCTATTTTTTCGCTGCGAACATACACGGGTAGCCATCTCCCCTTGACACCTTCGTCTTCCATAGCAGAAAATTTATCCGATGGAAGAGAAATCTTTTATCGGAGATTTATGTCTTCCTTAGAAGATGGTACCGATTTTGACTGACGGATAGGCAGGCTGCATCAGAGGCCAGATTTGTCACAGCGAGCAAATGTGACATCTGCGACTTCAGTGCGTAGAGTGACGCCAAGTGATTTGGACTGGAAAATTAGAGAATGAAATCACCAGCAGCATCCCGAGGCGCCGGACAGGACGCTGTCAGCCGCGCGTTCGGCGACCGTGTCCGCACGATACGCGAGCAGGCAAATCTCACCCTTGAGCAGTTCTCAAAGCTGTCCGGCGTAAGCAGGGCAATGCTTTCGAAGGTCGAGAGAGGCGAGAAGAGTCCAACGATCGGTGTTGCAAAACGTATTGCTCACGCTTTGGGCGCGTCGTTTTCAGCTCTGCTTGGCGACGAACCTGCTTCGCGTCGGGCCTTTGCCTTGGTCACGAAGGACCAAAGACAGGTATTCCGGGATCCGGAAACGGGATTCGAGCGTTTTCTGCTGTCTCCGATCATGGCCGGCATGACCGTCGAAGTCGTCCTTCATCACTTGCCTGCCGACACGTCGACGGGCCGATTGCCGCCATACCCGTCGGCAACCGGCAAGCATGTCGTGGCGTCGCGGGGACGCGTAGTCGTGGGCACGCCAGAGAACGAGACTGTTCTTGAGGAGGGCGACGCGCTCTACTTCGAGGCCGACGTCGAGCATTGGTTCGAAAACCGGACTCACGAGCCAGCGGAATACTACCTGATCATTTCGGCGCCCGCCCCGAACCGGCTCTCTTGAGCGGGTAGGTTCTTAGACCCAACTTAAGGCATGCGTGCCAGTGGCATTGCTTGGCCAGCCAATATCGATTGAGGGCTGGCAAGAGAGGGAATTCCGGGGCCTGCCTGTCCCCTCACAGCGTCAGATCTGCATCCTGATTGGCGGGGTCCGCGCATAGACCGCAACCATCGGTACGATCATGAGCCCGAAGGCGACTTGTTGAGCGGCGAAACTGAACCCAAGGCCAACGAGCAGCGATGTTAGAACCTGCAGCACCAGAACCCCAATGACGGTCTGCGTGGGGCCTCCCGCTCCTCCGAGCAAGGACGTTCCGCCCAGAACCACTGCCGCGATGGTTGTAAACAGGTAAGGATCGCCAACACCGACAAATCCACCTCCAGAAAAGCCGAGAAGTAGGACGCCGGTGCCCGCCGCCAGGGCGCCGGAGAGGCAATATGCATAAATCCAGTAGCGGAAGGCCGAGTAAGAAAGCCGCGCTGCGGCGATGCGATTTCCCCCGACCGCGTAGAAACCGCGCCCGATCCGGCTTCGCTTCATCAAGAAAGCTACAACGGCGGTCGCACCGATCCAGATAAGTACCACCGGGGCAATCGGCAGGCCAAACGATGTGCCGTTGGCTGCTGAGATGTGACTAAGGAGGTCAGGAACCGCTCCCATGACATTTCCCCCATAAGCGTTGCCGATGCTGGTTGCGACCTGGGAAAGGCCGACGAGTGCAAATCCCACACCAAGCGAAACGATGAGTGCCTGATTTTGCAGACGGAAGCTTAGGAGTGCATTCAGCAATCCGACCGCGGCACCAGCCACGACGATGAGGATCACGGCAAGCACCGGAGACAAACCGGCACCCAGAAGAGCAGCAAGGCCGACGTTCGCGGAGCCAATGATGAAGGGTATCGACAAATCCAATCCACCTAACAGCGCGACGAAAGTCTGCCCCATCGCCGCGAGCCCGAGAAAGGCCGCCAGGAGCAGGATTGATCTAATGTTCGATTCCGAGAAGAAACCTGGCACGAGCACCGCGCCTAAAGCGCACAACGCCGATAGCATGACGACGCCAAGCACAACGCCCTTGAGCTCAGGGTTAGCCAAATAGCGGAGGAGCGCGGCGAATGACGATGGCCGTTCAGACGAGTTCACCGGTAGCTCCCTTCAAGGTCTTGGGCCGGAACCGGATCAGCGTGGCAAGCAAAGTGAGCACGAGGGCCATGCCGTAGACGGCTTGGGTGATGAAGCCTGACATCGCTCCGAAACTGAAGGCGGACAAAAGGTTGGAGATGAGAAACATGGCTATCGCGCCAAGCCCGCTACCAAGGGCACTGCCTCTTCCCCCCGATAGCGCAGTACCGCCCAGCACGAGCGCCGTGATAGCCTGCAAAGTGATCCGGTTACCTTGGGTCGGATCGCCAGATCCAATGACGGCTGTCTCGCAAATCGCAGCCATCGCGGCGAATATCCCGCCGATCATGTAGGCAGCGAGCCGTACCCCGCCGGTGCCAATGCCGCAACTATAGGCGGTCTTTTCGTCCGCGCCCAACAACTGAATGTTCAGGAACAACGCCGTGGAACGCAAAATTATCCAGCCTAGGGCCGAGAGGACGAGAACCAGCAGAACCGGCGAGAATATGTCGGTCCCGAATCCCCAGTCACCTAGCCATCCGGGTGCGTTTCCCGAGGGTCGGGGCAGGATGACGAGATTGAGTCCGGCCAGCACCATATAACCGGCTAGCATGACGATGATGGGGCTCACCCTGACGAAGGTGATCACAGTCGCAAGTATTGCATACCATGCAATCGCGGCGAGAGTGGCGTAGCCGAAGACAAAGACCGGGCTGCCCAGGCCATGTGGCTCCAGCCAAGTGACGATCGTCACATTGATGAAACCGATGAGTGGGCCCACAGAAAGGTCGACGCCGCCGCGGCCCGCCATCACGATCGGCGTAATCGCAATCGAGGCGAGGATAAGCGGCGCCGCAACGAGTATGGCCCCGGCTATTCCATCGACGGTGAACAGGTGCGGGGTGAATAGGACAGAGAGACCCACCAGTAGCCCGACGAGCCCTGTGGGCATCGCCAGATTGGTCTTTACAAGCCAACGATCCAGCATATCGATCACTACGCGGCCTCCTCGGTGGTTGTCTCAGCGTTGCTATTTCGGCTCCCAAACATGGCGTACAGCAGGGTCTCCTCGCTGACGTTCCGCGAAGGCAGGCTTTCGGAAAGACTTGACTTCGCAAACACATCCACACGCGTCGCGAAGCCGAACAACTCTTCAATTTCAGTGGTTAAATAGATAACTGCCCCGCCACCATCCGCAAACGTCGAGAGCTGCCGGTACAATTC
>NZ_RZQL01000224.1 GCF_003997935.1 Mesorhizobium sp. M7A.F.Ca.US.006.01.1.1
GAGGCCGGCTCTGCGGCCAAACCGCCACGGTTTCGCGAAATGAGGCCCTGAACCGATTGAGCCCGCCTATGAGCCGTGGCCGTCAGTTTCCTGGCGGCCGCGGTCGCGGTAGCGGCACACCGATCTCGGGAGTCGCCGTGAAAGCGTTCACCGTGCTTGGCAAGCCGGCAGCGGCCGGGGTGGCGGGCAACGACGGCGCTTCGGGTTCGGGCGCGGCAGCCGCGACCGGCACGCTACCGCCATGATAGGTCGCCGCCTCGGCCGAAGACGGCCCCGGTGCGTCGAGCACGGCGCGGCACTCGCTCGGCAGGTTCGCCATCGTCATCAGGTCGCGCGCCTTGGGCGCATCCGGGTTCTTGTTAGGGCGCCACGGCTCCTGCGTAAACCACCAGGCCAGCGGCTTGCCGCAACCGTCATCGTCCGGCGTCGCTTCCTGCGCCTTGCAGCCGGGCGATCCCGGCTGGCAGCCGATGCGCATGTGGAAATGATAGTCGTGGCCCCAAAACGGCCGGATCTTGCGCAGCCACCCACGGTCGCCCCTGACGGTGTCGCAGAGCTTCTTCTTGATGCCCGGATTGACCAGGATGCGCTCGACCTGGCTGTAGCTCGCCGCCCGCTTCAGAAGCCTTGTGTGCGCCGGCGTCCACAGCGCGTCCTTCACCAGATGGGTCTTCTCATCGACCATCAAGGTGGCGCTCATCGATTCGCGCTGCGCCATCGACAGCGGGCGGCTGGGCATCGGCGTCAGCCAGATGTCGGCGTCGAGCCCGATCTGGTGCGAGGCATGTCCGGTCATCATCGGGCCGCCGCGCGGCTGCGAAATGTCGCCGATCAGCAAGCCCGGCCAACCATCGGCTGCCGCGTCGCGCGACAGTTTCTCGATCACCGCGATCATCGCCGGATGGCCCCAGCGACGGTTGCGCGAAGGCCGCATCACCTCCCAGGTCGGACCGTCCATGGGAATGGCGACGCCGCCGGCAAAACAGCCCTTGGAATAGAAGCCGATCGATTGCGCCGCGGTCGCGGCCGGCAGTTTCTTGGCGCCGAACAGGTCCTTTGCCCGTTCTTCGGCCGCGGCCGGCTGTATGGCCAGGCCGGCAAGGACGAACAGGCCGAGAGCGGCCGCCAGCCGGAATTTTTTGCCGAGAGATGGCCGTATCGCTGTTTTCATGAAACCGGACCCCCACCGCAATCCAAGGCCGAATCATAGCACGCAAAGCACGACGCTTTGATCTTCAGCGCTTCATCGGGCTGCGCGCCTCGCCATCGCGCCAGTCGCCGCTTGCCCACATATGGTCGAAGGCGGCGCGGTAGTCCGGAAAGCGCAGGAAATAGCCCGCCGCCTTGATCGCCGCGTTGGCGACACGCTTGTTCTCGCCATAGAAGGACCGCGCCATGGGCGAAAGTTGGGCGCCGTCGAAGGGAATTTCGGGCGGCGGTTCGATACCCATCAAGGAAGCAGCATAGGCGACGACGTCCTGCGGCGGCGCCGGCAGGTCATCGGTGATGTTGAAGACGCCGCCGGTATTGCCATTGATGAGCTGCCACAGAGAGCCTGCAATGTCGTCGCAATGGATGCGGTTGAACACCTGGTCCGGCTTGACCAGCCGCCTTGCAGTGCCATTTTCCAGATTGACCAGCGCGTTGCGGCCGGGGCCGTAAATGCCGGACAGGCGCAGGATCGCCACCGGCCGGCCGATCTCGCGGCCCAGCTCCAGCCAGTCCTGTTCGGCGGCAACCCGCATCACCGAGCGCTTCGACACCGGCCGGCATTCGGCGGTTTCATCGACCCATGCGCCGTCATAATTGCCGTAGACGCCTACGGTGGAGAGATAGCCGATCCATTCCAGCGCCGGCATTTGAGCGATCGTTTTTCGCGCGGCATTCAGAACGGGATCGCCGGCCTCTTCCGGGGCGACCGAAATCAGCAGATGCGTTGTTTTTCCCAGCGCATCACCGATTTCGCCGGTCATCGCGCCGTCGAACAGCAGCGGCGCGATGCCGGCCTGCCGTAGTGTCTCGAATTTGTCCGGCGAGCGTGTCGTGCCGAATATCGTCGCGGCGCCTTTGTTAGCCCGAGCAAAAGCCCTGCCGGAATAGCCGGCGCCGAAGATGAAGATCTGCTTTTCGCTCATGCATTCGCCCTGGTTGGCCGCGCCAGACGCCATTCGTCGCGCACGGCTTCGTCGCTCTCGGTTTTCAGGCCGATGGCCAGCCGTTCGGAATATTCGGCGTCCGGCACCAGCCGCGCCAGCGCCCATATTGCCGCGCCCCGCACCAGCGGCGACGGATCGCCAAGCAGCGTATGCACCGCGCCAGACAGCGAGGCATCGCCGGAATTGCCGGCGGCAATCAGCACGTTGCGGATGAACCGATCGCGGCCGATGCGTTTTATCGGCGACCCGGAGAAGAAGGCGCGGAAGGCCGCATCGTCGAGACCCAGCAGATCTGCGAGCGGCGGCTCGCGCAAATCATCGCGCGCGGCCAGTTTTGCTTCCGAAGCCGCCTTGGCGAATTTGTTCCACGGGCATGCGGCTAAACAGTCGTCGCAGCCATAGATGCGGTTGCCGATCTTTTCGCGGAATTCGTGCGGGATCGGCCCCTTGTTCTCGATGGTGAGATAGGAGATGCAGCGCCGCGCATCGAGCCGATAGGGCGCCGGAAAAGCATCGGTCGGGCACGCGTCGAGGCAGGCGCGGCAGGAGCCGCAATGATCGATCTCGGCGCGGTCGGGCACGAGTTCGGCTGTGGTGAAGATGGTGCCCAGGAACAGCCAGGAGCCGTGTTCCCGGCTGACCAGATTGGTGTGCTTGCCTTGCCAGCCAAGCCCGGCGGCTTCGGCCAGCGGCTTTTCCATGACAGGTGCGGTGTCGACGAACACCTTCACATCACCGCCGGCGCGCGCCACGATCTTGCCGGCGATCTCCTTCAGCCGTCCCTTCATCACATCGTGATAGTCGCGGTTCTGCGCATAGACCGAGATCGCGCCGCGGTCGCGGCTGGCCAGCACGCCGCGTGGATCATGATCGGGGCCGTAGTTCATCGCCAGCACGATGATCGAGCGCACCTGCGGCCAGAGGACCGTTGGTTCACTGCGGCGTTGCAGCGTCTCGGCGATCCAGTCCATCGAGCCGTGAAAGCCGTCGGCGATGAATTCAGCCAGTCGCGCCGGCGCCAGCGGGATCGCATCGGGAGAGGTGACGGCGACAGCATCGAAGCCGGCACGCTGCGCCTCCGCGTCGATCAGCGCGCGCAGTTTTGCGGCGTCAGAAGTCGAGGTCCGCATAGTGCGACACCGGTGACAGGCCGCGCACCCGATCGGTCAAGAGCGGCCGGAAGGAGGGCCGCGACTTGACCCGCGTGTACCATTCGCGTGCAGCGCTGTGCTCGCGCCAGTCGATCTCGCCGAGATAATCGAGCACCGACAGCGTCGCCGCGGCTGCGAGATCGGCATAGGTGACCCTGGAACCAGCCAGCCAATGGCGGGTGCCGGCCAGCCAGTTGGTGTATTTCATGTGCTGGCGGATGTTGGCGCGCGCCGCACGGATCGCGCCCGAATCGGGCGAGCCGCCGCCCGCCGTTTCCGGCATGACCGGCTTCAGCACGCGCTCACGCACGAGATGGCGGGTGACTTCGCTTTCAGCCTTGTTGAGATACCAGTCGGTCAGCCGGCGGATTTCGGCGCGTTGCATCGGGTCCTCGGCGAACAGCCGCTTGTCGCGCTTCAAGACGCCGCGCGTTTCATCGAGATACTCGGCGATGACGGTCGCGCCGACGATCGGCACGTCGCCCTCGGCCAGCAGGATCGGCAGCGTGCCGGCCGGGTTCAGCGCCAGGAACTCCTTGCGCCGGGTCCACGGCTTTTCCTCGATCAGGGCCAGCTCCTCGCCATACTCGCCGAAAGCGAGGCGGACGAAGCGGCAGGTGGCGAACATGGGATGGTGGAAAAGCGTCAGCATGGTTCCGCGATGATAAAGCGCACTGGCGAATCGCAGGGCGCACCGGTAAGTCTTGGCCGCCCGGTTAGCGGGCCGTCAGGGTGTTGCGACCTATAGGGGGACTTCAACGCCATGACAAGCAAGCCCTTCTGTCAGCCGTCAATGCCGAGGTAGCCATGGAAAGCCAGACCATCGTCGAAGCCCTGCTGCTCGGCCTGCTGGAGGGGCTGACCGAATTCATCCCGGTGTCGTCGACCGGCCATATTCTGCTTGTCGGTCATTTCCTCGGCTTCCATTCGACCGGCAAGGCCTTCGAGATCCTGATCCAGCTCGGCGCCATCCTGGCGATCCTCAGCGTCTATTTCCGCCGTCTGTGGCAGATGCTGATCGACCTGCCGCATGATCGTCTGACCCGGCATTTCGTCATCGGCATCCTGATCGCCTTCCTGCCGGCGGCGTTCATCGGCGCGCTGGCGCATGATTTCATCAAGACGGTGCTGTTCGAATCGCCGAGGCTGATCTGCATCATGCTTATCATCGGCGGCGTCGTGCTGCTGGTGGTCGACCGCATGAACCTCAAGCCGGTTTATCGCGACGTCGAGCGCTTCCCGACCCGGCTTTACCTGCAGATCGGGCTTTTCCAGTGCCTGTCGCTCATTCCCGGCACATCGCGTTCGGGCTCGACCATCGTCGGCGCCCTGCTTTTGGGCGTCGACAAGCGCGCGGCCGCTGAATTTTCCTTCTTCCTTGCAATCCCGACCATGGTCGGCGCCTTCGCCTTCGACCTGTTCAAGAACCGCAACGTGCTGAGCAGCGCCGACCTGCCGATCATCGCCGTCGGCTTCGTCGCCGCCTTCGTCACGGCGCTCATCGTCGTGCGCTTCCTGCTCGACTACGTCTCGCGCAATGGTTACTCGCTGTTCGGCTGGTGGCGGCTGGTGGTTGGCGGTGTCGGCTTGGTGGCGTTGATGATCTGGGGGTGAGGAGTGTTCCGCGTAGCGGACGGAAAGCCAATTGCTTGGCTTTCCGAACGACGAACGGTGAAGGCCCGGTCCGCCTTCGGGCGGATCAAAAGGTCCAGTGGACATTTTGAAGGGACTGAACGCCCGAAGGGCAGGGAGCCATGCGAAGGCGAGCAACGCCCGTAAGTGGCCCCTCAATTCCTACCATAAAATGCGTTCTCGACATGTACCGGCCAGCGCCAGGGTAGCACCGCGACCATGTCGAAGCGCATCGACAGTCTGCCGTAGTCCGCTTGGCGCGACAGCCAGATGTCGGCCGCGCCTTCTATTCGACGTTCCGATTCGTGGCCGATCGCCTCCATGGCTTCCATCAGCGTGCGCCGCGCCTTGACCTCGACGAACAGCACCAGATCGCCGCGCCGCGCGATCAGGTCGATCTCGCCGAAGCGCGTGCGATGGCGGCGGGCGAGAATGCGATAGCCTTTCAGCATCAGCGCTACCGACGCCAACCATTCGCCGCGATGGCCGCGCCGATAGGCTTTTTGGCGGCTGGCGCTCGGGCGTTCAGCCACCGCCGCTTTCCTTGAGCTCCAGCAATCGCCGATAGAGCGCCTGTTTCTGGCCGCCGGTCATCTTCGCGGCCTCCGCCGCCGCCTTGGAGGCCGGCATCTCGGCGGCAAGCGACAGAAGCAGACGGTCGATGTCGGCGGGCTCGTCGGCCTTGGCCTCGGCCGGACCGACGCAGACGACGATCTCGCCCTTCGGCGTATCGGCCGCAGCATAGTGGTCGGCCAGCGCCTGGAGCGTGCCGGTGCGCATTTCCTCGAAGGTCTTGGTCAATTCACGGCCGATCGCGGCTTTTCGCTCGCCGCCCAGCGCTTCGACCATGGCACCGAGGGATTCGGCCAGCCGGCGCGGCGATTCGAAGAAGATCAGCGTCGCCGGCACGGCTTTCAGTGCCTCCAGCCGCGTCAGCCGCTGCCCTGTTTTTACTGGCAAGAACCCGGCAAACATGAACGCATCCGAGGGCAGGCCGGATGCGGTCAACGCCGCGAGCGGCGCCGATGGGCCGGGGATCGGCACGACGCGGATGCCATGGTCGAGCGCTTCGCCGACCAGCCGATAGCCCGGGTCCGACACCAGCGGCGTGCCGGCATCGGAGATCAGCGCCACGCTCTGTCCGGCCTGGAGTGCTGCGATCAGCTTCGGCCCGGCCTCTCCGGCATTATGCTCATGATAGGCCGTGGTGCGGCGGCGGATGCCATAACGGTCTAGCAGCACGCGCGACACCCGCGTGTCCTCGCAAGCGACGATGTCGGCGGCGGCCAGTGTCTCCAGCGCGCGCAGCGTGATGTCGGCGAGATTGCCGATCGGCGTCGCCACCAGATAGAGCGCCGGCTCCAGCGGCCGGGCCGCGATCTCGGTCTGCCCGACTACATAGCTGCGTTTGCCCGTCTCTGCGGTCACTGATGACTTCTCCATTCAGCCCTGTTTGGCACGGCTGACGCGGGCTTGCAAAAGCTGACGCCGATGTAAGGAATTCGCCTTTCCTTTGCCACAGTGGGGAACCAAACCGGCGTTGGCAGATTAGCCCCCTGATTCCGGAGGAGGACAGGATGGACAGCCTGAAGATACAGGACGCTTTCGAGCCCTACTATGCCGGCCGCAACCGCGTTGCCGCCACGGCCAGGCGCCTGCCCGCCAAGACCGAGAACAGCCTGACCAAAGAGCAGACCGAGAGCACCTCGCCGACGAGCGGCAGGCTTTCCGACCGCAACAAACCAGACAGCACGACGGAGCACTGACCGGACGATGCCCAATCGCTTCGATATCTTCATCACCCGTCTTGAAACAAAGAACGCCCGCAACGGCGCGCAACTATCCTCGATAGGCGACCAGCACCGCGCCCGCCGCGATAAGGGCGACGCCAAGCCAGTTCGCTCCGGACAACCGCTCGCCGAGAAAGGCCGCGCCAAACACCGCCACAAGCACGACGCTTAGCTTGTCGATCGGCGCCACCTGCGCCGCATTGCCGATCTTCAGGGCGCGAAAATAGCAGAGCCATGAGGCGCCGGTCGCCAGACCGGACAGGCCGAGGAAAGCCCAGGTCTTTCCCGAGATCGTAGCCGGCGACTGGAACTGGCCGCTGGCCAGCAGAATCGCACCGAGCACGATCAGGATGATGACCGTGCGGATGAAGGTGGCGAAATCGGAATTGATGTTCTCGATGCCGACTTTGGCGAAGATCGCCGTCAGGGCAGCGAATGCCGCCGAGAGCAGGGCCCAGAATTGCCAGGAGGATACGGTCAGGTTCATGCCGGTGGCCTTTGCGGGTGGCGTCTTAGCCGAGATACCGTGAAACGCGTGCCTTCAGAAGGCTAATCAACTCCAGATCCATGAATTCATAGTCATCAGGGATTTCGAGGCAGATCACACGGGCCTTCTTCAGGCCGGCCTTGAATTTCTTCTGCAGTTTGGTGCGGTGCGCCTTTTCCATGACGAAGATGAGGTCGGCCCACGCCACCAGCTCATGCGTCAGCGGCGTGTCGGCATCGTGGTTTGTCCCGGCCGAGGCCACCTCGATATCCCGGCGGGTTGAAAACACCTGTTCGGCGGTCGGGCTGCGCAAGCGGTTCTGGCTGCATACGAAGAGGACGTTCTTCAAGGGTTAGCGCGCCAGGTCTGCCACCACGGCGTCGAGCACGATCATGCCGGCGGCCGTGGCGCGCAGGCGCGCATTGCCGATCGGCGCCACCAGACCCTCGCCCTGCAGCATCGACAGCCGTGCGCTCGACAGGCCGCGCCCGGAGAACGCTTCGTAGCGGGAGAGGTCGATGCCTTCGGCGAGCCGCAGGCCCATCAGCAGGAATTCGTCGGCCTCTTCCGAACGCGTCAGGATTTCGCCGCCGGTGACGCCATGGCCTTTGGCCTCGACCAGATTGGCCCAGGTTTCCGGCATCCGCTCGGCGATCGTCACCGTGCGGCGGCCATGCTCGACGAAGCGGCCATGCGCGCCCGGCCCGACGCCGACATATTCGCCATAGCGCCAATAGGTGAGGTTGTGCCGGCTCTCGGCGCCCGGCCTGGCGTGGTTGGAAATCTCGTAAGCCGGCAAACCATGCGCCGATGTAATCTCCTGCGTCAGCGCATAGAGGTCGGCGGCGTGGTCATTGTCGGGAATGATGAATTTCTTTGCCGCATGCAGGGCGTGGAAGGGCGTGCCTTCCTCGATGGTCAGCTGGTAGAGCGACAGATGGTCGGCGGCATGGCCGATCGCCTGTTCCAGCTCCGATGCCCAAGCCTCCGGCGTCTGGCCGGGCCGGGCATAGATCAGATCGAAGGACAGCCTTGGGAATATTTCCCGCGCCAGGCCGATGGCGTGCAGCGCCTCTTCGACATTGTGCAGCCGGCCGAGGAAGCGCAAATCCTTGTCGTTCAGCGCCTGAACGCCGAGCGACACGCGATTGACGCCGGCCGCCCGATAGCCGCGAAAGCGTTCGGCCTCGACCGAGGACGGATTGGCCTCCAGCGTCACCTCGATGCCGTCAGGCACAGTCCAGTTCTTCGCAACGGCGTCCAGAACCCTGGCCACGGTTTCCGGCTTCATCAGCGAGGGCGTGCCGCCGCCGAGAAAAACGCTGGTCACCTCGCGCGGCCCGGTGCGTTCGCGCATTGTCGCCAGTTCGGCCTCGAAGGCGGCGGCAAAGCGCTCCTGGTCGACCGGCTGGTGGCGGACATGGCTGTTGAAGTCGCAATAGGGGCATTTGGCCGCGCAGAACGGCCAGTGGACATAGACGCCGAAGCCGGGCGCCCGGTCGAGCAGCATGCTCATGCCAAGCCCAATCTCGCTTTGGCGAATTTCTGGAAGGCACGGGCGCGGTGCGACAGCGCCGTGGCCTGGCCGGGCTTCCAGCCATGCTTTTCCTCAGCGCTCATCTCACCGAAGGTTTTTTCGAAGCCATCGGGCAGGAACACAGGATCGTAGCCGAAGCCGAGCTCGCCCCGCGGTGGCCAGACCAGCGTGCCTTCGGCCTCGCCGCGATAATATTCCGCCTCGCCGTCGGGAAACGCCAGGCAGATGACGGCGACGAAACGTCCCTTGCGCTGTTGCGGCAAGGCCGCTCCCACTTCCTGCAACGCCACTTCGGTGCGCTGCATGGCCATGCCGAAATCTCTGCTGCCGTCCGGGGTTTCGGCCCAGTTGGCGGTGTAGACGCCGGGTGCGCCATCAAGCGCGTCGACGCACAGGCCGGAATCGTCCGACAGCGCCGGCAGGCCGGTCGCCTTGGCGGCGGCGAGCGCCTTGATGTAGGCGTTCTCCTCGAAGGTGGTGCCGGTCTCATCCGGTTCCGGCAGGCCATACTCCTTGGCCGACTTCGCTTCGAAGCCGAACGGCCCCATCAGGTCGGCGAATTCGCGCAGCTTGCCGTCATTATGGCTGGCGACGACGATCTTCTTGCCATCGAGAGAATGCATCAAAGGCCCCAGATTCTTGGCTCGGCAAATTCGATCGAATTGCCCGAGGGGTCGCGTATATAGATCGAACGACCGCCCTGCGGCCACTCGAATTCGCTCTCGATGGCGATGTTCTTCGCCTCGAGATGCGCTTTCCAGCCGGCGATTTCATCGGCGGTCGCCGCAAAGCAGAGATGGCCTTCGCCGACCGCCCCGTGCGGTGGAACCGGCAGCCTGGCGTCAGGCGCCGGCGGCACTTTCGTTGCCTCGGCGTTGAAGATGAGCAGCACGCCCGGCCCGCAGCGGAAGAAGAGGTGGCGGCCGTCGACCCTGCCGAGGAGGGGGAGGCCGAGAATGTCGGTGTAGAAGGTTTCCGCGGCGGTCAGGTCGGTGACGTAGAGGGCGGATTCCAGGATTGCAGAGGGTGTCACGAGGCGCCCCCCTCTGGCCTGCCGGCCATCTCCCCCTCAAGTGGGGAGATTGGCAGCTTCTGCGTTGTCGCGCACCCTGCAACGCCAGAGATTGGCGAAGACCGAAACGGCATCCGATCTCCCCCCTTCAGGGGGAGATGGCCGGCAGGCCAGAGGGGGGTGTTCACGCTCGGCATCTCAGACTTAAGCCACCGCCATCTGCTGCAGACTAACCAAGCGCTGGATGCCCTTCTTGGCCAGACCCATCAAGTCCGCGAACTGCTCTTCCGAAAAAGGCTCGCCCTCGGCGGTGCCCTGGATCTCGACGATGCCGCCCTTGCCGGTCATGACGAAATTGGCGTCGGTGCCGGCCGAGGAATCCTCGATATAGTCGAGGTCGATGACCGGCTGGCCGTCATGGATGCCGCAGGAGATCGCCGCGACATGATCCTTCAGCACCTTGGCGACGCTGGCCATCTGGCGGGCTTCCATCCAGCGCAGGCAGTCATACAGCGCCACCCAACCGCCGGTGATCGAGGCGGTGCGGGTGCCGCCATCGGCCTGGATGACGTCGCAGTCGACGGTGATCTGCTGCTCGCCCAGCGCCTGCAGGTCGACCACGGCGCGCAAGGAACGGCCGATCAGCCGCTGGATTTCCAGCGTGCGGCCGCCCTGCTTGCCGGCCGAAGCCTCGCGGCGCATGCGCTCGCCGGTCGAGCGCGGCAGCATGCCGTATTCCGCCGTCACCCAGCCCTTGCCGGAGTTGCGCATCCAGCCCGGCACTTTTTCCTCGAGGCTGGCCGTGCACAGGACATGCGTGTCGCCGAACTTCACCAGGCACGAGCCTTCGGCATGCTTGGAGACGCCGCGCTCGAAGGAGATGGCACGCATTTCGTCGAATTGGCGTTTGGAAGGGCGCATTCAGGCTGCTTTCTTGTCATTTTTCGGAATCTTGGCCGGCTTGTAACCGCATGGGACCCGTGGCGCAAAGGAAAATGGCCTGACGATCTGACACAGACGCCGGGTGATCTCACAAAGACACCGCGTGATCTGGCACAGACACCGGGTTGCGCGGGTGCAGTGTAAGTCTATATCCTTGGGCCGGAGGTTTTTGGCCGTATGACCAAGGCAGTCGATCCGAGTTCGCAGTCGCCCGCGCTTCAGTCGCTCGATATGCGTTCCCGCGACATCTTCCGGCGCATCGTCGATTCCTACCTCAGGGACGGTGAACCGGTGGGATCGCGCAGCCTGTCGCGCATCCTGCCGTCCTCGCTGTCGCCGGCGACCATCCGCAACGTGATGAGCGATCTCGAGCATCTCGGCCTGATCTACGCGCCGCACATCTCGGCCGGCCGGCTGCCGACGCAGGCCGGCCTGCGTTTCTTCGTCGACGCCTTCATGGAGCTTGGCGACCTTTCCGACGAGGAGCGCCGCGCCATCGAGGCACAGGTGCGGGCGTCCGGCTCCGGCGCGACGCTGGAGCACATGCTGACCGAGGCCAGCCAGATGCTGTCGGGCATGTCGCGCGGCGCCGGCCTGGTGCTGGCCGCCAAGAACGAGGTGGCGCTGAAGCACATCGAATTCATCCAGCTCGAACCGACCAAGGCGCTGGCGGTACTGGTGTCGCAGAATGGCGACGTCGAGAACCGCGTCGTCGAGCTGCCCGCCGGCATCACCGTCTCGCAACTGCAC
>NZ_RZQL01000225.1 GCF_003997935.1 Mesorhizobium sp. M7A.F.Ca.US.006.01.1.1
GAACGCGCTCTACATGCTGGCGACGCTGCTGATGTCCAAAGGCTCCAAGGTGGCGATGGAGGACCCCGGCTACCCCGATGCACGCTCGATATTCCGCCTTGCGGGCGCGGAGATACAGCCGGTGCCGGTCGACCAGTCCGGCATCGTAACTGCTTCTATTGCCAATGATTCCGGCTTCGTCTTCGTCACGCCAAGCCATCATTGCCCGACTATGGTGCCGTTGTCGGCGGAGCGGCGGCAGGATCTTCTGGCGCGCGCCAACCGCTACAACCAGATCATCATCGAGGACGGCTATGACAGCCAGCTTCTCGACGAGGCACCGCAGCAAGCACTGAAGAGCCTCGATCGTTCTGGCCGCGTCGTCTATGTCGGCTCGATGTCCAAGACGCTGGCTCCCGGCCTGCGGCTCGGCTACATCGTGGCGTCCGCTGGACTAATCTCCGAGCTGCGGGCCCTGCGCCGCTTCATGCTGCGTCATCCGCCGGCCAACAACCAGCGCGCCGTAGCGCTGTTCCTGTCGCTCGGCCACCACGAGGCGCTGGTGCGGCGGTTGTCGTCAGCCTTCGACGAGCGGCGCAAGCGGCTGGTCCATGCGATTTCCGCCTTCCTGCCGGAGTGGCGCTCGACCGATTCGGCCGGCGGCACGTCGCTGTGGCTCGAAGGGCCGCGCGGTACCGATTCGCGCGGGCTGGCCGAGGCAGCCGCCTCGCGCAGCGTCATCATCGAGCCAGGCGACCGCTTCTTCGATCGCACTGAAAAGCCTTCGCGTTTCATGCGGCTGGGCATCTCGTCGATCGCACTACAGCACATCGAGCCAGGCATTCGCGAACTGGCCACGGCCGCCGGACGCAGACCCGCGGCCGCCTGATCCATCGTCAATCTCTTGTGACCGGGGCCGCTCGCAGCGGCTCCGGTATTTTAGTTCTGGCACATGGAACTGCGCCAGCTGGCCCATAGAATGGGCCAGTGCCGGCGGCATAGTCGGCGCCAGGGGAAGAAGCAGGCCGATGGTGGACCAACCGCCACGAGTTCCCTGCCGACGAGGTGGAGTGCTTCCATGCCAGTGGCTGTCGAACAGCAGGACACGCCGGCGAACCGTCGTCCACAACGCTCCGGTCTTCGCGAAACAGGACATGCCATGCGATCATCTCCCCTGGTGGAGGATACCAGACCACAGCACAAGGGCATCGAGGGCGGCGGCTACGGGCCGCTGCGCGGGGATGACCGCGAGCGTATCCACGAGGGCGTGCTGACGCTTCTGGAGACAGTGGGTTTCGCCAACGCCATTCCTTCCTGCATAAAGGTGCTGACCAAGGCGGGGGCGGTCCATGGCGACGATGGCCGGGTCCGCTTTCCGCGCGCGCTCGTGCTCGACACCATCAAGCGGGCGGCACGACATTTCACGCTTCATGGCCAGGACCCCAGGCACGACATGGTGGTCCAGGGCAAGCGCGTGCATTACGGCACGGCAGGCATCGCCGTGCACCTGGTGGATCTGGAGAAGCGCGAGTACCGCGAGTCCAAGCTGCAGGACATTTATGATGCCGCCCGCATCGTCGACGGGCTGGACAACATCCATTTCTTCCAGCGGCCGATGGTGGCGCGCGACATCGCCGATCCGCTCGAGATGGATTTCAACACGCTTTATGCCTGTGTGATGGGAACATCGAAGCACATCGGAACATCCTTCACCGTGCGTGAGAACGTGAAGCCTGCGCTTGAAATGCTGTACGCCATCGCCGGCGGCGAGGAGAATTTCCGCGCCCGGCCATTCGTTTCCAACTCCAACTCATTCGTCGTGCCGCCGATGAAGTTCGCCGAGGATGCCTGCGGCGTGCTTGAGGCCTGCGTCGAAGGCGGCATCCCGATCCTGCTGCTGTCGACCGGCCAGTCCGGCACCACGGCACCCGCGGCGATGGCCGGCGCCGTCGTGCAAGCAGTGGCCGAAGTGCTGGCCGGCCTGGTCTATGTCAACGCGCTCAAGCCCGGCCATCCGGCGATCTTCGGCGCATGGCCGTTCATGTCGGACCTGCGCACCGGCGCCATGGCGGGCGGGTCGGCCGAGCAGTCGGTGGCAACGGCGGCCTGTGCCCAGATGGCGCAATTCTACGACCTGCCCGGCGGCTCCGCCGCCGGCATGACTGATTCGAAATTGCCCGATATTCAGTCCGGCTACGAAAAAGGCATCACCAATGTGATGGCCGGCCTCTCCGGCCTCAACCTCGTCTACGAGGCGGCCGGCATGCATGCCTCGCTGCTCGGCTTCTGCCTGGAGAGCCTGGTCATCGACAACGACATGCTCGGTCATTGCCTGGGCTGCGCGCGTGGCATCGACGTGACTGACGAGGCCCTGTCGATCGACAGCATCGCCGAGGTCTGCCTCAAGGGTCCGGGCCACTATCTCGACAACGAACAAACGCTCAAGCTGATGCAGACCGAGCACTTCTATCCCGCCCTCGGCGATCGTTCCTCGCCGAAGGAATGGAACGAAAAAGGCCGGCCTGATATATTGCTGCGTGCGATCACCGAGAAGAAGCGCATTCTTGCCGAACGATTTCCGCGCCACGTGCCAAAACAGGTCGACGACAGATTGCGTGCCCGTTTCGGCAGCCTGATCCACCTGCCGCGCACGCATATGGGCGGCTGACCGGAGACGAATTCGTGCAGCCATACAACCATACACGACCAACCATCGGGCAGAACGACAAATGAGTGTGCATCCTATCCAGCAAGCCCCCGCCGACGGCGACGGGATCGATCGGCTGGTGGCATCTCATCGGCCAGGCCACGGCCTGGTGCGTGCCTTCTATCATGACCCGGCGATCTTCGAGCGCGACATGGAACGTGTCTTTCGCCGCCACTGGCATTGCCTGGCCCATGCCAGCGTTATCCCTAACCCCGGCGATTTCGAGCTGTTCAAACTGGGCGACGAGGCGGTCATCCTGACACGCGGCATGGATGGCACCGTGCACGCCATGCTCAATGTCTGCCGCCACCGCGGCGCCGAGGTCTGCACCAAGGAGAAGGGCAACGCGAAGATGTTCGTGTGCCCCTACCACGCCTGGACCTATTCCAATGACGGATCGTTGCGCGCTGCCCGCCTGATGCCGAAGGATTTCGACCGCACGGCGCACGGGCTGAAGAAGCTTCATGTCCGCGTCGCATCCGGTCTGGTCTTCATTTCCTTCGCCGAGACGCCGCTCGATTTCGATCCGATCGAACAGTCGCTGCGCACGAGCTGCGGCCAATATGGCTGGGGCGACGCCAAAGTGGCGTATCGTCAGTCCTATCCGCTCGACGCCAACTGGAAGCTCGCCGTCGAGAACTATGTCGAATGCTACCATTGCGGGCCGGCGCATCCGGAGTATTCGCAGACGCATGCACTGGAAAAACCGGCCGAGATGATCGAGCAACTCAATGCGGCGATGGAGCAGCGCACCTGCGCGCTCGGCATCGAGATCGGCAGCGCCAACCGCTGGCAGAACTCGGCGGCCGGTCAGGAGGCGATCCACACTTTCCGCTATGCGCTTTATGACGGCGTTTCCAGCGGCAGCCAGGACGGCTCACCGGTCGCGCCGCTGATGGGCCGCTTCACCGACTATGATGGTGGCGTGACATCGATCCATCTTGGCGGCACCAGCTTCCTCGTCTGTTACCCCGATCACGGCATGATTTACCGCTTCATCCCGAAGACGGCCGGGACCTGTGAGATGGAGCTGATCTGGCTGGTGCGCAGCGACGCGGTCGAGGGTCAGGATTACGATCTGGAGAAGCTGACCTGGCTATGGAAGGTCACCACCGACGAAGACAAGAAGATCATCGAGCACACCGCGCGCGGCGTGCGCTCGCACTATTTCGTGCCCGGACCTATCGCGCCGATGGAATACAACGAACTGCGCTACATCGGCTGGTATCTCGAGGAGATCAGCCGGGCCTGAACGGCTCGGCTGCCTTAGAGCATTCACCGTTTCACGGAAACGGCGATCTGCTCTAACTCTTTGTTTTGACGCAATTCTAGACGGAAAACCGCTCACACTTTTCCTAGAATTGCTCTAGGAGAATCAGGCAGATCCTGCCTTTCGCGTCATTCCGCGCTGAGCCCGTATCGGTCGACGATTTCGGGGTTGATGAGCTTGGCATGCAGCGTCATCAGCACGATCTGCGCGTCGAGGCTGTCGCCGGTTTCAAGCGCCGCCTCGATGCGGCGCTCGGCTTCCAGCGTCCGCTCATGGCCATTGGCTTGCTCGAAGGTTTCGGGACCCGCGATGCAATAGCTGCATAATTGCGCCACCGACGCATAGGTGCCCGGTGGCGACTCGTCGGGCCAGCGATCCTTCATGAGATTGACGAGGGTAAGCTTCACGCCCTCCGGCACAAGGGCTGGATGCAGATCGGCGCCGCGCAATGCATCGTCGAGCTGCCTCAAGTCGCCCGAACGGCCGAACATTCCAAGGAAGCCTAGGGAAGAGCGCCGTCCGGCCATGATGTTTCCTTCCGTTTCCAGCCCACTTAGGTGGTGGGCAAGCGGATTACAAAGGCGGTGCCATCTAACCAGCCGCCGCCAGCAAGACCCCTGCAAGGGCGGATAGCGCGAGTGTCGGCAGCATGCCGACTTTCAGCTTCAGGATGGCGATCATGGCGGCACCCGAAAGCAAGGCCGCGCGCCAGTCGATGGACGAAGGCACCGGCACGTTCATGCCAAGGCCCGTCGCGTGCACCTCACGGAAGATGACGTGCAAGCCAAACCATAGGGCCAGATTCATAATTACCCCGACAATTGCGGCGGTGATCGCGCCCAGTGCGGCCGACAGTGCCTTGTTACCGCGCAAGGCCTCGATGTAGGGCGCCCCGAGGAATATCCAGAAGAAGCAGGGCGTGAACGTCACCCACAGGGTAAGCAGCGCCCCCAGCGATCCGGCAAGCAACGGGTCCAGCGAGCCGGAATGGCGGAACGCGGCGATGAAGCCGACGAACTGCAGCACCAGGATGAGCGGCCCCGGCGTCGTTTCGGCAAGCCCAAGGCCGTCGACCATTTCACCCGGCGCCAGCCAGCCGAAGGACTGGACGGCTGCCTGCGCGACATAGGCAAGCACCGCATAGGCGCCGCCGAAGGTGACGACAGCCATGAGACTGAAGAACCGGCCTATCTCGGTCCAGACGCTTGCAGAGCCGGTGAACCACCAGATCAAAAGAACAGGCCCGAGCCAGAGCGGCAGCCAGGTGGCAATGGTGCGCGGTGCATGCCATTTGGTCGGTTTGACATGGGCCAGTTCGCCACGCTCGAACATCAGGTCGACCGCTCCCTTGAAGTCGGCAACATCGTCCTTGCCATGGGTCGAGCCGGAAAACAGGCCGGGAGCAACGCGGTCTCCGAGCCATCCCGTCAGGCCGGCGAGCAGGACGATGAGCGGAAACGGCACATTCAACGCATAGATGGCGATGAACGCCGCGACCGCGATCGACACCATGACGCGGTTCTTGAGGGCGCGCCTCCCGATCCGGATCACCGCCTCGATGACAATGGCAAGCACCGCCGCCTTCACCCCGAAAAACAGCGCCGCGACGAGCGGCATGTCGCCATAGAGCACGTAGAGGCTGCTCAACGCGAGCATGACCAGCGCGCCCGGCACGACGAACAGGATGCCGGCGACAAGGCCGCCGACCGTCCTGTGCAACAGCCAGCCGACATAGATGGCGAGCTGCTGGGCTTCCGGGCCAGGCAGCAGCATGCAGTAGTTCAGCGCATGCAGGAAGCGCTGTTCACCGATCCAGCGCCGCTCCTCGACCAGCTCCTTGTGCATTAACGCGATCTGCCCGGCAGGTCCGCCGAAGCTGAGCAGTCCGATTTTCGCCCAGACCTTCGTGGCCTCGGTAAAGGTCGGTGCAGCCGGCGGCTCGACGGTCACCGCCTTTTTGTCGGGGACAAGAATGGTCATGACGGCTTACCCGCAGCCGGCCAGTTGTGCGTTTCTTCGGTGGCGTCGCGACACCAGCGGAAGAACGCGTCGTAGAGCAGCATGCCTGCTTCCAGTTGTTCCAGATCGTCGCGGAACATGCGCGACAGACCGAGCGACGCAGCCAGAAAACCGGCAGCCTGGGGCACCAGGTCGAGGCTTGCAGTGTCGGCCGCGCGCACGATTGCGGCGAGGCGATCGAGCGCCTCGGATTCCAGCCCGAACTCCTCGATCATCGTGTCGAAGGTGCAGCGTTCGCCGCGATGGCTCCAGAACACAGTGTCGATGTCGAACGGCACGGCCTGAAAGCGGTCGGCAACAGCCAGTACTTCAGCGGGTTCGACAAACAGGAACACCGCGTCGGGGTCGACGAAACGCCGGATCAGCCATGGGCAAGCGATGCGGTCGACCTTCGGGCGCGATCGCGTCACCCAGACAGTGGCGCCCTTTTCATTGCGTGGCGGCATCTTGGCGGTGCGGACCAGAAGCCCTCCGGCATCGCGCCAGGCCTCAAAGCCGCCTTCAAGGGATTCGGCTGATATCCCCTCATGGCGCAGCCATGCGACGACGCCTTGCGAGAGCTTTTGCCCCTTCTGGCAGACGACGGCCACAGGCTTGCCGGCGAATGCAGCGGCCCAGGTCGAAACGGTTTTGAAATCGCGCCGGCACGACGCCGGCAACAGGCGCGGATCGGCGTCGAAATCTTCATTTATGCGAACATCGACAATGACAGGTGCACCCGGCAGACCTATGAGCCGGGACAATTGCGGTACGGTGATAGCGGTTGTTGACGGCATAGCGTCCACCTCCTGAAAAGAGAAGCTTGGACGCGAACGTTGGGCTGACGCCTCACGGGGTCGTCGCGATGCACCCCTTGTCATGATCGTGGATTTGTTGGGCACGCTTGTCAAGGACGGTGACCGTTCCAGACTTACCCGGCCGGGATGCAACACGCTGACCGGAAAACCGATGGCGGCCTGATTTGATCAAGCCGCCATCCGTCGATCCAGAATCGATGATTGTCCCCGGAGCAATCAGTGATTGTCTCTGGGGACACCGCTGGTGTGCGCGACATCCTGGTACTTCACCGCCGGCTTCAGCACCATTCCCTCCGAGAACTGCGCGACCATGCCGCGCTGGATCTCCTGCCAGGGCGTCTGATGCTTGGGATAATGGAAGCCGCCATTGTTCTGCAACTCGGCGCGGCGCCGGGTGATCTCGTCGTCGGTGACGAGGATGTCGGCCGTGCCCTTGCGCAAGTCGATGCGGACCCGGTCGCCCGTCTTAAGCAGCGCCAGTCCGCCGCCGATCGCCGCTTCCGGCGAGGCGTTGAGGATCGACGGCGAACCCGACGTGCCCGACTGGCGGCCGTCCCCGATGCAGGCGAGTGCGTGGATGCCCTTCTTGATGAGATAGGCCGGCGGCTGCATGTTGACGACCTCGGCACCGCCGGGATAGCCGACCGGGCCGGCGCCGCGCATGAACAGGATGGTGTGTTCGTCGATGCCTTGCGCCGGATCGTCGATGCGGGCGTGGTAATCTTCCGGCCCGTCGAAAACCATGGCGTTGCCTTCGAAAGCCTCGGGATCCCTAGGATTGGACAGATAGCGCTCGCGGAATTCCGGCGAGATGCCGCTGGTCTTCATGATCGCCGAATCGAACAGATTGCCCCTGAGGTTGATGAAGCCGGCATTGGCCTTCAGCGGCTTGGCGACAGAGCGGATGACGTCGGGGTTTTCGTTGGCGACGCCCTCACTATTCTCGCCGATCGACTTGCCGTTGACAGTGCGCGCGCCGGGATGCGGCAACAGGCCGCCCTTCATCAGTTCGGCGATGACCGCCGGCACGCCGCCGGCATGATGGTAGTCCTCGCCAAGATATTCGCCCGTCGGCTGCAAATTGACCAGCAGCGGCACATTGAGGCCGACCGTCTGCCAGTCGTCATTGTCGAGCTTGACTCCAAGGTGGCGTGCGATGGCGTTGAGGTGGATCGGCGCGTTGGTCGAGCCGCCAATAGCCGAATTGACGACGATGGCGTTCTCGAAAGCCTCTCTCGTCATGATGTCGGACGGCTTCAGATCCTCATGCACCATCTCGACGATGCGCTTTCCCGTCTCATAGGAAATCTGGCCACGCTCGCGGTAGGGCGCGGGAATGGCGGCCGAGCCCGGCAACTGCATGCCGAGCGCCTCGGCCAGCGAGTTCATCGTGGTGGCGGTGCCCATGGTGTTGCAATAGCCGGTGGACGGCGCCGAGGAGGCGACGATGTCCATGAACTCATCATAGCCGATCTCGCCGGCCGACAGGCGCTGGCGCGATTCCCAGACGATGGTGCCGGAGCCGGTGCGCTTGCCCTTGTGCCAGCCATTGAGCATCGGGCCGACCGACAGTGCGATGGCCGGAATGTTGACGGTGGCCGCAGCCATCAGCAGCGCCGGGGTGGTCTTGTCGCAACCGATGGTGAGCACGACGCCATCGAGCGGATAGCCGTAGAGCACCTCGACCAGGCTGAGATAGGCAAGGTTGCGGTCAAGTGCTGCGGTCGGGCGCTTGCCGGTTTCCTGGATCGGATGGCAGGGGAATTCGAACGGAATGCCGCCCATCGAGACGATGCCTTCGCGCACGCGCTTGGCGAGTTCGATATGGTGGCGGTTGCAAGGCGACAGATCCGAGCCGGTCTGGGCAATGCCGATCAGCGGCTTGCCGGACATTAGTTCGGCGCGCGTCAGGCCGTAATTGAGATAGCGCTCGAGATAGAGCGCCGTCATGCCCGGATTGTCGGGGTTGTCGAACCACTCCTGCGAGCGAAATTTTTTCTTGTGGGTGGGGGCGCCTGCCATCATGGTCTCCGTATTTGTAAGACAAATCGATATGGCAACGCGCGGGAGCAGGCAAGAGGGCGTGCGGTCGCAACCGGACTTTGGTGCGATAGACACGCACCGAGCCGTGCGTTACGGGTTCGGACAGTCTTGTCCGGGAGGTTTTCATGGCTTTGGTGATCGAAGGCGAGGAGCGCATTGCCGCACCGCTGCAAAAAGTGTGGGAAGCGCTGAACGATCCCCAGGTCTTGAAGGCGACCATTCCCGGCTGCCAGAGCCTGGAGATGAAGTCGCCGACCGAGATGGCGGCAACCGTGGTGGTGAAGATCGGACCGATCAAGGCGACGTTCAACGGCGAAGTGACGCTGAAGAACCTGAAGCCGCCGCACTCCTACACCATCCAGGGCGAAGGCAAGGGCGGCATTGCAGGCTTCGCCAAGGGCGGCGCCGACGTGACGCTGACGGCAGATGGACCCGACGTCACGATATTGAACTACGCGGCCAAGGCCGATGTCGGCGGCAAGATCGCCCAGCTCGGCAGCCGGCTGATCGAATCGACCTCGAAGAAACTGGCCGGACAGTTTTTTTCGTCGTTCGGCGAAAAGGTCGGCGGCTGAGCCCTCAAGCGGGCATCACTCGAACACAATACTCGGCACGGCGGCTGCCGCAGCACCACGCTCTTCGTTGACCCGGTCCCAGACCTTCGAAGCGATGTCGCGGTAGATTTTTGCTTCGGCGCCGTCGGGCTTCGAGACGACAACCGGCGTGCCGGCATCCGAGCTTTCGCGAATGCCCATTTCGAGCGGCACTTCGCCAAGGAAGGTGACGCCCAGGCGCTCGGCCTCGCGGCGGGCGCCGCCATGGCCGAAGATGTCATAGCGCTTGCCGGTGTCCGGAGCGATGAAATAGCTCATGTTCTCGACGATGCCGAGCAGCGGCACGTCGACCTTCTTGAACATGTTGAGGCCTTTTCGTGCGTCAATCAGGGCCAGATCCTGTGGCGTCGAGACGATGACGGCACCAGCCAGCGGCACCTGCTGGGCCATGGTCAGCTGCGCGTCGCCGGTACCGGGCGGCATGTCGACGACGAGCACGTCGAGCCGCCCCCATTCGACTTCACGCAGCATCTGCGTCAGCGCCGACATCACCATCGGGCCACGCCAGATCATCGGCGTTTCCTCGTCGACGAGGAAGCCCATCGACATCACCTTCAGGCCGTAATTCTCCATCGGTTTCAGGATCTTGCCGTCGACGGTCTGCGGCCGGCCATGGATGTTGAGCAGCCTGGGCATGGAAGGGCCGTAGATGTCGGCATCGAGCACGCCGACGCGCAAGCCGTTGGCGGCGAGGCCGAGCGCGATGTTGACGGCGGTGGTCGACTTGCCGACGCCGCCTTTGCCGGAGGCAACGGCAATTATAGCCTCGATACCGGGTACGCCACGCTTGCCCGAGCTGTGCGAGGCCGGCGCGTGCGGAGCCGCACGCGGCGCGGCGGCGGCGGGCGCAGCCGGTGGAATGGGCCTGGGTGCGGGGCGCGACGGAACCGGCGCCTCCATGCCGCCGCCCTTCTTTTCGGCCGTCAGCGCGACGACGGCGCCGGCGACACCGGGGATCGCCTTGACGACGCGCTCGGCGGCAGCACGCAGCGGCTCCATTTCCTGGGCACGGGCGGCGGGAACGGTGATCGAGAAGAAGACCTTCCCGTCGGCGATGAAAATTTCCGAAACCATGCCGAGGTCGACGATGTTGCCGGTGAAATCCGGCCCGTTGACCGTCTTCAGACGCTCGGTGACGATTTCCTTGGTGACGGACATGGCAGTTTTTCCTTACGCAGCTTGCGCCTGAGATGCAGCTTGCACCTGAGATAATGCAGTTTCCGGACAGAACCAAGCCGTGGAGCAATGGCTGTCTTGGCGTGCCTGAAAAAGCGGATCCTGTCGGATTCCATCCGCGCCAAACGTCTTCCACATAATCGAGCGCCGATGCGGCCAACAATCAGGTCAAGCGACAGTCGTCAAACGATCGCGGCGACCTATTTCGGTGAACAGCACGGGGTCGACAACCAGGAAAGGAGACCATCATGCTCGCAAACAGCAACGCAACGGCCAATCTCGCGGTGAAGGATCTCGCGAAAGCCAAGGCTTTCTATGAGGGAACGCTTGGCCTGAAACAGGTGCACGATGAAGGCGGTGAACTGATCGTCTACAAAAGCGGCGATACCACCCTCAACGTCTATCATTCCCAATTTGCCGGAACCAACAAGGCGACAGCGGTGACCTGGATGGTTGGCGACGAGATCGGCAACATCGTCAAGGAGCTGAAGTCGAAGGGCGTCGCCTTCGAGCACTATCAGATGCCGGGCTTGACGCTGGAGGGCGATCTCCACGTCGGTTACGGAATGAAGGTTGCCTGGTTCAAGGACCCGGACGGCAACATCCTGAACCTTGTGGACAGGTAGATTTCTTTACGTCACCTCGCCAGGCCAACCGCGAGGTAGGTGAGCGCTGAAATCAAAGCGGTGGCCGGCAAGGTGACGATCCAGGCAATGACGATGTTGCCGGCAATGCCCCAGCGCACGGCCGAGACGCGGCGGGCGGCGCCGACGCCGATGATGGCGCCGGTGATGGTGTGCGTGGTCGATACG
>NZ_RZQL01000226.1 GCF_003997935.1 Mesorhizobium sp. M7A.F.Ca.US.006.01.1.1
GCCGGTCATCTCGGCATTCCGGTGCAGCGGCTGAAATACACGGCTATCGTCGGCGTCTCCGCTGCTGTCGGCGCATCCGTCGCCGTCAGCGGCGGCATCGGCTTCGTCGGCATCGTGGTGCCGCATCTGCTGCGTCTGCTGATCGGTCCGGACAACCGCTATCTGCTGCCGGCGTCGGCGCTGCTCGGCGCCTCGCTGCTGCTTCTGGCCGATGCGGTCGCACGCACCATCGTTGCGCCGGCCGAACTGCCTATAGGCATCGTCACCGCGATAGCGGGCGCGCCGTTCTTCCTTTGGATCCTGCTGCGCAAGCGCGGCGTGGTTGATTTGTGAGGCTTGATGATCGAGGCAAAGGACGTTTCGGTTGATATCGCTGGCAAGCCTATCGTCAGTGGTGTCGATTTCCACGCGCGGCCCGGCGAGATCGCTGCCATCGTCGGCCCCAATGGTTCGGGCAAGACGACCTTCCTCAAGGCGCTTTCCGGCGAACTCGCCTACACCGGGCGCGTCGCGCTCAACGGCCGCGATCTCTGCGCGATGAAGCCGGTCGAGACCGCGGTTCATCGGGCGGTGCTGCCGCAGGCGACGACGCTGTCGTTCCCGTTCACGGTGCGAGAGGTGGTCAAGCTTGGTCTTGTCGGCGGCCGCTCGGGCGTCCTGCCGGGCGAGAATGCGCGGCTGCCGGAACGGGCGCTGGCGCGTGTCGATCTCGACGGCTTTGCCGGACGTTTCTACCAGGAGCTTTCGGGCGGCGAGCAACAGCGCGTCCAGCTCGCGCGCGTGCTGTGCCAGGTCTGGGCACCGGTGCTCGACGGCAAGCCGCGCTACCTCTTCCTCGATGAGCCGGTTTCCAGCCTCGACATCAAGCACCAGCTGATCATCATGAACATTGCCCGCGACTTCGCCAGAAGGGGCGGCGGCGTAGTCGCCATCCTGCACGACCTCAATCTGACAGCTATGTATGCCGAGCGAATCTTCGTCATGCATTGCGGCAGGCTGGCCGCCACCGGGTCGCCACAGGACGTGCTGAGCGATGATCTGATCGAAAAAGTCTTCGACTGCCGGCTCAGGGTCGGCGTGCTGCCGGCCGGGAACATACCGTTCGTGCTGCCCCAGTCAGCCGCCTAACTTATTGCAAACCTAGCCCGCGTCCCTGCTGGTTAGGCAGCCGGAGCGCGGCGCTCCACCAGCATGTCGATGCCGAGCAGGTTGCGCACATTCGGCCGCGCCGCTACCAGATCGGCGATCGTGTAGCGGGCGAGCACGGCGAAAAACGCATTCAGGGCCTCGCGCAGCGCCGAGTTCAGCGCACAGCTGTCGACCAGCGGGCATTCGGCGGCATCGTTCTCGAAGCATTCGGCCATGGCGAAGCTCTCTTCCGTCACGCGCACGACATCGAACAGGCTGATGGCTTCAGCCGCCCGGCCAAGCTTGACGCCGCCATTCCTGCCACGCACGGTCTGGACGAGGCCGTGCTCGACCAGCGGCTGCAGGATCTTGAACAGGAAAAGCTCCGACACCGAATAGGCGGCCGCGATCTCGGGAATACGGCTCAATCGGTCGTCATTGGCCGCGCAATACATCAAGATGCGCATGGCATAGTTGGTCTGGCGCGTAAGCCGCATTTTGTCCTCACAAGGCACTGGTGCGGTGCAACCACGCCAGATCTGGAAAATTTTGCTGATGCGGCTTTGACCCGAAATTCCGGATTCGCCACATTGGCCTCGGCGGAATATGGCCTATACCTTGGAATAATTCCAGACTACTTCGCGCGATAGATGAATTTTCTCCTCAACTTTGTGTGCGCAGCCGGGAAAGATTCCGGGCAAACCCGCAGTCGCGGGTATTTCGGCCCTCGGAACACTAGATAGGCTGAGATCGACGAGGAGCGGCTCACCCATGTCACAATCGGCTTCGCCCCAGGCGCCGGTCCGTTTCGATGCGGAAGCGGATGCCAAGCTTTCCGCGTTGCGGCGGACGAAATTCCTCGCGGCGGCCGCGCTGGCGCTTTGCGTGGCGGTGTTTGCGCTCGCCAAATCGTTCGAACACATCCATCCGTGGCTCGGCTTCGTCGCTGCCTTTGCCGAGGCGGCGACCATCGGCGGCCTCGCCGACTGGTACGCGGTGGTGGCGCTGTTCAGGCGACCTCTGGGGCTGCCGATCCCGCACACCGCCATTATCCCCGAGAACCAGAACCGCATCGCCGACAATCTCGGCCGCTTCATCGAGGTCAACTTTCTGGCGCCTGAACCGGTGCGTGAAAAGCTCGCCGAGGTCGATTTTTCGGCGCTGGTCGCCGACTGGCTGGCCGATACGGAGCGCGCCGCCGGCCTGTCGCGCTTCGTCGTGCGACTGGTGCCGCAGACGCTGGCGGCGATAGAGCAATCCGGCCTGCGCGGCTTCGTCACCAGCCGCATGCTCGAACAGATCGAAAAGGTGCCGCTGGCGCCGCTGGCCGCCGAGCTGCTCTCCGCCCTGACCGATGATCGCCGCCACCAGAAACTGTTCGACGAATTCACCAAGGTGATCGGGCGGTTCCTCAATGACGAAAAAGCGCTGGCGACGATGCGCGAAAAGATCCGCGAGGAACTGCCTTCGCTGTTCAACCTGTTCCGCGCCGACGCCTATCTCCTGAAGAAGATCGTCGCCTCGGCGGGCTCCCTGCTCGACGAGGTGAGGGCCGATCCCGACCACCCGATGCGCGCCGAATTCGACCGCTTCGCCCAAGGCTTCATCGAAAAGCTGAGGACATCAAAGCAATACGCCAAACGGGCCGAGAAGCTGAAGCGCGACTTCCTGGCCCGGCCGGAGGTCACGGGATTGGCCGGCGAGATGTGGGCAAGCCTCAGCCAGTTCATCGAGCAGGATGCCAAGGCGCCGAATTCGGTTGTCCGCGCGCATCTTGCCAACATGTTCGTCGAAGTCGGCCGCCACCTTGCCGGCGATGCGCAGATCCGGGCCGACATGAACCAGGGGTTCGTGGTGGCGCTGGCGTCGTTCGTGGAGAGCCAGAAGGCCGGCGTGTCGACATTCATCGCCGATCAAGTCAAACGCTGGGACCTCGCGCAACTGACGCGGCTGATAGAGATGAACATCGGCAGGGACCTGCAATACATCCGCTTCAACGGCATGATCATCGGCGGCCTTGCCGGTGTCGTGCTCTATGTAGCCGAGCGGCTGTTCCTCGTGAATTGATGCGCGGCCAGGCTGGCGCTCATTCCTCCGCGTCCGAATGGACTCACGGCACGCGAGTGTTATTCTCCATCCGAGGGTGCCCGCATCCGCGGCAAAGGGGAGCAGACAAGCATGGCAAAACAACCGGAATCCGATTCCTTCATGGACATGTTCAGCAGGTTCGGCCGCGACCTGAAGGTGCCGAATGTCGATGTCGAGGTGATCCTCGCCCATCATCGCAAGAACCTCGAAGCGCTGGAGAAATCGGCGCGAGCCGGTGCCGCCGGCGCCACCTCGTTGTTGTCCAGGCAGCGCGAGATGCTGCAGGATACGCTGCGCGAGATCACCGATATCGCGCAAAGCTACAGGGCGCCGGGTAATCCGCAGGAACTGATGGCCAAACAGACGGAGTTTGCCAGAAAGTCCTTCGAGGCCGCGTTGAAGAATGCAGGCGAAGTGGCTGAACTGGTCAAGAAATCCGGCACCGAATCGGTCGACATCCTGCGCACGCGCATCAAGGAGGCGATGGAGGAAATCCGCGCCGGTTACGAGAAGAAGTAGCAGATGTGGCCGAGGCCGGCTGGTTGCTGCCGGCTGCCCTGAAGCCTGGAAATCCCGATTTAACCTGTGACTGCGCTCGTGGCGTGGCACGATTGCGGCCGAAATCGGCGGAACGGATTCGCGCCGAGCGAATTGACAGAGGCCGTCAGTTCGTGGTCCGGAGGCTTTGGAAGCGATCGGGAAACCAGGAATGACTGAAATACGGCCTAAAACGCCGCCGACCTACGAGCAGTTGAGGACGATGGCCGGGCAGGAGCTTGGCGTGTCGGAGTGGACGACGGTCGACCAGAACCGTATTGATCAGTTCGCCGAATGCACCGGCGACCACCAATGGATTCATGTTGACCCTGAGAGGGCGCGGCGGCAAAGCCCGTTCCGCACGACGATCGCGCATGGCTACCTGACACTGTCGATTATCGGCGCGCTGGCGCTCGGCATGGGCATCGTGCCCGAGAATACGCAGGCCGCCTTCAACTATGGCTTCGACAAGGTACGCTTCTTGGCGCCGGTCAGGGTCGGTGCCCGCATCAGACTGCGAATCACGCTGCTGTCCATGGAGGACAGGGGCCCCGGCCAGTATCTGATGAAGGCCGCCAATACGGTCGAGATCGAAGGCGAGGAAAAGCCTGCTTTGATGGCGGAAACGCTGGTCATGCTCTATGAGCGCCGCAAGCGGACAGGGTCCTGAGAGACTGTTCACCGGGAGCGCAAAATCAGAGGTCTTGTGATATTTCCACCAGCCTCTGCCGCTTGAACTCGGCGCGGGCCGAGAGCAATGCGAGGAAGAGCGCAGCCAGCGCCAGCACCGTCGCCGTCTGAAATGTGACCTGCATTCCTCGGGCTGCGGCCTCGGAACTCAGAAGACCAATGCCTTCGTGCCCTTCGGCCGATGCGACGGCGAATATGGCGCCCATCAACGAGGCGCCCGTGATGAGCCCGAGATTGCGCGAAAGGTTGAGCAGGCCGGAAACGACGCCGCGCTGCCCGGCGTCAACACCGGCCATGACGGCTGCATTGTTCGACGTCTGGAACAGGGCGTAGCCGATGCAGGTGACGGTGATCGCAACGACATAGCCGGCAATGCCGAGTCTGGTCATGGCGAGCGACAGCAGGAACGTGCCCGTGGAAAGGCTCAGTAGGCCGGCGACCATCATCCTGTGGGCGCCAAAGCGATCGGTCAGGCGTCCGGCCACCAGCGCCGACAGGGTCGAGACGAGCGGGCCGGTCGACAGCACGAGGCCGACCGTTGCGGCATCGAGCCCAAGTCCTCGCGACAGGTAGAACGGGGCAACCACCAACGTCGCCATCATTACCGTGGCGACAACGAGGCTCATGGCGAGACTGGCGCTCAGTTGAAGATCGCGGAAGCTGGCGAGCTGGATCAAGGGGTTTTTCACTCTCGCCTGCGCGACGGCGAAAAGAAAGACGCCGATTCCAGCAGCGACCAGCAGGCCGATGTTGAGCGCGCCGAAATTGCCTCTGCCAAGCGTCATGGCCAGCGCATAGACGGCCAGTGTCAGGGCCAGCAGGACCGTGCCCACGATATCGAACGTGCCCCGGTCGACCTGCCGCGTTGTCTTGCTGTGTGCCGGCAGGGCACGCCAGGCAAGAGCGAAGGTGAGCACACCCAGCGGGACATTGACGAGGAAGATCGCCCGCCAGCCGAAGCCGGTGATCAAAAGGCCGCCGAACGAGGGGCCAAGTGTCGTGCCGATCGCGGACATGGCGCCGAGCAGGCCCATGGCGCCACCGATTCTGTCTTTGGCCACGGTTTCGGCGACGAAGGCCAGCGTCAGCGCCATCATCAGCGCCGCACCAAGTCCCTGCATGGCGCGCGCGGCAATCAGCAGCCAGAGCGTCGGCGCCAGGCCGCAGAGCACCGATGCGGACGTGAACAGCGCGATGCCGCCAAGCAGCAACGGCCGGCGCCCGAACATGTCGGCCAGCCGACCGGCGCTGACGATCAGGGTGGTGATGGCCAGCAGATAGGCCAGAACAACCCATTGCACGGACTGGAACGACGCTCCGAAATTCTGCATCAGCGACGGCAGCCCGACGCTGGCAATGCTGGTTCCCAGCGACGACAGCAGTGTGGCGAGCGACAGGCTTGCCAACGCCCAGCGTGCGGATTGCATCCGTGGCGGCGCCGACACGCGTCCGTCTCGATTTTGCTCAGCGATTGCCACGGCGATCTCCTTCCATCAGTCCCACAACCGGAACTGCTTGAGATCTAATCCCATGGGCGATGTGGCGAAAGACGCAGCATTTGCATCTTATTCGTGCGTTTGACGCCATATCGTGCCATGATCCGCCGATGACATCGCCCGATCTCAATCTGCTGTTCGCTCTCGACGTCCTGCTGACCGAAGGCAGCGTGGCGCGCGCCGCCAGCCGTCTGCGCCTCAGCCCCTCGGCAATGAGCCGCACGCTGGCGCGGCTGCGCGAGGCGACGGGCGACCCGCTGCTGGTTCGCGCCGGTCGCGGCCTGGTGGCGACGCCACGTGCGGAAGAACTGCGGCAGCAGGTTGGCCGTGTCGTCCAGGATGCGGAGGCGCTGCTGCGTCCTGCCACCCTGTTTGATCTCCGGAGCCTAGACAGAGTCTTCACGCTGGGCACCAATGAGAGTTTCGTCGAAGAGTTTGCACCTCGTCTCGTTGCCCGTGTCCAGGCCGATGCGCCCGGCGTGCGGCTGCGCTTTGCACCGAAGTCCGACAAGGACGTCATGTCGTTGCGCGACGCGGCGATCGACTTGGACATAGGCGTCGCTGGCGAGACCGGACCGGAGGTGCGCATTCAGGCATTGCTTCGCGACCGCTTCATTGGCGCCGTGCGAACGGGCCATCCCTTGAGCGAGGGCGCGGTGACGCCGGAGCGCTATGCCGCAGGCCGACACATCAGCGTTTCACGGCGCGGCCGCGAGAAAGGGCCGATCGACGAGGCCTTGAACCGGCTCGGGCTGCAGCGGACAGTCGTGTGCATGGTTTCCGGGTTCTCGGCAGCCCTTGCCATGGCCCGCACGTCCGACCTGATCGCCAGCGTTCCGGAGCGGCATACCGAGGGCGCACGCGCCGGCATGCACAGTTTTCCCCTGCCGGTTGCCACCGCGGAAGTCACCATCTCCATGCTCTGGCATCCGCGCCTCGATGCCGATCCGGCGCAACGCTGGTTGCGCGATTGTGTGCGGGAGCTCTGCGCGGCGTCGCGCTGACAATGATGAGAGCCTGCGCCAACCGCCCAGGCTTCTCATCTGTCCCGTCTATTCGGTTTGGCGTTCTGCAAAAGCCTCAGTGCGCCTAGTGTGAGCGTCGCCATGACCGAACAGTAGGCGACCAGCGGCCACGCCGTGTCTCCGCCGAGCCGGATGACGAACAACGTGCCGAGGATACCGACGACAAGGCTCTGGATGCAGAAGTAGAGCGCGACCGCAGTTCCCGCGACATCACCGAACGCCTCAAGCGCGCCGTTCGCGGTGACCGAGACAGTGAAGACGATACCCACGGCAACGACCCACATCGGCAAGACGAATGTCGCAAAGGACGGTTGCGCGAACAGTTGCCCCACTGCCAGCAGGACGGCGCCGAACAGCAGCATGGCCATGCCCCTGATGGCACTGCCGGCGATACCCCAGCTTGCAATGAACCTCTTGGCGAAGCGGGTGGTGGCAATCATCACCAGCGCCGCGGTCGCGAAGGCAAGACTGAAACCGAACTGTGAAAAGCCGGCGCGATCCATGAGCACTCGTGGCGCTGTCGAAAAGAACACGAAGAAGGCGCCCATGGCGGCACTGAACGCAAGAGTGTAGGTCCAGAAGACAAGACTGGAGAGAATGGGTCGAAGCGCCATTCGCCTGGTATCGCCATTGGCGGGGCGGGTTTCGTGCCATTTCGGCCATGCGTGGAGGGTGGCTGCGGTGGCCAGGCCTCCGAGCGTCAGGAAGATCGCCCGCCAGCCGAAATTGTCGGCAATCAACGCGCCGGCAACTGGGCCCAACGCCGGCACGAAAGCCAACATCGAGCTGAACAGGCCGTAAATGACGGCACTTTCGGGCCTTTGCGCATAGACGTCGCGAACCGTTGCAAAGGTTGCAACGAGAATGGCGGACGCACCAATGGCCTGCGCGACGCGCAGGACGACGAAGGCAGCGGCCAGCGAGGTGCCGGCGAGCAGAAAGGAAGCGCCTGCAAACAAAAGCGCGCCGCCGATCAGCACCGGGCGCCTGCCGATCCTGTCGGAAATCGGGCCGAAGACGACTTGGCCGAGCCCAAGACAGATCATGTAGAGGCTCAGCGTCAGCTGGATGACATCAGGCGATGTCTTGAGGATCCCCGGCATCGCCGGGACAATCGGGAGGTAGATGTCCATGGCCAGCGAGGCCAGGATGTCGAAGGGGGCCATCAGCACCATGGCTGCTGGCAGGGAAGTGGTCCATGTCGGGTTTTTTGACAAGGCATGATTGAACATCCGCTCAAATGGTACATTTGGCGGCGATCTGCCGTTCTCACTGAAAATGGGAAATGACGGGCCGCCGCAACAACGAAGCGCTGTTGCGGCCTACTTGTCTGCTGACTTGCTGGTTCCCATAACCGCTATCCCGGAAATGATGGCGCGGATATTCTCTCGAGTGCGCTGGCCGTTCACTAGCAGCCGGAGGTTGCCCAGGCAACAGGATCAGGTTGGTCGCGTCAACGCGCCATCGCCGCCTCGATCACCTTGAAAATCCGCTCGTCCGCGCATTGGGCGACGTTGAAGCGCAGGAAGCGGCTGGCTGTTCCGGACAGGCTGAATGCGTTGCCGGGCGCCAGCACGATATTGTCGGCCAGAGCGCGGCGGGCGACTTCGGTCGCATCGACACCATCCGGCAGGCTGCACCACAGGAACAGGCCAGCCGGCTGGTCGATCCAGGGGGAGATGCCGATCGCTTTCAGGCGAACGCTGGTCTCGCCCATGGCGCGCGCAAGCTTCGCGCGCAGCAAATCCATGTGTTTGCGGTAGCTGCCGTCCTTGAGCAGCGTCAGCACCAGTTCGGCCGCGAGCCGGCCGCCGCCGAAGGTCGTAGCGATCTTGAGGTCGGTCAGGGGCTCGATCCAGTCGCGCGGCGCGGCGATGAAGCCGCAGCGAACCGACGCCGAAAGCGTTTTGGAGAAGCTGCCGATATGGACAACGCGGTTGAGACCATCGAACGCCGCCAGCCTCGGGGCGGGCGCATGTTCGAAATCGGCGAAGATGTCGTCTTCGACGATGGTCAATTCCGATTGGTCGGCGAGCTTGAGCAGCCGATGCGCGGTGACCGGCGACAGCACCGCGCCGGTCGGGTTGTGGATGGCGGAATTGGTGATGTAGAGGCGCGGCCGATGCTCGGCCAGTGCCTGCGCGAACAGCTCGATATCCGGCCCCGACGGCGTGTAGGGAACGCTGACGACCTTGGCCCGGTGGGCGCGCAACAAAGCGTGGAAGTTGAAGTAGCAGGGGTCGTCGACCAGCACGGTGTCGCCGGGCTCGATCAGGAACCGACACAACAGGTCGATGGCCTGCGTGCCTGATTCCGTCAGCATGATCTGCTCGGGAGAGGCCTCGATGCCATGCCCGGCCATGCGCCGCGCCAGCAATTGCCGTAGCGGTGGCAGGCCGAGCGGCGTGCCGTAGTCGGCCAGTGCGACATCGTCGGCACGCGCCACCGTGCGCAGTGCCCGGCGCAGACCTGCCTGGGGCATCCACGAGGCCGGCAGCCAGCCGCAGCCGGGTTTCAGCATGTCGTCGCCGGCCTCCAGCGACTGGCGCGAGATCCAGAGTGGATCGACCGCGCGGTCGAGGCGGGGGCCGATTTCGGCCAGCGACAGCGGCGCCAGCGATCCGGCGGCATAGAAGCCGGAGCCCGGCCGCGAGCGGATCGCGCCTTCGGCGGCGAGCCGCTCATAGGCTTCGACCACGGTGGATTTGGACACCTGCATGGATTTGGCGAAGGCGCGGATCGACGGCAATTGCGCTCCCGGCGTCAGGCTGCGCGCCGCGATCCGCTGGCGGATCGTCGCCATGACACCTTCGACCAGCGTTCCGCCGCTCTCGCTTCCTGTGGTCTGTTTGTCCATCCGTACTGCTCTGCTAAGCATGACAGTTTTGCATAATTGTACCGCATTGTCTCTGGCGATACCACCGGCTCCGCGCGATACGGAGCCGACAAACGGAGCATACGATGGACAAGACCGCGAGCGGCTGGATGAATGGATTCATCGGCGTGTTGATCTTCAGCGGCTCGCTTCCGGCAACGCGCGTGGCGGTGAAGGATTTCGATCCGACATTCCTGACCTCGGCCCGGGCGGCGATTGCCGGCCTGCTTGGCCTGGCGCTGCTGCTTCTGTTCCGGCAGAAACGCCCGGAGCGCGGCGATCTGCTGTCGCTGGTGATCGTCGCACTTGGCGTGGTTGTCGGCTTTCCCTTGCTGACCGCGTTGGCGCTGAAGCACGTCACCACGGCCCATTCCATCATCTTCGTCGGCCTGCTGCCGTTGGCGACCGCGATCTTCGGCGTGCTGCGCGGCGGTGACCGGCCGCGGCCGGCGTTCTGGCTGTTTTCGTGCATCGGCAGCGCGCTGGTCGCGGGCTTTGCGCTGACGCAGGGCGTGACGGCCTCGCCTGTCGGCGATGGTTTGATGCTGGCTGCCATCATCGCCTGCGGTCTGGGCTATGCCGAGGGTGCCGCGCTGTCACGCAAGCTCGGCGGCTGGCAAGTGATCTGTTGGGCGCTGGTGCTGTCGCTGCCGATCATGCTGGTGCTGACGCTGATCACCATGCCGCCGTCGTTCGACGGCGTCGGCATCAGTGCGTGGATAGGGCTGGCCTATGTCTCGCTGTTCAGCATGCTGATCGGCTTCGTGTTCTGGTATCGCGGGCTGGCGCAAGGCGGCATCGCCGCGGTCGGACAGTTGCAGCTGCTGCAGCCATTTTTCGGACTGGCGCTGGCAGCGACGCTGCTGCACGAGCAGGTCAGCCCGCTGATGATCGTCGTCACGCTTGGCGTCGTGCTTTGCGTCGTAGGCGCCAAGCGATTCGCGAAGCAGGAATTGCCACGACGCGCGATCGCCTGACGACGGTGCCGTCCTCCCTAGAACTTCGTCACCACGCCAATGCCGATGCCCTCGAAGCCGCCCATAGCCATCAAGGCCGCGGGCGCCTCGTCGAGGCTGATCCTCTTGCCGACCAGCAGTTCGGGCTTCAGCTTGCCGTTGCGGATCATGTCCATCATCGCCTGGTAGCGGTAGGCCTGCATGCCGTGGCTGCCGAGGATTTCGAGTTCGAAGGCGATCACCTTGTCCATCGGTACCTGCGGCCGGGCATGCTCGCCCAGCATCAGGCCGACTTGCACATGGCGGCCGCGCCGGCGCAGATTGGATATCGAATTGAACGAGGTGGTGGGGTGGCCGAGCGCGTCCATCGACATGTGTGCGCCGCCATTGGTGATCTGCTTGACCGCCTTGACCACGTTCGGCGTCGTAGAGGCATTGATGGTGGCGACGGCGCCGATCTTTTTGGCGAAATCCAGTTTCTCGTCGGTGAGATCGATGGCGATGACATTGGCGCCCATGGCGCTGGCGATCATGATCGCCGACAGGCCGACGCCGCCGCAGCCATGCACCGCGACCCATTCGCCCGGCGTCACCCGGCCCTGGTCGACGATCGCGCGAAACG
>NZ_RZQL01000227.1 GCF_003997935.1 Mesorhizobium sp. M7A.F.Ca.US.006.01.1.1
GAACACCGCCGCCAAGGACCTGTCGGGCGGCGAGAAGGCGCGCCTGCTGATGGGGCTGTCGGCCTTCGAGGGCCCAAATCTGTTCATCCTCGACGAGCCGACAAACCATCTCGACATCGACAGCCGCGAATCGCTGATCCATGCGCTGAACGAGTTTCCCGGCGCCGTCATCCTGATCTCGCATGATCGCCATCTGCTGGAGGCAACCGCCGACCGGCTGTGGCTGGTCAAGGACGGCGCGGTCAACCCGTATGATGGCGATTTGGAGGACTACAAGACGCTGGTCACCGGCGTATCCGGCGACCGCCGTGGCAAGCGCGAGGCCGACAAGGCATCAAAAGCCGACCGCCGCCGCGACGCGGCCGCGCGCCGCGCCGCCCTCGAACCGCTGGCCAAGGAAATCCGCGCCACCGAAGCGCTGATGGACCGAATCCGCAAGCGCATCGACGGCATTGAGGACGAACTGTCCAATCCGGCGGTGTACGAAAAGGATCCCTCGACGGCGACACGGCTGGCCAAGGAGCGCTCGCAACTGGCCCAGACGCTGGCCGGCCACGAGGAAAAGTGGCTGTCCATGTCGGCAGAGTATGAGGAAGGCACGGCGGAGTAGAGTCAATCTCCCCCCTCGAGGGGGAGATTGGCTAACCATCTGGCCCTACACGCCGCATTCGAAACCCGCTAGACAAACCCCATGAACCAGCACGCCAAGCTTCGCATCGGCCATTCGGCCTGTCCGCATGATTGTCCTTCGACCTGCGCGCTCGAGGTCGAGCTGCTTGACGGCAATCGCATCGGCCGCGTCCATGGCGCAAAGTCCAACAGCTACACGGCCGGCGTCGTCTGCGCCAAGGTCGCGCGTTATGCCGACCGCGTCCACCATCCCGACCGTTTGCTGAAGCCGCTGATCCGCGCCGGCGCCAAGGGCGATGGCGCCTGGAAGGAAGCGAGTTGGGAGGCCGCGCTCGACCTCGTCGCTGAAAAGTTCATTGCGGCTGAGGAGAGATACGGCTCGGAGACGGTCTGGCCGTACTATTATGCCGGAACGATGGGGTTGGTGCAGCGTGACGGCATCGACCGGCTGCGCCATGCGAAAAAATATTCCGGTTTTTTCGGTTCGATCTGCACCAATCTCGCCTGGACCGGCTGGATGATGGGGGCCGGCGCACTGCGCGGGCCGGACCCGCGCGAGATGGCGAAATCCGATTGCGTGGTGATCTGGGGGACGAATGCGGTGGTGACGCAGGTCAACGTCATGACCCACGCCATCAAGGCGCGCAAGGAGCGCGGCGCCAAGATCGTCGTCATCGACGTTTATGAAAACGCGACGATGAAGCAGGCCGATCTCGGTCTCGTGCTGAAGCCGGGTACCGACGGCGCGCTGGCCTGCGCGGTCATGCATGTGTTGTTCAAGGAGGGGATGGCCGACCGCGCCTATCTCTCGAAATATACCGACGACCCGAAGGGGCTGGAAGCCCATCTCGTGACGCGCACGCCGGAATGGGCGGCCGGGATCACCGGCTTGACTGTTGCCGAGATCGAGGCCTTCGCCCGCCTCGTAGGCACGACGAAAAAGACCTATTTCCGGCTCGGCTATGGCTTTGCGCGCCAGCGCAATGGCGCCGTCAACATGCATGCCGCCTCGTGCATCGCGGCTGTCACCGGCAGCTGGCAATATGAGGGCGGCGGTGCCTTCCATTCCAATTCCGGCATCTTCAAGCTCAACCAGGATGTGCTCGAAGGCACCAAGATGCGCGATCCCTCGATCCGCTATCTCGACCATTCGCGCATCGGCCCAGTGCTGATCGGAGCCAGCGACGCGCTCTATGGCGGCCCGCCGGTGACGGCGATGCTGATCCAGAACACCAATCCGGTGAATGTGGCGCCGGAGCAGCGGCTGGTGACGCAGGGTTTTATGCGTGACGACCTGTTTACCTGCGTGCATGAGCAGTTCATGACCGACACGGCCAAGCTTGCCGATGTCGTGCTGCCGGCGACGATGTTCCTCGAGCATGACGACGTCTACAAGGGCGGTGGCAACCAGCACATCACGCTTGGCCCCAAGCTGATCGAGCCGCCGGAAGGACCGCGCACCAACCATTTCGTCATCGAGGAACTGGCTGGTCGCCTCGGCGTCGCCGATCGCCCCGGCTTTGGCCTGACCGAACAGCAGCATATCGACATCATCCTGGGCAAGCGCAGGCTGGGCAGTTTCGAAAGCTTGAAGGAAGACAAGTGGGTCGACCTGCAGCCGGATTTCGAGGCAGCGCATTTCATCAAGGGATTTGGTCACGCGGATGGAAAATTCCGCTTCCGCGCCGACTGGACCGGACAGGCGGCGCCCAACCGGCCGCCGAAAAGCATGGGCCTGTTGGGCCCGGTGGCGCGGCTGCCGGAATTCCCCGACCATGTCGACCTGATCGAGGTCGCCGACGAGGCGCATCCGTTCCGGCTGACGACGTCGCCGGCGCGCAATTTTCTCAACTCAACATTCTCGGAAACACCGGTGTCCAAGGCCAGGGAAGGCCGCCCGGAACTTCTGCTGCACCCCGACGATGCCGCGGCACTTGGGCTGGCCGACGGCGACCGTGTGGAGGTCGGCAACACCCGCGGCGAAGTCGTGCTACATGCGAAGCTGTTTGACGGCCTCAAGCGTGGCGTCGTCATCGCCGAAGGCATCTGGCCAAACAGCGCGCATGAGCGCGGCGAGGGCATCAACGTGCTGACCGGCGCCGATGCGCCGGCGCCCTATGGTGGTGCTGCCTTCCACGACAACAAGGTCTGGCTGCGCGCGGCAGGCTGAGGTCGGCGAGAACTCAGATCGTCTGTCGCCAATTCATACCGGCAGGATTTCGGCCGCTTTCTTTCGGTTTCGCCGCAGGCGGATGTCGTCAGCGATCTGCTCTGCCTCGATCGAGATTTCGCGCAGCAATCCGGTGACCGGATTGTGAAAGCCGATGAGATAAAGGCCGAGGTCCGAAGCGCGCGCGTTGACGCCGCTGCCCCCTGGCTGGACGCCGGGCTCCAGCAATCTGGCATAGCCCGGCCGGAAACCGGTGGCGAAGATGATCGCATCGAACTCGCCGTCGCTCCCATCGACAAAACGGGCGCCTTGCTCGGTGATCTCGGCAATGTCGGGTGCGACCTTGATCGTGCCTTCGCGGATCTTGCCGACCGTGCCGATATCGATCGTCGGAATGCGCGACGAGAGCGCGATCTGCTGCAGCATTCCTTGCTGCGGCCGCCTCAGTCCATATTTCCCGAGTCTGCCCAGCGCCAGATCGAGGATGATGGGAAACAAGGCATCGTTGATGCGTTGCGGCATCAGGCGTGCTGCCATGCCGATCATCTGGATGGGCACGCCAAGCAGTTCGCGCGGCACGATATGGACGCCGCCGCGCACCGAAATCGTCGGTCGCGCACCGCCTTCCACCAGATCGAGCGCAATCTCGGCGCCGGTGTTGCCCATGCCGACAATCAGCACCGACTGGCCGGCGAAAGGCACGGCGTTGCGATAGTCGGCGCTATGCAGGCTTTTGCCCTTGAAGGCATCGGCGCCGGCAAATCCGGGCATCAGCGGCTCCGCGTTGTTGCCCGACGCGATCACCACCTGTGACGCGTGCAAGGGGCCTGTTGTCGTGTCTATGAGCCAGCTTCTGCCTCGCCGATTGATCGCCCGCACAGTTTCCCCAAATCGAGGCCGCAGATCGAAGCGTTGCGCATAGGCATCGAGATAGTCGACGAACAGATCGCGCGGCACATAGCGCGGATAATCCCTGGGAAAGGGCACGAAGGGCAGCGAGGAATAGCGTTTGGTCGTGTGCAAATGGACGCGCTCATAGTGGCGTCGCCACGCGGGCGCGGATTGCTGCTCCTTTTCGAGGAGGACGAAATCCTGCCCGGCCTGCCGCAGGCACGCGGCAATGGCCAGGCCTGCCGGCCCGGCGCCGATGATCGCAACTGGGGTGGTATCGTCCAAGCGCGCCTCCGCCGACAAATTCGCTTCCGGAGAATGGCAAAAGCATGGCAGCCGCAGCCTGCCATGCCAGCAACGCTCAGCCGGGCAAGGGTACCGTCAGTCCGACCTTGACCCGGTCCATGGCAACAAACGTTCTGAACTTGCGGACATTGTTGCTGTCGAAGAACAGTTTTCGCGTCAGCGCCTCATAGGCGCCCATGTCGGCCACGGTGATGACCAGGATGAAATCGGCCTCGCCGGTGACATAGTAGCATTGCTGGACTTCCGGGGTTGCCGAGAATTGCCGCTTGGCCGCGTCGATCAGTTCGGCACGTTCGCTCTCGAGTTCCACCTCGACGAAGATGGTGATGGGCTGGCCGACCGCCGTCGGCTCGATGACCGCGACATTGCCGGCGATGACGCCGGTCTGCTCCATGCGCTTGATGCGGCGCTGCACCGCCGGCGCCGACAGGTTCACCGCCTCGCCGATCAGCCGCTGCGGCGTCGTGTTGTCCCGCTGCAGAATGGCAAGGATAGCGAGATCGAAACTGTCGAGCGAGGGTGGCGATACAGGCAATGGAGATATCCCTGGCGAAACAAACTTGCATTTGGGAGGCCATACTACAGCGCCCTTTGCGCTGGTCCTGCAATATATTCTCGCTGAATTCCAAGGAGGCCGGTCAATGTTCCTGCTCAACCGCAATGCTTTGCATCGCCTGCCACTCGATCCCGCCGATGCCGAAATCCTTGGCGTGGCCGGCGCTGACACGGTCGAGCGTTTTCTCAGCCACCGCGACAATCACCGGATGACGCCGCTGCATGCGCTGCCGGCGCTCGCCGCCGAATTCGGACTTGGCGCCATCCATATCAAGGACGAGGGCTTTCGCCTCGGCCTCGGCAGCTTCAAGGCGCTTGGCGGCGCCTATGCCGTCTTCCGCCTGGTGCTGGAGGAGGCAGGCAGCCGGCTTGGCCGGACCGTCGATGTGGCCGATCTCGATCGGCCGGATGTGCGGGGCGTCGCCGCGACCATGACATTTGCCTGTGCGACCGACGGCAATCATGGCCGCTCCGTTGCGCAAGGCGCGCAACTTGTCGGTGCGCGGACGGCGATCTTTGTCCACGCCGGCGTCAGCGAGGAGCGTATCGCGGCGATCGCCCACTATGGCGCCGAGATGATCCGCGTCGACGGCAATTATGATGATTCGGTCAAGCAAGCTGCCCAGGTTTCGGCCGAGAAAGGCTGGACCGTGGTCTCCGACACCTCGTGGCCCGGCTACGAGCGCATCCCCGGCCTCGTCATGCAAGGCTATACCACGATCATGCGTGAAGCCTTGCGCCAACTCCCTCGGACGCCAACCCACGTCTTCGTGCAGGCCGGTGTCGGTGGCATTGCCGCCGCGCTGGCCGGCCATCTTGCCATCGTGCTCGGTGACGCCAGGCCGACCTTCATCGTGGTCGAGCCGGCGCGTGCCGCTTGTGTTTTTGCAGCCGCCCAGGTCGGGCGCCCGGTCAAGGTCGCGCACGGCCAGCCGACGGTGATGGCCATGCTTGAATGCTACGAGGCCTCTCCGGTCGCCTGGCGGGTGCTGGCGCGTGCCGCCGATGCCTTCATGACGGTGGATGAGACCGACGCCATCGCGGTGATGCGGCGGCTGGCCCGGCCGGCCGGCGGTGACCCGGTGATCGTCGCCGGCGAAAGCGGCGGCGTCGGCCTTGCCGGTCTGATCCGGGCGGTGGCAGACAACCGGGCCGATCTTGGACTTGACGGCAAATCGCGGGTGCTGGTGATCAACACCGAAGGCGCCACCGACCCGCATCGCTACGCCGAACTGCTTGGCATGAGCCCGGCCGATGTGCTGGCCGGCAAGGTGACAGCCGAGGCAACGGCATGAGGCTGCGCGGCCTTTCGACAACAGCTCACCGATGAGGGACGGGACAATGGCTGATTTCAATGCCGAATATCTGAAGCGGGAGATGACCGGCTGGCGGCGCGATCTGCATGCGTATCCGGAATTCGGCTTCGAGGAGAAGCGTACCGCCGCCTTTGTCGCCGCCAAATTGCGTGAGTTCGGCCTCGACGATGTCACCGAGGGCGTCGGCGGTACCGGCGTCGTCGGCACGCTGAAGCGCGGCAGCGGCAACCGCGCGATTGCGCTCAGGGCCGACATGGATGCGCTGCGCATCACCGAACAGTCGGACGCATCCTACCGCTCCGGCAATCCCGGCATGATGCATGCCTGCGGCCATGATGGCCACACCACCATGCTGCTCGGCGCGGCAAAGCTGCTGGCGGAGCAGGGCGGTTTCGACGGCACCGTGCGCTTCGTCTTCCAGCCGGCCGAGGAATGGGGCAGGGGCGCACTTGCCATGCTCGACGATGGGCTGATGCAGCGCTTTCCCTTCGACGAGATTTTTGGCCTGCACAATATGCCCGGCCTGCCGATCGGGCATTTCGAGACCCGTGCCGGCCCCATAATGTCGGCCGAGGATATCTTCGAGATCGTGCTCAAAGGGCTCGGCGGTCATGCCGCGCGGCCGCATGCGGGCAACGAGACGCTGGTCGCCGCCTGCGCGCTGGTCACCAATCTGCAGACCATCGTCTCGCGCCGGCTGAGCCCGGCCGACATATCGGTGGTTTCGGTGACCGAGCTGATCACCGACGGCACCCGCAACGCTCTGCCCGGCCTTGCCCGCATCTTCGGCGATGCGCGCAGCTTCCGGCCCGAGGTCAGCGCCGAGATCGAACGGCAGATGCGCGTCATCGCCGAGGGCATCGCCACCGCCTACAATGTCACCGCCGAGGTCAAGTACAGCAGGGAGTTCGTGCCGCTGCGCAACGATGCCGAGCTGGTCGATGCCGCATTCGCCGCCGCGAGAGGCGTCTTCGAGCCCGGCAACATCGCCGTCGCCCGCGAGCCGATGACCGCTTCGGAGGATTTCGCCCGCTTCCTCGACCATGTGCCGGGCTGCTTCGTCTTCCTCGGCAATGGCGAGGGTTCGGCGCCACTGCACAATTCCAGCTACGACTTCAACGATGACGGGCTGTTGTTCGGCACGAATTTCCATGTAGCCGTGGTCAGGCAAAGGCTGGGTGGCGAGGCGGGAAGATGATCGCGTTTTGATTGCCAGGCCGCGCTCGCCGCTAGCCCAAACAACACCGCTATTGCCAACCACTCCCGGGTTTATTGAGATTGCCGGGATGATGGTCAAGACAAGCTTGTGACGGCCGGCGACCGATAGGGCCGTGCGCGTCGGTACGTTTTTAACAAAGACAATCCCCCGATGACGCAGGGGCAAGACTCAGCTAGCCTTACCTGTGCGGCGGACCTCATTATCCGCTTGGCCGGCGCTTCGTTCCTCCTCCCAAGCGGCGCCGGCCTTCTTCCCCAAAAGCCTGTCCGGAACGCCACAGCGGCATGCGGCAGGACACGAACCCCGCAAACGCCAAGTTCCGCCTCCGGTGCCCCGAGAATGCATCGGGAAAGCGCGGGCCAAACCCGTAGCCGCCCTCCATCTCCGACTGCGCGCGTGGACGATTGGCAAGGGAACCAAATGCGGTTTACCCGGTTGGTTCTGCTCCAAAGGAGTGTTGCACCATGTTCCGTCTGCTCGTCGCCGGCGCCTTCGCCTATGTCACCTATCGTATCGCCAGGAAGATGGTCGAAACCGTGCCCGATACCGTCGACCCGCTGCTGTTGCCGCCGTCGCAATATGATCGCGAGACCTTGCGGCGGCAGTCGGCCGACATGGGTGTCGATCCGCAACGCTAAAGACACGGGCGTCGCGCTTCGACCTGTCGAGCACAAGGCCAGCCTCGCATCGACGTTGCGAACAAAGCAGAAACGATGCTTGATGGGCGATGAACCTCGCCACCGCTGATTCGACCTTTCGGGAACCGACCGTCCAGCCTGCCTATCTCGCCCGGCTGAACGATGCTCAGCGGCAGGCCGTCGAGCATGGCGACGGCAAGATCGCCGGCCCGCTGCTGGTCATTGCCGGCGCGGGTTCGGGCAAGACCAACACACTGGCGCATCGCGTCGCCCATCTGATCGTCAAGGGGGCAGACCCGCGCCGCATCTTGCTGATGACGTTTTCGCGCCGCGCCGCATCCGAAATGGCCAGGCGTGTCGAGCGCATCGCCGGCGAGGTGCTCGGCCGCGATGCAGCTGTCATCACCGATGCGCTGACCTGGGCCGGTACCTTTCACGGCATCGGCGCGCGGCTGCTGCGCGACTATGCGCTGGAGATCGGCCTCGACCCTGCCTTCACCATCCATGACCGCGAGGATTCCGCCGACCTGATCAACCTGGTCCGCCACGAACTCGGCTTCTCGAAGACGGAAGCGCGCTTCCCCACCAAGGGCACCTGCCTCGCCATCTATTCGCGCGCCGTCAACGCGCAGGCGCCGCTCAATGAGGTGTTGGGTTCCGCCTTTCCCTGGTGCGCCGGTTGGGCGGAGCAGCTGAAAGAATTGTTCGCCGGTTATGTCGAGGCCAAGCAGGCGCAAAATGTGCTCGATTACGACGATTTGCTGCTCTACTGGGCGCAGATGGCGGCTGAGCCCGAGATAGCAGCGCATCTGGGCGGGCGTTTCGACCATGTGCTGGTCGACGAATACCAGGACACAAATCGCCTGCAGGCTTCGATCCTCATGGCGCTGAAACCCGACGGCGCCGGGCTGACGATGGTGGGCGACGATGCGCAATCGATCTATTCGTTCCGTGCCGCCGAGGTGCGCAACATCCTCGACTTCCCCAACCAGTTCGCGCAAACCGCCGACGTCGTGATGCTGGAGCGCAATTACCGCTCGACCGAAACCATTCTTGCGGCCGCCAATGCGGTGATCGGCGAAGCCTCGGAGCGCTTCACCAAGAACCTGTGGTCGGAGCGCAAATCCAGCGACAGGCCAAAACTGGTGACCGTGCGCGACGAAGTTGAGCAGGCCAATTTCGTCTGCGACACGATCCTGGCCGAGCGCGAGGCGGGCACAGCGCTGAAATCCCAGGCGGTGCTGTTTCGCGCCTCGCATCACAGCGGACCGCTGGAGATCGAGCTGACGCGGCGCAACATTCCCTTCGTCAAGTTCGGCGGCCTGAAATTTCTCGATGCCGCTCACATCAAGGATGTGCTGGCGGTGCTGCGCTTTGCAGAAAACCCGCGCGACCGGGTCGCCGGCTTCCGCGTGCTGCAATTGATGCCGGGCATCGGCCCTTCGGCCGCCGCGCAGATCGTCGAGACCATGACGACGGCGCTGGATGAGGCCATGGGGCTGGCCGGCTGGCGTCCGCCGCAACGCGCGGCGGATGACTGGCCGGGCTTTGTCTCGCTCTATTCCGGTCTGCGCGCCGGCGCCAAATGGCCGGCTGATCTGGAACAGATCAGGCTGTGGTACGAGCCGCATCTTGAGCGCATCCACGAGGATGCAACGACTCGCCGGGCCGACCTGTTGCAGCTCGAGCAAATCGGGTCGGGCTATGCCTCGCGCGAACGCTTCCTCACCGAACTGACGCTCGACCCGCCGGACGCCACCAGCGATCAGGCCGGACCGCCGCATCGTGACGAGGACTATCTGATCCTGTCGACCATCCATTCGGCCAAGGGCCAGGAATGGAAGAACGTCTTCGTGCTCAACACGGTTGACGGCTGTATCCCGGCCGATCTCGGCGTCGGCACCAAGGAAGACATCGAGGAGGAGCGCCGGCTACTCTACGTGGCGATGACGCGGGCCAAGGACAACCTGAACCTGGTTATGCCGCAGCGCTTCTTCCCGCACGGCCAGGCGGCGCGCGGCGACCGCCATCTCTATGCCTCGCGCACCCGCTTCATCCCGGCTTCGATTCTGGCGGCGTTCCAGCAGCTATCATGGCCGAGCGCGCAGGCCGCACAGGGCAGGGCGGCCCGGCCGGAGGTGCGCGTCGACATCGGCGCGCGCATGCGCGGCATGTGGAAATAGCCGCGGGATAGCGCGCCATGTCGAAACCACCGGTCAGGGTCGCCATCGCGGGTGCGCTGGGTCGCATGGGCCGCCAGATAGCGGACGCCGTGCAGGGCGACGCGCGGCTGGCGCTCGCCGCCCGCTTCCACCGGCCGGGCAGTGTCGGCGAAGGGCTGGTGAGCCGCGACGAGGCGCTTGCCACGGCCGACGTGGTCATTGACTTCACCACGCCGGCTGCCTCGGCTGATCTGGCCAGGATTTGCACCGAGCGCGGCGGGCCGGCCCTGGTCATCGGCTCGACGGGCTTCGATGCTGCTGAATTGGCTGTTATCGCCGACGCCGCGAAAACAATTGCCATCGTGCGCTCCGGCAGTTTTTCGCTCGGGCTCAACATGTTGGTCGGACTGGTCGAGCAGGCGGCGCGGGCACTCGATCCCGATGACTGGGACGTGGAGATTGTCGAAGCGCATCATCGCCACAAAGTCGATGCGCCATCGGGAACGGCGTTGATGCTGGGGCATGCCGCAGCCGGCGGACGCGGCATCGATCTGGAGACGGTCGCCAGGCGTGCACGCGATGGCACCATTGGCGCGCGGCCTCCCGGTGAGATCGGCTTTGCGGTGCTGCGCGGCGGCAGCATCATCGGCGAACACAGCGTGAGCTTCTGCGCCGACGGCGAGCTTGTGACCTTGTCGCATGCGGCCGGCGACCGCGTCATGTTCGCCCGTGGCGCCATCGCCGCCGCGCTCTGGCTCGAGGGACGCCCGCCAGGCGAATACGATATGCGCGACGTGTTGGGCCTGAACGGCTCATAGCAGGGCCGATTTGTCGCCCCGGGTGGATGTCCGGACCCATACCTCGTCCACTTTCTCCACCCTAAAAGAGTGCCTGACGCGGCCAGACTGCTTCAAACCGAACCGTTCAGTTCGATTTCTGTTGACGCACTGTGTAGCAGATGGTGAACGCCGGCCCGGTGAATGGTCGCGGCCGGTGATGGGTGTTTCCGGGTAACTATCTGATTCTAAATAGTTAAATTATGACCGCCGAGACCCTGTGTCAAATTTCAAGGCCTGGATTCGAGCCGCGGGGGAACATCTTCGTGATTGGAATCCGCGACAGGGCAAGCCCATCTCGGGGTGGTCCGAGCGACGCGAAATTCCTCCCAAGGGCACGCCACTAGACGGACATGACAAATACTGGAGTAATTAAAATGACCAAGATCGCTCTTACCGCCGCCGCCATCCTCGTTGCCACGGGCACTGCTTTTGCTGGCAGCGACAACTATGGCTCGGCCAACGCCAATCAGCCTGCCGTCGCTGTCGACCATTCGATCACCGCTTCGGTCTCGAAGTCGACGCAGACCGTCCAGGCCCCCG
>NZ_RZQL01000228.1 GCF_003997935.1 Mesorhizobium sp. M7A.F.Ca.US.006.01.1.1
GCTTCTCGAAGCGCCGGTGGCGCTGACCTTCAACGCCAAGAACCCTGATGCCACCGCGCTGCTGGCGCTCTACGGCCTGCCGGCGCTGCCGCTCGGCATGCTGGGCGAGGCAAGCACCGACATTCAGGCCAAGGGCACGTTTGGCGGCGGCCTGGCGACGAATTTCAGCCTTGCCGGCAATGACTTCAAGGCCGGTTTCGAAGGTACGATCGCCGACACGCCGCAAGGCCTCGCCGCCAAGGGCAAGCTCAGCCTCGATGCCGCCGACATCGAGCCATGGCTGATGACGTCAGGCATCGGCCTGCCGGGCATGGGAGCGGGCATGTCGACGTCGCTCGCCGCGCAGGGCGACTATGGCAACGGTCTGCTGGTTCTGGACGAACTCAGCGGCTCCATCAACGAAGCGGCAGTGTCCGGCGACGTCAATATCGATGTAAAGGAGGGGGTCGACGGCAAGGCCGGCGTGCCGCATCTGGCCGGGGCGCTGGCGCTCGACGAGCTCGACCTCGATCCGATGGCGGTGGCGCTGTTCGGCGATTCCGCCTTTCTTGCCGATAAGGATGGGGCCGATAAGGATGGGGCCGATAAGGATGGGGCCGACAAGGATGGGGCCGACAAGGATGGGGCCGACAAGGATGGGGCAGGCAAGGGTGGCGTGTGGCCGGCGACACCGTTCAGCCAGAAATCCAGCCTGCCTTTCACCGCCGACCTCGACCTGACGACGGCAGCGCTCGCCGCCGGTCGGTTCGCCACGGCCTATGACGCCGCTTTTTCGCTCAAGCTCGACCAGGAAGGCATCCGCGTTTCGGATCTGAAGGCGAAACTGCTGGGCGGGGCGCTGACCGGCCTGTTCGAGCTGAAGAACAATGATGGCACCGGACTTTTCACCGGCCAGATGAAACTGGCGGGCGCCGATCTGGCGACCGTGCTGCCGGATGCCGGCATCAGCGGCATCGGCGATTTCTCGACGGCGCTGTCAAGCAGCGGCAAATCGGTCGAAGGGATGGTGGCCGCCTTGTCAGGCTCCGGCACGGCGGCGTTGAAGGGCGTGAAAATTGCTGGCGTCAATCCAGATGCGTTCAGTGCGTTCCTCGCCAAGGCGGATGCGATCGGGCGTGACATCGATGCGGCCAAGACCGCCGGCTTTGCGCCTGACATCGCCACTGATGGCAGCTTTGCCGCTGGCGATACCGACGTCGCCTTCACGGTCGCCGGTGGCACGCTGCGGGCGCCGCCGGTCAGCCTGGAAAATCCGGCGGCGACCTTGTCCGCCGACGTCACGGCGGATCTCAACGCGGCCACGGTGTCGGCCAAGGGTGCGATCACCTATCGGCCTGGCGACGAGGCGCTGGTCGGCTCCGAGCCGGTCGTGAATTTCACCGCCGAGGGGCCGTTCGGCGCGGTCAAACGAGCATTCGACAGTGAGCCGCTGGCGCAGTTCCTGACGCAGCGCGCGCTGGAGAAAGAGCAGCAGCGCGTCGAGGCGATGCAGGCCGCGCTGCTCGAGAAGCAGCGGCTGCGGCGCGAGGTGCGCTACTACGCGGCGCTGCAGACCGAACGGGACAAGGCCGCCGAGGAATTGCGCAAGCAGGAGGAAGCAGCACGGCTGAAAGCCGAGGCTGACGCCAGGGCCAAGGCCGAAGCGGATGCCCAAGCGAAAGCCGAAGCCGACGCCAAAGCTCAGGCGGAAGCGGACGCGAAAGCCAAGGCAGACGCCGATGCCAAAGCCAAGGCGGACGCCGACGCCAAGGCCGCTGCCGAACAGCAAGCGGCCGACGAGGCGGCCAAAGCGCAGGCCGAGCAGGAGCGGCAGAAGGCGGAACAGGCGGTGCGCATCGCGGCGCGGGAAAAGGCAAGGCTCGAGGCCGAACGCAAGGCTGCGCAGCAGGCTCCGAAGGTGGAGCGGGCGCCGCTGCCGGAAGCCAACGACAATCCGCCGCCGGCCAAGCCGAAGTCCAATCCGTTCACGATCGACAATCTGCTGAAGTCGCTGCAGTAGGGCCAAGGCCCTGCCGGATTCAGAGGACGAGCAGTTGCGCGCCATCCGCTGCATAGCGGGCATGGCGGAAATCCCGGATGGTCAAGAGTTTGCCATCCCGCCACGCCAGCAAGATGAAATAGGCAGGGCGCGCCTTCGGATCATTGGGATCGTGAACGAGGATTGCCGGCCTGTCTTCGACGAAGCCGGGCACGAAGCGCCAATCCTGCACCCGGGAATAGTTGCCGAAATAGGTACCCACTTCCTTGCGGCCGTTGAGCCGTGTCCTGGCAACCAGTTCCAGCCGTACTTCTTCGGCCAGCATGTCGCGCACCGCATCGAAGTCGCGGGCGTTGAAGCGGTCGATATAAGCGTTGAGCAGCAGGCGCTCCGCCGCACTCAGTTTTGGAACAGGACGGTCGTCCGGTTCGTCGGCAAGATGGCGCAGCCGGCCGCGGCCGCGATGCAGCGCCGCTTTGATGGCAGGGATGCTGGTGTCGAGCATGTCGCTGATCTCCTGCAGCGAATAGCCCAGAACGTCCATCATGATCACGCTGCTTCGCTGCGCGACGGGAAGGCGCATGAAGGTGTGCAGGCTGGCCGCCGCGGCCTGACGATCAGCGGTGGGATTGGCTGGCTCGACGATCATGTCCGCGTCCTCATCGGAAAAAGCCCGTTCGCGGGCTCGCCGGCGCAGAAAATCGAGCGCCGCATTGTGGGCTATGCGGAACAGCCAGCCCTCCGGATTGGCGATCGGGCCGGCATCCGGCAGCGCCTCGAACGCCTTGGCCAGGGCTTCCTGCAGCACGTCCTCGCCGTCGATGGCCGAGCCGGTCATGCGGGCGCAATAGCGATGCAGTTTTGGACGCATTTCGCCGAACAGGCGGGCAAAAGGTTCGCGGATCTCGCCGGGGATAGTCATGCGCCTCTGTTCGCCGTTATTGGTCCAGCATCCGGTAGTGGCCCACCACGGTCATTTCCTCGCGCTGCGGACGCTCGATCAAGCGATCCCTGATGCCGCTCTGAAAGGCCTCGAATGCCGCCAGCCCGGTGATGATGTCGGCATGGGCCTCGGTTTCCGTCTCGACCAGGTGGATAAAGGTCCCGTCGTCGGAACGCCATGTCATGTAGCGAACGCCGTCCGGCGATTTTTCCCGCAGCTCCTGGAACACGGCCTTGACCAGCCGTTCATTCTCATCGGTCCGTTCCGGTTTCGTCTTGTAGCGTATCAGGTGACGTTTCATCGCAGTTGTTCCTCTTGGTTGCCCTGCGCCTTTGGGAGTGCTCATCCTCGAGACGTTGTCGTGGGGCGAAAGGATTCGGGCGCCGAAAAATAATTCGTGTCGCCCGCAAGACGCCGGAGCGCTCACTCGCGATCGAGCAGACGCCGCAGCACCGGTTCGATACGCGACAGTTCGTCGAGATGCGCCGCCGACAGCTCGGCCAGGCAATCGTCGGCGCGCTCGGTCAGCTGCAGCAGCACGCGGCGGTGGTCGTCCTTGTCCTGATCCCTTGTGACCAGCCCAGCTTCGCCGAGGCGGTTGACCAGTTCGACGGCGCTGTGGTGGCGGATGCGCAGGCGCTCCGCGAGATCGCCAACCGTCACCGGGCCCCCGCCGGGGAATCCCTTGATCGCCAGCAGCGCCTGATGCTGGCGCGGGGTCAGGCCGGCGTCTTCCGCCTGGACCTGACTGAATTCGAGGAACCGGCGGATCAGGTAGCGAAACTCCGACAGCCGCTGGTAATCGGCCTGGCTGATGGCGGGGCGTGGTTTTTGTGGCTGCGACATATCAGACATGTGTTCGTTTTCCGGCGAAAGCTCAAACGGATTTCGGGCGAAACCGGCTTGAATATTTATATCGTGTTACGATACATAGCCACCGATAAACCCGGCTGGCCGCTTCGACCGTGCCGCATCTCAGACACACGGCCCGCCGCCAGGAAGCAAACTGCCATGAAGACCCCTCATTCTAACCCGGAGCATCTGCGCGATTTCACCACGGATGCCAGGGTGCTGCTCGTCGCCGCTATCGCCGTGGTGGTGGCGACAGCCGGACTGGTTGCCGGTATCGCGCTTTTGAAGCTGATCCGGCTTGCCACCAACATCGCCTATTTCGGCCAGTTCACGCTCGCCGACCTGAAGCTTGAGCACACACCGCTTGGGCTTGCCGCCGTCATCGTTCCGGTGATCGGCGCGCTGATCATCGGCCTGATGGCGCGCTTCGGCAGCGAGAAGATCCGCGGTCACGGCATTCCCGAAGCCATCGAGGCGATCCTGCTCGGGCGCTCGAAACTCGACGCCAAGGTGGCGATCCTGAAGCCGCTGTCGTCGGCGATCTCGATCGGCTCCGGCGGACCGTTCGGCGCCGAAGGCCCGATCATCATGACAGGCGGCGCGATCGGCTCGCTGATCGCGCAGATGCTGCCGGTCAGCGACAACGAGCGCAAGACGCTTCTGGTGGCTGGTGCGGCAGCGGGCATGACCACGGTGTTCGGAACACCGATCGCCGCCATCATGCTGGCGGTCGAACTGCTGCTATTCGAATGGACCCCGCGCAGCTTCATTCCGGTGGCGGTCGCGGCTGTTATCGCCGAGGTCGAGCGCACCATGCTGCATCTGCCCGGGCCGATCTTTCCGTTTCAGGGCGGCATGGAGGTGTCCTTCGTCGGCCTTGCCGGCTGGGTGGCGATCGGCGTTTGTGCAGGACTTTTGTCGGGACTGCTGACGCAGATGGTCTATGCCTGCGAGGACGGTTTTCAGAAGCTGCCGATCCACTGGATGTGGTGGCCGATGCTTGGCGGCCTGGTGGTCGGCATCGGCGGGCTGATCGAGCCGCACGCGCTCGGTGTCGGCTATGACAACATCACCGACATGCTGGACGGCCGCACGGTCGCGACGGCGGCACTCCTGCTGCTGGTGGTCAAGGCGATCATCTGGTCGGTAGCGCTCGGCTCGGGAACGTCGGGAGGTGTGCTGGCGCCGCTGTTGATCATGGGCGGGGCTATGGGCGCTGTGCTCGCCGGCGTTCTGCCTGCCGCGGATCCCGGTTTCTGGGCGCTGCTGGCGATGGCCGCCACGATGGGCGGCACGATGCGTGCGCCGCTGACCGCCACGTTCTTCGCCGTCGAGCTGACCGGCAACACACATATGCTGGTGCCGCTGATTGCTGCCTGCGCCGCGGCGCACGCCGTCACCGTGCTTCTGATGAAGCGGTCGATCCTGACCGAAAAGATCGCCAGAAGGGGACATCATCTGGTTCGCGAATACCGCGTCGATCCTTTCGCGCTGACCAGGGTGCGTGAGGTGATGACGTCAAAGGTCGAAAGCGTACCGGCGACGATGACGCTGCATGGCGCAGCAGCCTTCCTGACCGCGCCGGAAACACGGCATCCGAGTTTTCCGGTGGTCGATGAGCACGGCCACGTGTTGGGCCTCATCGATCCGCCGGCGATATTGCGCTGGAGGCGCGCCGGCACGCACCGCACCACTACGCTTGGCGCGCTGCTGGCCGGCAGCAAGGTGACGCTCGCATATCCGGACGAATATCTCGAAGGCCTCTCCGACAAGCTGCTGATGGCCAACGTCTCTCATCTGCCCGTCGTCACTCGTGAAGGCTCGTTGCTGGTCGGCTATGTCGGCTGGAAGGATCTGATGCGCGTGCGGTCGAGGAAACAGGCCGAGGAGCGCGAACGTTCGACCTTGCTTGGCTTCGGCACCAGACGCAGGAAGAAGGAAGCGGCGGTCGAGGGCCTCTAGAAACCCGTTCCGCGCTTCGCCCACTCCAGGACATGGAGCCTCAACGCAGAGGACAGGTTGGTGTCGCGGGGCCTTGTCTCGTCGACTTCGGCGACAAGCGCGGCAAGCGTCAGCTTTCTAGTCGCCGCGATCGCGACGAGGTCGTCATAGAAGGGTTTTTCGAGCGAGTAGCTGGTGCGGTGGCCGCGAATGGTCACCGAACGCTTTTCGACCGGGCTCATAGGTGGTCGGGGTCGCCGGGCTTTTCACGACGATGCCCGGCAACGAATTTTTCGCTCTTGTCGGCAGCGATGCGGTCGCGTTCTTTTTCGGCCTTGGAGCGGCCGTGCAGCGCGCGATTCTGTTCGGCGGCACGCAGCTTTTCGTCCCGCGCCTTTTGCTTGCGGGCCTGGCGGAGATTGACGATTTCGGCCACGGCGTAAGTCGCCGGCCTATTTCTTGCGGAAGGCGTCGAGCGAGACCACTTCGGCGCCCTTGGTGGCGGCGTCCGCGGCCGCGGGCTTCTTCTCCGCCTCGGCGGCGGCCTTCTTCTCGGCCTTTGGCTTTTTCTCGGAGACGATGGTCAACGGCTCCGGAGTTGGCGCAGTCGGTTCCTCGGCTGCCGCGCCATCCGTCTTGACGTCGAATTCGAGTTCGAAATTGACCGAGGGATCATAGAAGCCGCGCACGGCCGAGAACGGGATTTCGAGTTTTTCCGGCACATCGGAGAAGGACAGGCCAACCTCGAAGCCGGTATCGGTCACCTTCAGGTCCCAATACTGGAACTGAATGACGATAGTCATCTGCTCGGGATAGCGCTCGCGCAGGCGCGACGACACGCGCACGCCGGGCGCGCCGGTCAGGAAGGTGATGAAGAAATGGTGGTTGCCGGGGAGGCCGGTGCGCGCGACCTCGGCCAAGACCTTGCGCATGACGCCGCGCAACGCCTCCTGGGCCAGAATGTCGTAGCGGATGTGGTCGTCGGCCATGTGGCGGTCGGGTTCCGTTGAATCGTCCGCATAGCTGTAATCAAGCTTGAGCGCGGCGTAAACCGCATATAGATCACCCTCGCGCGGAAGCGAAGACTATTGCCAGCGATTTGATCGCTCAGGCGCTGGCGAGCGCGCTTTGCTTTTCGGACGATGCCGCGGAGCGGCGCTTGCCGAAGGCGCGCAGGAAGGTGCGCACGCCGTTGGTCGCGGATTGCAGCACCTCGTCCTCGCGCGGCGAGGCGCCAAGCATGAAGGTGGTCTGCAGTTCGGCATTGACGAGGCCAAGGAACTGGCGCGCCGCCACGTCCGGGTCCTCGATCGTGAGGTAGCCGCCATACGCGAGGCGGGCGAAGCGGGCGGCGATTGCCGGCCATGTCCTGCCCGGTCCCTGTTCGCGCCATTCGGCAAACAGTTCGGGATAGCGCTCGCCTTCGGTCTGGATCAGCTTGCGCAGGAATTTTCCATCGCGGTTGCAAATGCAGTTCTGGTTCAAGCGCACGGCAAAGCCGATCAGGTCCGCTTCGAGATCCCCCGGCTGGTCGGGGAAGGTGGCAATGGTGGCGAAGATGCCGGCATTGCAGCGTTCGGTGAGATCGCGGACCACAGCGACGAACAGTTTCTCCTTGTCGCCGTGATGGTTGTAGATGGTCTGGCGCGAGACACCGGCTTCGGCGGCGATCAGGTCGATGTTGGCGCCGGCGAAACCTTCGCGGCAAAACACGGTGGCGGCGGAGTCGACGATCGACAGGCGCTTGGCCTCATGACCGCGTGGCGGGAAAATGTCAGGAGAAACGTGCAGCTTCATAAAAAACTATATAGAGGTGATTGACGATTTAGACAAGAGTGTCTAAATTTGTGGACACAAGATAAAGAGATTTCGCGTGAGAGAGACGAATGGAATTCGCTCTCGATGTGTCGGAATCTCACGGGATGGAACGTCCTAGGTTAGACGTCGCCTGGCGGCGGCAACCAGATTTGAAAGAAGCCTTTATCATGAGTCCCAAATTCCTCCGCATCGCGGTCGTGCTCGGCTTGTTGTCCGCTATCGGCCCGTTCGCCATCGACATGTATCTGCCCGCGCTGCCGTCGATTGGCGCGGATCTGCATGCCGGCACCGCTGCCGTGCAGATGAGCCTGTTGATCTTCTTCCTGTCGATGGGTTTCGGCCAGATCGTCGTCGGGCCGATCTCCGACATGGTCGGCCGCAAGCTGCCGCTTTATGGCGGCCTTGCACTGTTCATGGTCGGCGGCATCGGTTCGGCAATGGCGCCGACCATCGAATGGCTGATCGCTTTCCGCTTCCTGCAAGGGCTTGGCGCCAGCGCCGGCATGGCTGTTCCGCGTGCCATCGTGCGCGACCTGCATACCGGCAATGAGGCCGCCAAGCTGATGTCCTTGCTGATGCTGGTGTTTTCGGTGTCGCCGATCCTGGCGCCGCTGACCGGCAGCGTGATCATCGAGAATTTCGGCTGGCGCGCCGTGTTCTGGACGGTGACGGGCGCGGCTCTGCTGGCCACCATCCTTCTGGCGACCTCGCTCAAGGAGACGCGGCCGGTTGAAGATCGCGCCGGATCCTCCTTCGGCACCGCGCTGTCGGCCTACCGCTTCCTGATGGGCGACCGCAATTTCCTCGGCCTGACGGCGATCGCCGGCTTCGGCATTGCCAGCTTCTTCGTCTATCTGTCGAGTTCGTCGTTCATCCTGATCGACCATTACGGGCTGTCGCCTTCGGTCTACAGCGTGTTCTTCTCGATCAACGCGGTCGCCTTCATCGGCATGTCGCAGATGACGGGGCTGCTGGCCGAGCGCTTCGGGCTGCGGCGCGTGGTGCGCGTCGCGGTGAACGGCTATGCGACGACGATGGTGGTGCTGTTCGCGGTGATGGCGACGGGTATCGATCGGCTCGACGTGATGGCGGCGCTGCTGTTCGTCGGCTACGGCTTCCTTGGCTTGGTCATTCCGACCACCTCGGTGCTGGCCATGGAAGAGCATGGCGAGATTGCCGGCACGGCTTCAGCGCTGATGGGCACATTGCATTTCGCCATCGGTGCACTCGCCATGGGTGTCGCCGGCGTGTTCTTCGACGGTACGCCGCTGCCGATGGTGGCCGGGATCACGCTCTGCGCGGTGATTTCCTTCACGCTGGCCAAGTTCACGCTCGGCCGCTCGCGCGAAGCCGTCGAGGCGCCGGCCGAGTAGGCACTGCTCGCAGGTACATGAAAAGGCCGGGTTTTCCCGGCCTTTTTTATGCCAATCCCGTCTCGGCCAGCACGAAGCGCAGCCGCTCCTCGACCGAGGCCAAAGGCAACGGAACCAGCTCATAGCCCAGTTCCGTATAGATGCCGACCAGCGCATGGTGGGTACGCTCGGCCTCGTCGAGCGTCTGCTTGCGCTCTTCATCCTGCGCGAAGATCTCCGGCCATAGCGGGGCGACGAAGACGCGCGGATGATAGCGGAAGCGCTCGGCGGCAGCGTTGGCGTGTTCGGGCACCGGCAGGCCGCTCAGCCTGAGATAGCCGAGCGTGTCCGGAACGCCACGATCGAAAAAAACAGGACGCCCGGTCTGTTCTTGCGCGATTTGATACGAGCGCATCTCCCATGACAGCATCAACTCGGCGAACAGCGCGCGATCGTGCCAGGGCAGAGCGGGTCCGCCAATGGCGAACTGGTCGCGGATGATACCGCGCCCGGCTTCCACCGAGGTGGCAAAGCCTGCGTGGCGCAGGGCTTCGATCAAGGTGGTCTTGCCGGAACCGGGACCGCCGGTCAGCACAAAGAAGCGATCGGAATCGTTTTGCATGTTTTGTCCATGGAGAGGGCGCGCGGCGGGGCGCCTTCGCGGCGAATCTACCACTGCGCATGCTGCATATCGGAGGAGGGGAGAAGTGGAGGTTTCTGTTGCCAGGTACCTCCGAACCCCGCCTAGAAGTGCGAACCTCTAGGGCTTGATTTGAAGCTATCGCACCGCTTACGCGGCGAGACGTGCTTCCGCATAGTTGTCATTTGCAACTACAGGTTTAGCCCGATGACGGTGGTACCATGCCGGGCAAAAGTACGATCTTTACACCTTCGTCGATCCTATTTCGCCCCCAGCAAAAACCGCTCTGTCATCAACAGCGGTTTTTGGTGGAGGCGCCGGGTACCGCCCCCGGGTCCGAACGGCTTATTTCATCGCCCATTTATCGCCATAGTCGGTCAAGCCGACAAACCGAATATAGGGGGCGATCGCAGGAAATGAAAGGCCGCAATGGCACTTTGTCCCCGTGTCAAAACCGCAAGTCCGAAGGGTTGACTTGGGCGCGGTCTCAACCGAAGCTTTGCCACGGTGAGGAGTTACCGACCTAGCGCACAAGTTGCAGCAGCGCGCCACAGCCCTCATCGATCGGATCCGTGGCGCCGACGAGGGGAATTTTGATGGCCGACTATCTTGCAGACGTGAAGAAATACGATGCCTCGGCGAGTGCCGACGTGGTCGACAAAATCGTGAAGCATCTTGGCATTGCGCTCCGGAACCGCGATTCCTCGCTGGTGTCTTGCACCGACCCAAAGGAACTCGGGCGTGTCAGGGACAACTGGGTCGCCAAGAAACTCGGCATCAGCGACGCAGCGAAGGCCGATGCATCCATCGAGAAGACCTGCAAGGCGATGGCGGCCGATAACACCAAGAACCGGGTTACCTTCTACTATCTGGTTGCCAAGGACCTGGGTAAGCTCGGCTCCCTCTGACGGCCGCGCTTCAATTCGCAGGGCTGGCGCGGTCCATGCGCCAGCCCTGATGTTGTTGGGGACTGGCTGGCTTCGAGCATAGCTTGCGCTGCTTTGTGGTGTTCGACCGCCCGTCTGTAAGTTATGATGGCTGGACAACCGAATCGAGCCGGAACCGATGCGCCAGTATCTCGACCTCCTGCAGCACGTGCTGGATAACGGCGCTGATCGCGGCGACCGCACCGGCACCGGAACGCGCTCCGTCTTCGGCTACCAGATGCGTTTCGATCTGGCGCGCGGCTTTCCCGTCACCACGACCAAGAAGCTGCATCTGAAGTCGATCATCCATGAGCTTCTGTGGTTCCTGGCCGGCGACACCAACATCAAATACCTCACAGACCATGGCGTTTCGATCTGGGACGAATGGGCCGACGAGAATGGCGATCTCGGCCCGGTCTACGGCAAGCAGTGGCGTTCCTGGCCTGACGGCCATGGCGGCTCGATCGACCAGATCGCGAATCTTCTCAAGGAGATACGCAAAAACCCTCAATCGCGGCGGCTGATCGTTTCGGCATGGAACCCAGCCGAGGTGGAAGCGATGGCGCTGCCGCCCTGCCACTGCCTTTTCCAGTTCTACGTTTCGGAAGGGCGGCTTTCCTGCCAGCTCTATCAGCGTTCCGCCGATATCTTCCTTGGCGTGCCGTTCAACATCGCGTCCTATGCCCTGCTGACCTTGATGGTGGCGCAGGTGACAGGGCTGAAGCCCGGCGATTTCGTCCACACGCTTGGCGATGCGCATCTCTACTCGAACCATTTCGAGCAGGCGCGCGAGCAACTGCGGCGC
>NZ_RZQL01000229.1 GCF_003997935.1 Mesorhizobium sp. M7A.F.Ca.US.006.01.1.1
ACACTATCTCTTCCCTCCTCCTGGTACCGGTCCGCGCGCTTGGTCAGGATCGGTATGCCGGCACCAAGATCCAGTTTCGCTGTTCGCGCAGCAGCGGGATCACCTTATCGACATAGGCCAGCCAGCCCGCATCGTCGCGCGAGGCGGCGCGCGCCGCAGTCCGCGCATCGAGCGATGGAAATGGCCAGAATGACACGATCCGCTCGCGGTCGCCTTCCGACGGGCGGAACCAGCCCAAAATCGGCGAATACTTCAGCCTGAGATGGATGTTTTGCTTCAACAGCGACACGAAGTGGTCCGCCAAGCCCGGCTTGAACCGGTAGTCGCGGAACTCGAACACCGCGCCTGCCGCAAGCGGATCGTATGGCTCGAAGACGTCGAGCGCGACCTTCTCCACGCCTACCGTATGGGATTGCAGCGCGGGATCGGCGGCGATCGCCGCTGTAAGCGGTTCCGGTCCGATGTCGCCGGGCGCGGCAAGCAGGATGACGATCTGGTTGATGAGCCCGATATCGCTCACCCACACACCGACGCGTCTATGCTTGACGTCGTCGCGCTCCAGAAGCGGCCTGAGGGCCGACAGCGACTTTTCGAGGCCGGCGGGCTGCGAGTTGAGCACAATCAAGCTGTGACTCATATTCTTCCACCCCTCGCCAACGATCGCAATTGATCGAATTTAAATTGATGCCATCTCAATAATGACAGCTTACTGGCGTAAGCGTCAAGATGGGTCCCGAACTGGCATCGGCAAAGCGGCACAACCGCCATGCGCGCAGCCTGCAGGGCGCGCCCCGCGATGGCTTTGCGAGCCACGACAGCCCGCTCTTTGTGCGGTACGGCCGGTTCTCTGCGCATCGGGACTAGGCGCTTGTGGCGCAGTCCTGTAGGGTGCGTACCGTCAACAGGATGGAAAGATATAGTTCGATGAACGAAGTACGGAGCGCACCTCGGCACCAGCTCGTGCGAGACGAAATCCTCACCAAGGCCGCCGAAGTTTTCGAGCGGCAAGGATTTGCTCAGACACGGCTTGAAGATATCGCGACTGTGCTTTCGCTCAAGCGTTCGGCAATCTATTATTATTTCAAGACGAAGAACGACATCCTCCATGCTCTGGTCGAAGACTATGCGGAGCGCAAAGCGCGGGAGATGGAGGATCTCGTGACCGATCACAAAGGGTCGGCGATCGAGAAGCTGCAAGTGCTGCTCAGCGTCTCGGTCCTCAACCGGACCCTGGAGGGGCCGCGGGTACGTGCGCTCGATACGGTCGCGACCGAAATGCCCGCGAAAACCAAGGCGATCTTCGAGCAGGCGCGGCGGCGTATCCTGAACCTGCATGTCGGCGTGATCCGCGAAGGCATTGAGCAAGGCGAGTTGCGTGCGGTCGATCCGACGATGGCGGCGCTGGCCGTGCTTGGCGTGGCCAATTGGACGTCGTGGTGGTATTCGCCGACCGGTCGACAGCGGCCGGAGGAGCTTGCGCGATCCCTGGCCGACATCGCTCTCAATGGCCTCGCACGCTCCGAGATCGACCGCTCCCAGGGGCAACAGCCGCTGCAGATCATCGACCTGATCCAGCGGGATCTCGGCGAGCTGCGGCGCGCCATCGCCGGTTAGCACGCATCGGTCGGGCAGCATGTAACTGCGCGAACGCAGCCGAATTGACGAGAGCGAATCGAGGTGCATCGGGCGCTCACACGATCTCGAACAGCGCGGCCGCACCCATGCCGCCGCCAATGCACATAGTGACCACAGCGCGCTTGGCGCCGCGCCGCTTTCCCTCCAGCAAGGCGTGGCCGACCAGGCGGGAGCCCGTCATGCCATAGGGATGGCCGACGGCAATCGCACCGCCATTCACGTTGAGCCGCTCCGGGTCGATGTCCAGCAGCTTCTGGCAGGCCAGAACCTGGCAGGCGAACGCCTCATTGAGTTCCCAAAGGTCGATGTCGGACTGTCGCAGCCCATGGATCTTTAGCAGTCTGTGGACCGCCGTCACCGGACCAATGCCCATCTCCTCCGGCGGGACTCCCGAGACTGCGAGGCCGCGATAGACCGCGAGCGGTTCCAGGCCGGCGCGCGATGCGGACATTGCCTCCATGAGCACGCAGGCGCTGGCTCCGTCCGAAAGCTGGCTCGCATTGCCGGCGGTGACGGATCCGTCCGCAATGACGGCGCCGAGGTCTTTCAAGCCGGACAATGTCGTTTCCGGGCGCACGCCCTCATCGTGGCTGACGGTGACCTGCTCCAGCCTCGACGCCCCGGTGTGCCGGTCGACCTTTTCGGTCTCGACGGTGATCGGCACGATCTCTGCGTCGAAACTTCCGAGGCGCTGCCCTTGCGCCGTCCGCTGCTGGGATTGCAGGGAATAGGCGTCCTGTGCATCGCGGGAGATGCCGTATTTGCGCGCTACGAATTCGGCTGTCTGCAGCATCGGCATATAGGCATGGGGGACGCGCTCGACCGTCTGCTCGTCTTTCTCGGCGTAGACCCACTCGTAGTACCGGTTCTGCACTGCGGAAATGTTTTCCTGTCCGCCGGCGACAACGACATCCATGCCATCGACCATGATCTGCTTCGCCCCGGTGGCGATCGCCATCAGGCCCGAAGCGCACTGCCGGTCGATCGTCTGCGCCGCAGCCGTCACCGGCAGTCCGGCTGCGAAGGCGGCGTTGCGCGCGATGTTCGAGCCGGCCGTTCCTGCCGCGAGAACGGTTCCCACAAGCACATCGTCGATCGTCGCCGGTTCGATCCCGGCCCGCTCGACCGCGTGGCGGATCGCGTGGGCCATCAGCGTGGGCGACTTGGTGCGGTTGAACGCGCCCCGGAACGCGCGCCCGATCGGCGTGCGCGCGGTAGAGACGATGACGGCTTCGCGCATGGTTCCTCCCAGCCCGGCTTCCGGGCACGCGATGCTACAAGGGTCTGTTGGTGCTGATGACGCGGACTTCGTCGCGTCCGAACTCGGCGATCTCGCCATTCAGCCCGCCGGTGAACAGCCCGTACCAGACGGCCGGCTTCATTGCCATTTCCCGGCGATTGAGGACGATCTCGGTGTCGGACTCGATCCTGAAGTACCCCTTATCCGATTTCGAGATCCTGAACCCCTTGGCGACACTGGCCTCGACGATCGGCCGGAATTCCGGCACGTCGAGCACATAGAGAACGACCATCTCATTGACCCTTTATCAGATCTTCGACGAGCTTGGCCTTGCGGCGCCAGACCGAGTCGATATCCTGCAGCCGTGCTCCCTTCGCCTTGAATTCGTCTTCGAGCTGCATGGCGGCCCGCAGGGTGAGGTCCGCATCCGTCTCATCCAGCACGTCGGTTTCGCGCAGCCGCAGCGTGATCTCCAGCGGATAGCCGTTGGGATCGGTGAAATAGATCGATTCCAGTATCTCGTGCCTGATATAGGGTGAGATGTTCAGTCCCCGCCCCTCCAGCACGGCCTTCCAGCGATGGAGTTCCGCCTCGTTGGGTACGCTCCAGGCGGTGTGGTTCGAATTGTAGAACCAGTGATCCTCGGGCTCATATTTTTCCGGACGGTCGGTGCCGATATAGTAGAAAAAGGCAATGGTCGCCCCCTTTCCCGCATCGAAGAAGAAATGCAGGAAGTCCGGATGGTTCTCCTGCCCCCAACCGCGTGCGCTGATCGTGTGCAAGAGGGGGAGGCCCAAAACATCGCGGTAAAACTCGACCGTCTCACGCAGTCTCCAGGTTGGGCGCGCCGTATGGTCGACACCGTCGAGCCTCAGCGGATTGCCGTCCTCGCCGGCTCGCTTCAGGGCGCCTGTATCGGCATGGCCAGCCCAATAGGTGAGGTTCTTGTTGAACGCGCTCCCGGATTTTGCCTGTTCGTGAAGCGATGTAGTTGGAGCCATTGTCATGTTCAGTACCTTGAATGTGTGTCTTTCGGGCAGTCGGACGTTTCAAGCAAAACGATACTCTTCCAGCCAGGCCCGGATGTGCTTTCCGGCCTCCCGCTGCCCGTTGGGCATGTCGTCCCTTATTGGCTGGCCGTGGTGATTTCCGTGCACTCGGATGCGGCTTTTCCGAGAGCTGCCAAGCTGCTTGTAGATGGCATCCGCATCGGTGGGAAAAACGCAATTGTCGCCCGTGTATTCGATCATCAATACGGGCTGGGAAACCTCAGGCCCGCAGGCCTCCATCGATGCATTGGACGAAAGGCCAGACCAGTTGGAGAGCCAGCCCTCCGGCGTGCAGGTACGGCCGAAGCCGACGCTGCCATAGTTCGCGACGGTAGGATTAGCGCCCCACAGCGATCCGTAGGCGCGGTCGGAAGGGTCCAGCGAAAGGTCGAAGCATCTCAGGTCCGCGTCTGTGCGCCAGACCTGGAAGATCGGGGCATAGGCGGCCAGCACGGCGGCGGAGCGATCACCGCTTTTCAGGCGCTGCCGTGCTTCGTTGCGGCGCTCGATCAGGTCGCGCGCATGCCGATCAATGCGCGAAGCGCGGTCGCGCTGGGCCATGCTGTAGCGTGTCATGAAGGCCGACGTGTAACTGGCGCTTTCGGGCGGACGCCTGAAACCGTTTTCGGGGTTGAATGCCGACAATGTATCGTCTGAGGCCAGCGGGTCAGCTTCGTCGATTACCGCAGGGTCGATTCCGCGCAACATGATCTTGCCCTGTCCGGGATGCGCGGACACCAAGATCACGCCATCGGGGCCCGGCAGGGAAGCGGTATCCAGCTTCGTGGGTCGCCCACCGGGGGAAACCTTGATCCGCGCATCCGGCACCCGGCCCGCCTGCTGGCAATAAAGCGCTGCCAGCGGCCCTCCTCCGGAAGTCCCTTGCAGGACACTGTGCTGAAAGCCCGCGACATCGCGCAGGAAATTCTGGCCCGCCGCTAAATCCAGAACCGCGGTTTCATGCTCCAGGCGAAGATCGTTTCCCGGCGAGCGCGATCCCTGCACCCACACGGCACAGTTTCCTTCAAGGATTTCCGGGACCAGATAGTTGGCGACCACCAGTTCGCGAGGATGCATGCTGCAGACAACGGTGCGTTCTCCGCCGCGGCGGAACAAATAACCCGTGACCGCGGCGCCATCAGCGGTGCGCAATGGGTGAATCGTCACGGTCACGCCTTCGGGTAAGCTGCCTTCACGCCACTCCGTTCCCCGCAGTCCAGCAGTCGTGACCGCGATCGGTCGCTTGTTATCCATTCTGTTCACCTCACTAGGGGGAAGCTAGGCATAGAAATTCGACACGTCAAACGAATTTTCGTCTCTGGCGCCGATTCTTGTTGACACAGGTCTGTACGTTTGAAATTTTCGGCACACAGCCATCGACGTGGGCAATTGGCCAAATGGCCGACGGGAGGAACCTATGGTCAAGATTGGTCACAACGCAGAGCGCCCGACGGATGGGCGTGGACTGCGATCGTCCCGAATACCGCAATTTCAGGATGCGCGGATCGAGAAAAACGGCCTGCAGCGCCATGTCGGCGCGCCCATCGCCGGCGTCGTCTATCCGCCTCAAGCCGACCTCGACCGCTATGTCGCGGCGGGCTGTCTTGCTCACGAAACGCTGGCGGGTGCTTTCCACAAGGCGGCGCTCGCCTTCCCGGACAATGTCGCACTGCTCGGACCCGACCTGTGTGTTACCTACAGAGAAGTCGACGCACGGGCGACACGGCTGGCGGCAGCACTATTGCGGCAGGGCCTTGCTCCACTAGACAGCGTCGTGTTTCAGCTCGCTAACAGCGCTGAGCTGATCTATGCGTTCATGGCCTGCCTGAAGGCCGGCCTGATCCCGATCTGCACCCTGGCGGCGCACCGCGAACATGAAATCGGCTATCTGGCGAACCTGGCCGAAGCGAAACTTCATATCATAGACGAGGACACTGCGAAATTCGACTTCTCGAACTTCGCGCGCGCCATGCAGCGCAGCGTGCCCTCGCTGAAACTGATCCTGCAAGCGCGCGGCGAACCGGGCGAAGACGCGCTCTCCCTGCACCGCCTGATTGAATCCATCGGCCTCGAAGAGGCAACGGCCGTCCTCGATGGCGTCGAACTGGACCCGTTTCAGGTAGCGGTCTACCAGCTCTCGGGCGGCAGTACCGGCGTTCCAAAGATCATACCGCGGTTCCACAACGAATATCTGCACAACATGCGAGCCGTGGCGGAATGGCTGGGATACAGGCCAGACGATGTCCTGTTCATGCCCCAGCCCATGGTCCACAACCTCAACATGGGCTGCTGCTTCGGTCCGATACTATTGACCGGCGGGACTGTGACCATCACGCCGGACCTCCAGGCGGACACGTTGGTGTCGCTGATCCGCGCGACGCGCCCGACATGGCTAATGCTCGGCGGTCCAATCGTGGCGCGGCTCGAAGCGGCGATCCGCGCGAAGGATATCGACCTGGCCAATGCCAGGGGCGTCATCGCCGCCAACAGCGCGCCAAAACTTCGCAGCTTGCTTGGCGTGCCCGTCTATCACACTTTCGGGATCACCGAAGGCGTGATCATGTTCACCCGGCCAGGCGATCCGCTAGAAGCCCAGGACACGACGCACGGCCGGCCGGTCAGCCGCTTCGACGAAGTCCGCATCCTGCGACCGGGGACTGAAATTGATGTTGCGCAAGGTGAAATCGGCGAACCGGTCTTTCGCGGTCCCTACACCACGCATGGCTATCTCAAGGCCGAGGAACGCAACAAAGAGACGTTCACAAGCGATGGATATTACCGTTCGGGCGACCTCATGCAGGAGCGGCGGATAGACGGCACCAGCTACTATGTCTTCTGCGGCCGGATCAAGGATGTGGTCAATCGCGCCGGTGAGAAGATAAACTGCGAGGAGGTCGAGGCTGCCGTCGTCACACATCCCGCCGTCGCCGCCATCGTCGCCGTGCCCTATCCCGATCCTGTCTATGAGGAACGTCTGTGCGCAGTCATCATCCCGCGTGATGGCCATTCGGCCCCGTCCGTGGCGGAGCTTGGCGCGTTCCTGCAATCCTACGGCATGGCGAAGTTCAAGTGGCCTGAACGCATCGAGGTCGTATCCGCCTTTCCGCTGACCGCCTCCGGCAAGATCAGCCGGCGCGCACTCATCGAGCAGGTGGCGCAGTCCGTCACCCAGCGGCAGGGCTGAGCCGGGCATGAACGACGCACAGGAATTCGTTCGCTCGGCGTTGCCGTTCATCGTGAGGCGGCGGGTGCGATGGTCGGATTGCGACCCTGCAGGCGTGGCTTATGCCGGTCGCTACGTCGACTACATGCTGGACGCCGTAATGGAATTTTTCCGCCGCACTGGCTACGGACCCGAAGGCACGGCGGCAGACAATGTCGGCCTGCCCTGCAAGCATCTTGGCATGACTTTTTTCTCACCTGTCCGGGGCGGAGCCGAGATCGACCTCGCGGTCTATGTGGCGCTTATCAAGCACCACACGGTCGACCTCGTGGTCCAGTGCGCGCAGGCGAATGGCACGCCGGTCTTTACGGGGGACTTCTCGCCCATCTGCATTCGCCTGGACGCACGCGAGAAGGTTGCCATTCCCGCTGGCCTTCACACCATCCTATCTTCGCACTCCAGTACTCAGGAACGCATCGCATGAGCAGACCCCTCCGTATAGGCCAGATCGTGCCGAGCTCAAACACCACGATGGAAACCGAAATTCCGGCCATGCTGCGGGCGCGGGAGCAGACGCATCCGGAGCGCTTTACCTTCCACAGTAGCCGCATGCGCATGCACCGGGTCACGCGCGAGGAGCTCGTGGCTATGAACCAGCAGGGCCTGCGCTGCGCTGCCGAGCTGGCCGATGCCCGCGTCGACGTCATAAGCACCGCCTGCCTGGTCGCAATCATGGCCATGGGGCCTGGGTATCATCGGCAGACGGAACAGGAACTGACCGACGTGGCGCGGGCCAACAATTGCGCGGCGCCGGTCATGACCTCGGCCGGGGCGCTGATCGAGGGGCTCGGCATCCTTGGGGCCAAGCGCATTTCCGTACTCACGCCCTACGAGCGCCCGCTTTGCGATCTCGTCGTGCAATATATCGAGAGCGAAGGGATCGCCGTGCAGGCTTCGCTTGCCTTCGGCATACCCGACAATCTCGAGGTCGGCCGGATCGATCCCCTGCGCCTAGTCGAGGAGGTCAAGCGCCTGGATACGAAGGGTGTCGACGCCGTCGTCCTGTCCGCATGCGTGCAGATGCCATCGCTGCCGGCGATCCAGATCGTGGAGGACATGCTGGGCATCCCGGTGACGTCCACGGCCATCTGCACGACGCGCCGCATGCTCGACCATCTGGGCCTCGAAGCCGTCGTGCCCAACGCCGGGACCTTGCTTTCTGGCAAGTATTGAGCGGCCGCGCCGGATAGTGAAGGCTAGGCATGCCTCATCGAGGCCGCTACGGACGACATCGGTTGTCAGGAACCTTTCATGATTGATCTTGCCAGACAGGTTGCCATAGTCACTGGGGCGGGATCCGGCCTTGGCCGCAGTCACGCTTTGATGCTTGCATCGCGTGGTGCCTTCGTCGTCGTGAACGATCTGGTCCAGGCCGCAGCCGACCAAGTAGCCGCCGAGATTGTGGCCGCTGGCGGCGAAGCAATTGGCTTTGCCGCCTCCGTTGTCGATTTCGAGGCGGTTCAAGCCATGGTCAACCAGACGATCACCGTTAAGGGCCGCGTCGACATTCTTGTCAACAATGCCGGCATTCTGCGTGACAAGACCTTTGCCAAGATGGACCTCGCCGATTTTCGACTGATCATCGACGTCCACTTGATGGGGGCAGCCCACTGCACCAAGGCGGTGTGGGACCAGATGCGGGAGCAAGGCTATGGCCGTATCATTATGACCACATCTTCATCGGGGCTTTACGGCAATTTCGGCCAGTCGAACTATGGCGCCGCCAAAATGGCGCTCGTCGGTCTTATGCAGACGCTTGCCCTAGAGGGGGCGAAATACGGTATCCACGTCAACTGCATCGCACCGACCGCAGCCACCCAGATGTTTGACGGCCTCCTCCCACAACAGGAACTCGACCTACTTGCGCCCGACCTCGTCAGTCCCGGCGTCCTATTCCTGGCAAGCAGGCAGGCGCCGACAAAGACCATTCTCTGTGCGGGTGCCGGCTCGTTCGAGTCTGCCCATGTGTCGCTCACCCGCGGCGCTTATCTTGGCGATGGACCAGAGGTTGCCGAATTGCTGGACGGCCATTGGCCTATGATCAGCGATCGGCGTGACGACATCATTCCCGGTTCGGGAGAGGCGCAGGGACGGATGGAACTCTTGAACGCCGGCTACCGCCGCGTATAGTTCAGTTGAAGCGATCATTTGCAAATGAAAGGAAACAGTCTCGTCGCGGCCAAAGTAATGGCGTAGCTCAGCCACGATCGAGAGCAGAGACGCCTTGTATTCATGGAGTTGCTTCATATGCCGCACGGACTTGTGGACGGCATCAACGAAGGCACGGTGGGCGTTCGTCGCAAGATGCCAACGAGCGACCAGCTTGTCGGTGTCAGGAAGCTCCTCGGTGATCGCTTCGCCATATGCCCGCGAGCAAACCCACGCCTTCTGACTGAGGAGTCTTCCGCCGAATGGGCGGCGCTGCTCAGGAGTTCCGAGTTGGCCTAACCCTGAAAGCCAAAAGGGCAATCGCCTGTATCTGCTGACAGACGAAGCCAATCCAATCTCGTTGAGAAACATGTTTGCCGAACTATAAAGATGATCCTTGGCCCAATCTGGGCACATACGGATGAGATGATGTTTCGGCTCGAACGAGATCTTTTGGAGATGGCACCGGTCCCAAGGCTGTTGAGATGGCGTGTTGAAACGGCTGCCTTGGCGCAACGAAAGCGCGGAAGGCCTGCTACCGGGGTGGACGGCCACCGAAAATGAAATCAGTCGCCATCGGCGACCGAAAAGCCATCGGCAATCCGTGATCTCTGCGGATTACGGTGAATGGACACCGCGTTCGGCTGGCCGAAATCCCAGCGCAATTGCCCGCGCTCTCAATAGGAACTCCAGAGACTACTGCTGACCGCTCAGCATCAACGACAGTTCCGCCCTCGTCTTCGCACTCAAAGCGATGTCCTCACTGTTCTTGAACCCGACGACCTTGGCTCCCTTGCCAACCTGTTCCTCCAACATCTTGGAAATGGGGCTGTCGGGATTGGCAGGTTCGGAGAACGGTTCCAGTTCCGCGGCGATCTTGTAGCCTTCCGCTGCGAACCATGCAGCGAACAGACGTGCGCCGTTGGGGTGAGGCGCCCCTTCCGGCACAAACACATGACCGTAAGCCATGGGCATATAGTCGGCGAAAAGCTTGTACTTGACGGGCTGGTTAGCATTCATCGCTTGTACGGCATGGTTGTACAGAACGATGCCGAATGAAACGACGCCATTCGAAATATCTTGTAGGCCACCGGCCGAGCCTTTCGAATAGACCGGCTTGTTGGCGATTATCTTCTTCGCCAGGGCGATGGTCTCGTCATATCCCAGCGTTCCCGCCAGGATGGGAGCAGGTGAAAGGAAGTAAGAGTTCTGGCCGAATTTTCCAGACCATTTCGGGTCGGCAAAGTCGGTATAGTTGTCAGGCACGTCCTCGTCGGCAATCAGGTTCGGATTCCAAGCCATGCCCCAGACAGCAACGTAGTAGGGAAGCGCGATACTCCGAAAATCCGGGAAGACCTGCTCTTCGAGATCCTTGATACGCGGAAACTCTTTCCCAAACACTTCGACCCACGGGTAGGCCTTGATGACCCCGGCTTTGTAAGCCGCATAGACCTCCTCTTCATTGCCTCCCCCAATAACGTCCACGGTCACCTTGCCGGCGGCGGCTTCTGCTATGACGCGCGTGTTCGAATTATTAGGAGAGTTTGGGACCCACTCTACTTCGGTGTTCAGCCCGAACCGGGTATTGAACGCCTGAATCACCGCACGGTGCGTTTCAGGCTTTGCCGGGACGAGGATCCAGGCCGTCAGCTTTCCTTCCTGCTTTGCCCCTTCAATGATCTTTTCCAGTGTCGGAACCTCCTGAGCGGACGTACCGTGCACAGTCATGAGG
>NZ_RZQL01000230.1 GCF_003997935.1 Mesorhizobium sp. M7A.F.Ca.US.006.01.1.1
GCTTGACGAAAGCCGACGTGCCGCTGGGCTTCGGCACGCGGATCGCCGTAACCATCTCGCCGGGCAGCAGAGCCGTGCGGCGGTTGCCGAGAATGAAGTCCTGCAACGGCAGGTGCCGCGTCGCTGCCACCGAGCGCAACTCGACCTCGGCATCGAGGACGAGCAGGGCCGGCACGCCGTCGGCGGCAGGCGATGCGTTGCAGAGATTGCCGGCGACCGAGGCGACATTCTGGATCTGCACCGAGCCGACCTCTCGCGCCGTCTGTTTCAGCGCCTCGAAGGCCGGCGGCAAGGGATGGCGGACGATGTCGGTCCAGGTCGTGCGCGCGCCGATGACGAAATGGTCGCTCGTCTCGGCAATGCCGCGCAGCGCCGCCAAGCCGTTGATGTCGAGAACATTGTCGCGGAACGGTTTGCTGCCCTGTGCCGGATAGAAATCGGTGCCGCCGGCAAGGATGCGCCAGGCGCCCTCGCCAAGCAAAGCGAGCGCTTCGTCGACCGAGGTGGGTTTCGCGTAACGGATCACGCTTTGCCTTCCAGAAAAGGAACTTGTCGAATCCGATATTTCCGGCGTTCGAGCCGAGAAATTCATTCGTATGCAAATGATATCAAGCCCGCAGGATTTGTCAAAGCCCGAGTTTGCAGCGGCCCGGCCGGCACGCATTTGTTATGTCGCGAGAGGTTGACGCCGCCGGCCATCTGGTCAAGTTTCTGCGTCCGGTCGCGTCAGCGGCATTTTCCACTGGAGCCTGCATACGGAAGAGGAAAGCCCATGGCCGACGAAGCGCTTGTTGTCATCGACCTGCAGAACGACTTTTGTCCCGGCGGCGCGCTGGCGGTTGCTGGCGGCGACGAGATCGTGCCGCTGGTCAACGACCTGATCCGGCGAACCGACCATGTCGTGCTGACGCAGGACTGGCATCCCGCCGGCCACTCCAGCTTTGCTTCCAGCCATCCGGGCGCGCAGTCCTTCACCATGATCGAGATGCCGTACGGCCAGCAGACGCTGTGGCCGGACCACTGCATCCAGGGCAGCCTCGGCTCGGATTTCCATTCCGGCCTCGCCTGGACCAAGGCCGAGCTCGTCATCCGTAAGGGATTTCGGCCTGATATCGACAGCTACTCGGCCTTCTTCGAGAACGATCGCAAGACACAGACCGGCCTTGCCGGCTACCTCCGGGAGCGCGGCATCGACACACTGACCCTGGTCGGGCTGGCGACCGATTTCTGCGTCGGCTTTTCGGCGCTGGACGCCGTTAGCCAGGGCTTCAAAACCACAGTGCGGCTCGATGCCTGCCGCGGCATCGATCTCAACGGTTCGCTCAATGCCATGCTGCAGCGCATGCGCGACGCCGGCGTGACGCTCGAAGACCCTTTGTCGGATTGAACGGCCCTTGGGCAAGCACCCCCTCACCCGGATTGCCAGCCGAATTGCGAAGGGCAATTCGGGGCAATCCGACCTCTCCCCGAGGGGAGAGGAGTTCGCCGGCGTTGATGCCAGCCTCTTCTCCCCAGCGGGGAGAAGGTGGCCGCGCAGCGGCCGGATGAGGGGGCCTTTTTCGTGCGCGATCCCATGCGCTGTAACGGTTTTCGCAATACTGTTTCCTGGAACAGCTTTTGCCGCCGAAGACCACGGCCTGCCCGGCGCTTCGATGTCGCTGTGGTGGGCGCTGCCCTTTGCCGGGCTGCTATTGTCGATCGCCACCGGTCCGCTGCTGTTTCCTCATGTCTGGGAACATCACTACGGCAAGATGTCGGCCCTTTGGGCGGCGCTGGTGATCGTGCCGCTGACGGTTGCCTTCGGTGTCCCCACGGCGACCGAAGCGGTGCTGCATGCGTTGCTCACCGAATACATGTCGTTCATCATCCTGCTGTTTGCGCTGTTCACCATTTCCGGCGGCATTCTCATTGCCGGCAACATTCACGGCACGCCGCTGGTGAATGCCGGCCTGCTGCTGGTCGGCGCGCTGCTGGCCTCGGTGATCGGCACGACCGGCGCCTCGATGATCCTGATCCGGCCGATCATCCGCGCCAACGACGCCAGGCCGTTCAACGCCCATGTCGTCATCTTCTTCATCTTCCTGGTGTCCAACATCGGCGGCTCGCTGACGCCGCTTGGCGATCCGCCGCTGTTCGTCGGCTTCCTCAGAGGTGTCGACTTCTTCTGGACGACCGCCAATCTCTGGCGCGAGACGCTGTTCGTCGGCGGTGCCGTGCTGGCCGTCTTCCTAGGCATCGACATCATCCTGCATCGGCGCGAGGCTGGCGCGCCGAAGATCAAGGATCCGACGCCGGATACCAAGGTGCGTCTGCGCGGCCTGGCCAATCTTCCGCTGCTGGTCGGCGTGATCGGCGCCATCCTGCTGTCGGCCGCCTGGAAACCGGGCGTGAGCTTTTCCGTGTTCGGCGTCAGTCTCGAACTGCAGAACCTGGTGCGCGACGCCATCATCCTGGCGCTGGCCCTGCTATCGCTTCCGCTCTCCTACAAGAGCCACCGCGAGGCGAACGGCTTCAACTGGGGTCCGATAGCAGAGGTGGCCAAATTGTTTGCCGGCATCTTCATCTGCATCGTGCCGGTCATCGCCATCCTAAGGGCAAGCCATGAGGGGGCACTGGCGCCGCTGGTCTCGCTTGTCAGTTCGCCCTCGGGTGCGCCCAACGACCTCGCCTATTTCTGGCTGACCGGGGCTTTGTCATCCTTCCTCGACAACGCGCCAACCTATCTGGTGTTTTTCGAGCTTGCCGGCGGCGACCCAAGGCATCTGATGACGGAATTCGCCTCGACGCTAGCGGCGATCTCGGCCGGCGCGGTGTTCATGGGCGCCAACACCTATATCGGCAATGCACCGAACTTCATGGTCTATGCTATTGCCAGGCATCGCGGCGTGAAGATGCCGGGCTTTTTCGGCTATATGGCATGGTCGGGCCTGGTGCTGATCCCGATATTTTTGGTCGCGGGCTTCCTGTTCTTTGGCTGATCAACCCACGCCGACATAGCGGCGCACCGCCGACGGGTCGGCGCGCAACTCCTCGACGTCGACCGTCTCGCGGTTGCGGCCGTTTTCGATGAAGGCAACGTGGTCGGCGACAGAAAGCACCGCATCGACACGCTGCTCGACCAGGATGGTCGAGACGCCCATGTCGCGCAGCTTCGACACCGTCTCGCGGATCTTGGCGATCATCGATGGCATCAGCCCTTCGGTCGGCTCGTCGAGCAGCAGCACCTGCGGCTCCAGGCAGAGCGCGCGCGCCATTGCCAGCATCTGCTGTTCGCCGCCGGACAATGTGCCCGAGCGCTGCCGCAGCCGTTGGCGCAGCAGCGGAAAGAGGTCGAGCACGTTTTCCCGCACGGCCTTGTCCTTGCCGCGCGCCATCAGGCCGATCTCGATGTTTTCCGCCACCGTCATCTCGGCGAACAGCCGCCTTCCCTGCGGCACATAGGCGACGCCGGCCTTGGGCACCTCATGCGCCGGCAGACCAGTCAACTCTTGGCCAGCCAGTTTGATCGAGCCGGCGCTTGAGGGAACCAGCCCCATGATGGCTTTGAGCGTCGTTGTCTTGCCGGCGCCATTGCGGCCGAACAGGCACAGCACCTCGCCCTTGTTCAGCACCAGGTCGAGGCCATAGAGCACCTGGACCTCGCCGTAGAAGCAATCGAGCCCCGAAATGGTGAGGGCTTGAGACTTAGGTTCAGTCATGGGGCGGTCCCCAGATAGGCTTCCTGCACCGCCGCGTTCTCGCGGATCGCTTCGGGCGTGCCTTCGGCGAGGATCTCGCCGGCATTGAAGACCGTGATGCGGTCGGCCAGTTGCATGACAACCGGCATGTTGTGCTCGATCAGAAGCACGGTGGCGTTTTTGGCGATCTCGCGCACCAGGGTGATGAAATTGTCGATCTCGCTGTCGGCCAACCCTTGCGTCGGCTCGTCGAGGATCAGCAGGCGCGGCTTCAGCGCCAGGCCCATCGCCACTTCCAGCAGGCGCTGATGGCCGTAGGACAACTGCCCGGCCGGCATCTGGGCGCGATCGGCCAGGCCGGTGCGTTCGAGTGCGGTCATGACAGCGGCCTGTATCGCGCTCTTGGAATGGCTGCCATGCCGCAGCGTCAGTTGCGCGGGCAGCGCGACGTTGGCGTAAACGGACAGGTTGGCATAGACGCTGGTGAGCTGGAAGGTGTAGGCGATGCCCCTGCGCACCCTGACATAGGCAGGCAGATTGGTGATGTCGGCGCCGTCGAAGACGATCATGCCGGCAGACGGCTGGATGCGGCCGCTGACCAGGCTGACGAAGGTGGTCTTCCCCGCCCCGTTGGGGCCGATCACGGCGCGGATCTCGCCCGGCATCAGCGCGAAATCGACATTGTCGACGGCGCGCAGACCACCGAAATTGCGCGACAGGCCCTTGGTGGTCAAAAGCGGCATCATGGCAGCCACCCGAGCCAGCGCTGGCGGATGCTGCCCAGAATGCCTTTCGGGAAAAACAGCACCAGCAGGATCAGCGCGATGCCGACGATCAGCAGATAGGCGGAGGTGTAGCCGCTGGTGATATCGATGACATAATACATGAACAGCGTGCCGATCAGCGGCCCAAGCGTCGTCGCGGCACCCCCCAGCAGCACCCACAGCAGCGGCAGGATCGAATACTGCACCGACGCGAAGCTCGATCCGACATAGCCGAACAGCAGCGCATAGGCGGCCCCCGAGGCCGCGCAGATGATGCCGGAGATGACGACGGCGGCGAGCTTGTTCGAAAACGTATCGTAGCCGAGCATCTTCGTGCGCTCCTCATTCTCGCGGATGGCGACCAGCACGCGGCCATAGCGGGAGCGGACGATGGCCAATGTGACGAGCAGCACGATGGAAAACAGCGCCAGCGCTGTCATGTAGCGCACCGTCGGATTGGTGAGTTCGAGCGATGTAGCGCCAAAGCTGAGCACCCGCGCCGGCTGCGGCACGACCATGCCCTGGTCGCCGCCGGTCCATGTCGCGAAATAGAGGATGAGGAGGTAGAACACTTGAGCGAACATCATGGTGACGATCATGAAGGCGACGCCCGTGGTGCGCAACGCCAGCAGGCCGATCACGAGTGAAACAACAACACCACAGCCGAGGCCCGAGGCGAATGCCGCTGGTACGCTCCAGCCGAGCTGGATGATAGCCAGGCCGGCGCCATAGAGCCCGGCGGCAAAGAACATCGCATGACCGAGGCTGAGCAGGCCGACATAGCCGAACAGCATGTTGTAGCCCATGGCAAAGACCGCCAGCACCATGATGCGGGCAAGCAGGCCGTGATAATACTCCGGCAAAAGGAAGCTCAGCATGAACAGCAGCGCGATGACGCCGAGATGCAGGGCATAAGCCTTTGCCGGCGAAGCTTCGCTCATCGCGATGCCGTCCCGAACAGGCCTTGCGGGCGGAACACAAGCACCATGGCGACGAGCAGCGTTGCGATGATCTTGGCCAAAGTCGGCGAGAAGAACATCGAGATGATACCGTCGGAGAGGCCTATCAGCACAGCGGCGACGACCGTGCCGCGCAGCGAGCCGAGGCCGCCGATGATGACGACGATGAAGGAGAGCAGCAGCGGATCCTGCCCCATCAGATAATGCGCCTGGCTGATCGGCACGATCAGCACCGCCGCTATGGCCGCCAGCATGGCGCCAAGCGCGAAGACGCCGCCATAGACCCGGCCGACAGGAATGCCGAAGGCTTGCGCCGTCTCGCTGTCATACTGCGTGGCTCGCATGACGAGGCCGATCCGGGTGCGCGTCAGCACCAGCCATGTCGCGGTCAAGAGAAGCGCGGAAGCGGCGACAACAGACAGTTTGTAGCCGGAATAGCCGAACCACGGCAAAAGGATGCGGTAGTTGAAAGGCGGCTCCACCGGCCGCGCCTCCGGACCGTAGAAGGTCAGTGCCAGCTGCTGGATGATGTAGAGCATGCCGATGGTGGCAACGATCGTGGCTTCCGGATTGTAGTTCAGCCGGCGCAGCACCAGCCGCTCGGCGATGAGCGCAATGGCGCCGACGATCAGCGGCGCAATCACCAGCGCCGCCAGGAAGCCAAGCGCCGGATGGCCGCCGATCGCCGTCGAGATCGCCCAGGCGAGCACCGCACCCAGCATGAAGAACTCGCCATGCGCGACATTGACCACCCGCATGACGCCGAACACCAGCGACAGCCCAAGCGCCGTCAGCGCCAGCACGGCTGAGGTGACGAGGCCTTCGAGGGCGGCGAGGAGGAGGTGGGGACCGAAGTGCATGCTACACGCCCAAGGCAGGCGCGAGGCGCACCCCCCTCTGCCCTGCCGGGCATCTCCCCCTCAAGGGGGGAGATTGGCTGTCGGGCCGGCTTTCGCCAGTTGCCGAGGTAGGTAGGTGTCCGCCGGCGCAGAAACTTCCCATCTCCCCCCTTGAGGGGGAGATGGCCGGCAGGCCAGAGGGGGGTGCCTTGGCGCTCACGCTGCTGAAGCTAAGCCTCACAGCGCCTGCGTCGTATAATCCCCCTCGGCCTCGTAAAGCCCGTCCTCGATCTTGGTCTTGTGCACGACCTTCAGCTTGCCGCCTTCGACCTTGGAGATGTTCTGGATGCCGAAGCACTGGTGGATCTTGCCGTTGAAGGTTTTCGGTCCCTGTGGATGCTCCGGACCCTCGGCGAACTCGGTCAGCGCTTCGGTCGCCTCGACCAGCTTGGCACGGTCTTCCGGTCCCTTGTAGCCTGCATCCTCCATCGCCTTCTTGACGACGTAGAGCGTTTCCCAGCAGCCGAACATGTGGGCTGCGGTGGAGACGTCCTTGGGGTCGCCGACGGCCGCCCCATTGTCGTCGATGCCCACGGCGGCGCGATAGGCCTTTTGCGCTTCGCTGTCATCGGGCTGCGCGTAGCGCGGCGAGCCTTCCCAGAAATGGCTGCCGTCGAGGAATTCGAGGCCGGGGCTGTTGATGTCGGTGGCTTCGAGCGAATCGATGAAGCCGAACAGTTGCGGCCGGTTGGAGCCGTAGAACTCACCGAGCTCCTTGACGAAGGTGAGCACGGCCGGGCCGACCATGACGTGGTAGATCACCTCGGTCTCGGTCGGGATCTGCGGGAAGTATTTGGTGAAGGACGATTCCGTCGGCGGGATGGCGATCTGCGCGATGACCTCGCCGCCCTGTGCCTTCAGTGCCGGCGGCAGGTAGTCGCGGTGGTCGTAGCCGAAGGCGAAATCCGGGAAGATCTGCGTCACCTTCTTGCCGGCATTGGCCGCGATCCACGGTGCCATCGACTGGATTTGGCTCTTCACGTCGGTGATGCCGGGCTGGAAGACATAGCGGTTCAGCTTGGTCGAGGCGACGTGATGGCCTTCGCTGACGACGAAATAGGGCATCTTGTTTTCGCCGGCGGCGGGCGCCGAGCCGATGACGACATGCGAGAACAGCGTGCCGAAGACGATGTCGGTCTTGTGCTGGGTGGCGAACTTGCCGACCACCTCGGCGCCACGGCCGGGATCGGTGCCGTCATCCTCGATGATCACCTCGACCTGGCGGCCGTTGATGCCGCCAGCGGCGTTGATCGCCTTGACCGCGGCAGCGGTGGTCTTCTCGTACCAGCGGCCATAGGCGGCGCCGATGCCGGTGCGGTGTGACTGGAAGCCGATCTTGATCGGCGCTGAACTCTGCGCCTGGGAATAGCGGACGAAGCCGGGGGCCAGGCCGAGGCCGGCGCCTGCGGCTAACCCCTTCAGCGCCGTGCGGCGGGTCAGGGCAGTCTTGGAGAGGTCGAAAAATCCGTTCTTGTCAGCCATGTTCGTTCCCCTGTTTTTCAGTTTTGACCAACGATAAGGCGGCTTCGGCATCCTCGCTCAGAGGACGCAAAAAATTGCATGTGTACAAACTAAATCACCAAAGCCTTGATGTGGCAAGCGAGCTTCCCCAACGATATCGAGGCCGTCCTTTTCTCATCCGGTGGTCGGCGTGGCAAGCAACCAGAGGCCGAAGACGGTGTAGGCGATCATCAGCAAGGTAAGCGGGAACTGGCTGAGGGCTGCGCGGGAAGGCTGCGGGTGCAGGCGCCAGGCTAAGCCGTGGGCGACGAGGACGGCGAGCACGTGGCCAAGGATGATGGCGCTGGCCTGGACATTCCACAACCACCACGCCGAGTCCGCCCCGGCTACGATGCCGGCCTCGATCTGCATGTCGGCGGTGCCGAACAGATTCCAGCCCAGCGCGAACGGATCGGACAGGGCGGCCAACGCATACTGGCCGTCGACCAGCAGTGCCGTCAGGTAGTGCGCGACATGATAGGCGATCGCGATCGGCACGATCGACCAGACCAACAGCCCCGCCGCCTGGCCAAACGGCCGATCGGGACCGGCAAGTCGCTGGCCTAGCCAGACCGCAAGAAGAAAAACCGCCGCCAGCAGCAGGAACGTCAGGACGAGCCCGAAAGTGCCGCTGCCGATCACTGCGGTGCGGCCGGGAAATTCGAGCGGGTTGATGCCGAACAGGCCGAGCCAGAAGAAGGTTTTCGACAGCCCGTCGAAGGATACCGACGACAGAGCGAGCAGCAGGAAAGCCATGCCGCTGGGCGGCAGCGGCTCCGCGGCGAGCAGTTTGGCGCCCGGCCAGCAAAGCGCAAGCCGGCCATGCTCGTTCCGTTCCACGATTGCGAAACGCGCCACCATCGAAAAGAAGACCGTCAGGAATTCTCCGCTGCGGCTCCAGGCGCGATAGCCGAACGCCAGCATGGTCAAGAAAGTGAACAGCCAGTAGAGGCCGGCGGCCAAGGCCAGCCGCGCTGGATCGTCGGGCGCGTGATCGATGAGTTCGAACCAGGCAAAGGCGAAAAACAGGATGACAGCCGGCCAGCAGCCGACCCATCGGGGCAGGCGCCATGCTCCGTGATCCCCGGTTCCGAACAGGCGCGAGGCGAGACGCCATGGTCCATACCAGGGGGTCAGCCATGACCAGAGGTCGCCGAAGACGCCTTGCAGCAGCGTGACACCGGCCCACAACAGTGTCCAGATCACCAGTGGCAGAGGATTGGACAGTGGGTCGCGGCTGCCGAAAAGGCCGGCGGTGATGAGAATTGCAAAGCCGGCAAAGGATATCAGGCTGAAGGTGATGCGAGCGCTTTCGCCGAAGGTGAACAGCGGCAGGCGTCGGCGCCAGAAGCGGTCAAGCGAATCCGCAGGCAGCAGCGCCAGAACGAGGAAGCTGACGGCTACGGCGAAGGCGCCGCCGACCAGATAGTAGCCGGTCGGCAGGAGCAGGACGTGGCCGCGATCGGAGGCGTGGGGGAAGGCTGGGGTGGGCAATATGAGCGATGCGGCCGTAAGCAACAAAGCCAACGATAGGTGATGGCGCTCTACGGCGCCCCCCTCTGTCCTGCCGGACATCTCCCCCACAGGTGGGGAGATTGCCAGTTTCACCGCCGGCTCTACCCTAGCAACGCAGGAGATTGGCGAAAGCAAATATGAGGACGCAATCTCCCCCCTCGTAGGGGAGATGTCCGGCAGGACAGAGGGGGGCGTGAAGGAACTCATCCTATCCAAGATTGCCGTCTTGGCTGACGTGGTCACCCCTCACACCTTGACCAGTTGCTCCACGCGGTCCTTCTCGCCAAAAATCCTGATATACCGCTCGATCTCTTTCTCGTCGCCCGTCGCCTTGGCCGGGTTGTCGGAAAGCTTGACCGCTGGCCTGCCGTTGGCCTCGGTGACCTTGCAGACCAGCGATATGGCATCCAGGCTGTTGGTTTCCGTCGGCGCGCAGCCTTCGAAATCATTGGTCAGATTGGTGCCCCAGCCGAAGGACATGCGCACCTTGCCTTTGAAGTGGCGATAGGTCTCTTCGATCGTCTCGACCTCGAGCCCATCGGAGAAGATCAACAACTTCTGCCTGGGATCCTTGCCCTTGTCGCGCCACCAGGACAGGATCTTTTCGCCGCCTTCGATCGGCGGCGCGCTGTCGGGGCGAAAGCCGGTCCAGTCGGCCACCCAGTCCGGCGCGTCGCGCAGGAAGGAGGCGGTGCCGAAGGCGTCGGGCAGCACGATCAAGAGATTGCCGCCATAGTAACGCTGCCAGTCCTGCAGCACCTTGTAGGGCGACTGCCTCAGCTCTTTTTCCGAGTCGGCGAGGGCGGCGAACACCATCGGCAGCTCATGTGCGTTGGTGCCGAGCGCTTCGAGGTCGTTGTCCATGGCCAGAAGCACGTTGGAGGTGCCGGTGAACGCTTCGCCGATGCCTTCCTTCAGCGCCTCGACGCACCAGCGCTGCCACAGGAAGGAATGGCGCCGGCGCGTGCCGAAGTCCGAGATGCGGATGCCGGGCAGCGCCTTCAGCCGCTCGGTCTTGGCCCACATCTTGGACTTGGCGCGGGCATAGAGCACGTCGAGCGCGAAAGGGCCGAACGCCCGCATCGCCGCGCGCGATCGGAGTTCGTTGATGATGGCGAGCGCCGGGATTTCCCACAGCGTGGTGTACATCCACGGCCCGCTGAAGGTCAGCTCATACTGCCCGTCGCGCTTCGACAGCTCATATTCGGGCAGCCGGAAGCCTTCCAGCCAGGCGAGGAACTCAGGCTCGAAGATCTGCTTGCGGCCGTAGAAATTGTTACCGCCGAGCCAGATCATCTCCTTCTTGGAGAAGCGCAGCGTGCGGGCGTGATCGAGCTGCTCGCGCAGTTCGCCCTCGTCGATCTCGTCGGCAAGGCGCGCCGACGTCGTGCGGTTGATCAGCGAGAAGGTGGTGTCGACCTTGGGATACATGCCCCAGATCATCTGCAGCATCAAAAGCTTGTAGAAATCCGTGTCGAGCAGGCTGCGCACGATCGGATCGAGCTTCCAGGTGTGGTTGTAGACGCGCCGCGCAATATCGGTCTTAGCCATGTTTCAACACCGCCTTCGCTGCCTGCCATCCACAATCGCGACAGGCCTAATAGCATCGAATCGGCCGGAACGCTGCCCGCTTTCAGGCTGGCCCGACAAAAAGAGCTGCCTGCATGCGTCCGCGCGCAGCTTGTCATCAGCTTGCGG
>NZ_RZQL01000022.1 GCF_003997935.1 Mesorhizobium sp. M7A.F.Ca.US.006.01.1.1
GATCATCACCGGGATCATGACCGCCATCGGCGGAAAGATCCTGAGCTGGATCAGCGCCAGCGGCAGGTTCTGGCCGGAGCCGAAACGCGACAGCCCATAAGCCGCGGCTGTGCCCGCCGACATGGCGATCACCGTGCCGAAAACCGCCGACAGCAGCGATGCGAGGATCGGCTTCAGAGCGTTACGGTCGAGCGCGACGATCAAATTGTTGGTCGACTCGCCGAAGACGAAACGGAAATTGCTGAGCGTCGGGTTCTTCGGCCACCAGGTCAGGTCGGCGCCGGTCGCCGACCATTCGGCGATCGGCTTGAAGGCCATCGACACCATCCACAGGATCGGCACCAGCGTCACCGCCATGGCCGCGAAGATCGCGGCATAGCGGAATATCAGGAAAGGAACGGAACGCTTCATCTGGCGGCTTTGCTGGTGGCGTTGTGGGCGGAGGGGAGAAGCAAGCTCCTCCCCTCCTTCGATATGATCCAGGGAGAAGGATCAGACGATTGGATCAAGAACTGTCGGCCAGGCCTCCTTGTTGGTCTTGATGGCTTCGAGCAGTTTGTCCTCGCCGGTACGCCGGGCGATTTTCTTCCACTCTGCCTCGGTGTCGGCCATCGCCTGCTCTGATGTCTTGGCTTTGGTCAGTGCCGCCATGAGGTTCTCGTCGAGCGCATTGTGGAAGGCTGTCGCGCCGGGATAGTTGATGGTCGGCACGGTGCGCGCGACCGTCTCGCGCACCACGTCCATGTGGTAGGCATGATAGGTCTGGCGCACCAGCGGATCGGAAAAATCCGAAAGCCGGAACGGATCGAGATAGCCGCCGGGGTTGGCACTCATCCAGGCGTAGATGCGGGCCGAGCCCAGCCATTGCAGCAGGAGATAGGCGACCTCCTGGTTCTTCGACTGCGACGAGACCATGCCGGTCAGCGAGAACCACAGCACGGAACGGCTGATCAGCTTGCCGTCGATCTCGCGGCCGGGCGGCAGCATCGAGCCGAGCTTGCCGGTAACGGCTGAATCCTTGTTGCCGGCATTGTCGAGGAATTTCGGCAGGTTGGAGAAGGCGCAGGTCATCGCCGCACCACCCTTGGCGAAGTTGCCGTATTGCTCCGGCCAACCCCAGGAGATCGCATCCGGCGAATGATGCGCGAGCGAAGCGACATATTCGTTGGTGGCGGCGATGCCTTGCTCGGAATTGATCATCGGCTTGCCGTCATCGCCAAACAGGAACTGGTTGGGCGAAGCCATCGAGACATAGCGCTGATACCAGTTAGTATAGCCCCAGCCCTGATTGCGCAGGTCGGTCGAGCCGAACAGGCCCTTGTCCGGGCGCTGGAAGAAGGCGGCGATGTCGCCATGCTGCTTCCAGGTCTTCGGCGGCGCCAGATCGTATCCGTATTTGTCCTTGAAGGCCTTCTTCTCGGCTTCGTCGCCGAACAGATCGGTGCGGTAGACCCAGGTCTGGAAGTCGCCATCCAGCGACACGCCATAGTTCGAGCCGCGGTATTTGTTGAGCAGCGACACGCCCTTGGCGCCGTTGACATAGCCGCTGACGGGATCGTCCCATTCGGGCTTATGCTGCGCGACAAAATCGTCGAGCTTGGCGATGCCGCCGGTTTCGGCGAGGTCGCCGAGGCGGTTCCATTCGGTCGAGTAGATGTCGTAGGCCCCACCCTTGGTGGAGATGTCCTGCATCGTCTTGGTGAATTCCTGGCCGTTCGGCAAACCGACGATTTCGATCGCGATGCCGGTTTCCTTTTCCCACAGATCCTTGATCGACGGCGCACCGGCCGGGAATGGCTGCGTGAGCTGGCCGATCGAGCCGTCGGACAGGCCGAGCACGATCTTGGCTGGCGCCTTGCCGGCGCCCTTCAGCGCCTTGGCTGCCTCGATGGCACGGCCTTCCGGCGTGTCGGCGCCATACTGGTAGCGCTCGGCTCCATCGAAGCCCGTCGGGCCGCCGATCATGCCGGGCGCCAGCGCGTCGGCCGCATAGGCGCGGCCGGGACGGATGAATTGGGGTGCGATACCAGCGGCGGCCATGATCACAGCCGCCTTTCCTCCGGATGCCAGCAGCCGGCGCCGCGAGATGCGGATCAAGTCAGACATTGAAACTCCTCCCTCAGGGCCACGTTTCCTCCACGACCCTTATGAGGGATATTGACGGCAGCAGGGCAAGGCTGTCAACATCATAAATAATCAGAACACATCATAACATTGCAATGGGCAAGGAAATGCACAAAAACGGGATCCCTCCGTCAAGCCGGATGCCTCAATTTGAGGGCACCCGACCCTTCCCGGCCCCGCGCAGCCCTGCCGGGACATTTGATTTAGCGCGGCGGCTTGCGCATCGGCCAAGGGCGGATACATCATTTCCCATCAGAATCGCCGATGACGCGGAAGTCGTCACCAGCCGATCCGACGCATGCAGGAGATGAAAGACGGTGCGTTCCACCCTGACTGACATAGCCCGGGAGGCCGGCGTCTCGGCCGCCACCGTCGACCGCGTGCTCAACAACCGGCCCGGCGTGCGGGCGCGCACGCGGGAAATCGTGCTCGAAATGGCGCAGCGCCTCGGCTACATCGCCGAAGGCCCGAACGGCGCGCCGCCACGGCCCTCGCCCGGCGAGGTCATCCGGCTCGACTTCGCCCTGCCGGCCGGCACCAATTCCTTCATCAAGATGCTGCACCGCCACATCGAGGCACAGGCTCTGGCGCGGCCCGACCTCGATGTCCATATCGCCACCATAGAGGGCTTCAATCCTGACCGGCTCGCTCGCCTGCTGCAGGATCTGCGCGGACAGACGCAAGGCGTCGGCGTCATCGCCCTCGACCATCCGACGGTGCGCGAAGCGATCCGCTCCCTGTCGGCCAACGACATCAAGGTGGTGACCATCGCTTCCGACATCCTGCATGTGCCCAGGGTCGCCTATATCGGCATCGACAACCGCGCCGCCGGGCGGCTGGCCGGCTATCTGCTCAACCGCTTCATGGGATCGGGGCATCCGGGCAAGGTGGCGCTGTTCGCCGGCTCGCTGTCCTATCGCGGCCACGAAGAACGCGAGATGGGGTTCCGCCACGTACTGACCGAGGAATCACCCAATCTGCAGATCGTCGAGATGCGCGAAATGCTCGACGACCGCGAGAAGGCCTATTCGGAGGCATCGGCCCTGCTGGAGCGGCACCCCGACCTTGCCGCGATCTACAATGTCGGCGCCGGCAACACCGGCATCGCCCGCGCGCTCAAGGAGCGCGGCCGCGCCCAGTCCATGGTCTTCCTCGGCCATGAGGTGACGGACGGCACCAAGGATCTTCTGCTCGACGGCACGCTCGACGCGGTCATCGACCAGAATCCGCGCGTCGAGGCCCGCGAAGCGCTCAACACCTTGACCCATGCGGTCCGGGGATTGCCCTACGAATTGCACCAGCCAAGGCTGCAGGTGATCTTCAAGGAGAACATCCCGGAGATTTGACGGACCAGACGAACGGGGCGGCGCGGTAAAGCGCCCGCCCCGCTCGATGCTTCTGGTCTATTGGACGGCAGCGACTTCAGCCGCGGCGCCATCGACAAAGCTCTTGTCGATCCATTTGCCATAGTCGATCGAGCCCTTCAGCAGTCCGGCGCTGGCCATGAATTTCTCCTCGCCCCGCAAGGCGGCGATCGCGTCGTCCGTGAGCTTCGGATCCTGATGGAACACCCCGTCGGCATAGGTCTTGCGGACGGATTTTTCCGACGACTTGGTCGCCTCGACAAAGGTCTTGATCGTCTCGTCTGGATGGGCGTCGGCCCAGCGCGAAATCTCGATATCGACCTTCAGCAGCCGCTTGACCAGATCGGGATATTTCGCCGCGAAGGCGCCGTTGACCGAGATGACGTTGGGCACATTCCATTCGGGATGCGTGCTGGTGTCGAACAGGACGCGCGCCTCGCCGGTGTCGACCAGCTTGGCCGCCGTCGAATCCGTCTCGACGATGGCGTCGATGTCGCCGCGCAGCAACGCCGGGCCGGATGCCTCGAACGGCAGGTTCAGACCTTCGACGTCATTGATGGTCAGGCCGACGCTGTTCAGTGCCTTGCTGAAGTTCGAATGCCGCACCGTGCCGGTGAGATAGGCGACCTTCTTGCCCCTGAGATCCTGCAGCGTCTTCAACGGCGAGTCGGTCTTGACGACGATATAGGAACCGCCGGCCTTCACATAACTCGACAGGCCGATCAGCTTGACATCGGCGCCGGACGCAGCGACGCGCAGCGCCGGGTTGTTGCCAGTATAGGCGAACTCGATCGCGCCGGTCGCCAGCGCCGTCGTCGCTTCCGAGCCGCCGTTGAAAGTCACCAGTTCAACCTTGATGCCGTCCTTGGCGAACTCCTTCTCCCACCAGCCATCCTTCTGGGCGAGGATGAATTTGAGATGCCCCGGCGCCGTGCTGCCGATGCGAATGATGTCAGGCTTGTCCTGCGCGAAGGCAGGCATGCCGCCAAGGCCGATGACGACGGCAATCGCGCCCTTCAGCAGCAGCCGGCGAAGTGCATCGAATGGAATGCTGGGCATGGGAAAAATCCTTCCTGGTTGGAATGAATGGGCGGCTCAGATGAGCGAGGTCTCGGACTGGCCTTTCCAGGCTGTCGCCCGGCGCTCGAACCAGACGAGCAGGTAGTTGACGGTCAGGCCGATGACGGTGAGCGTCAGGATGCCGGCATACATGTCGGCCGTTTCCATCATCAGCTGCGAGTTCTGGATGAGGAAACCGAGGCCAGATTTGGCCGCCAGCATCTCGGCGCCGATGACCGCGAACAGCGAGGATTTCACCGCCAGCCGGGCGCCGGCGACGATCGAGGGAATGCTGGCCGGCAGGATGACTTTCCGGAACAGGTCGAAATCGGACGTCCCCATCGAGCGCGCCGCCTTGATCAGCAGTGGATCGACTGACTTGACGCCGCTGATCGTGTTGACGAGGAGAAAGAAAACCGAGGAGTAGAAGGTGATCGCCACCTTCGATTCCTCACCGATGCCGAGCAGCAGGATGAACACCGGCAGCAGTGCGAATTGCGAGGTGTTGCGCAGCGTCTGCACCAGAAGGTCGGAAACCTTCTCGAACAGCGAATAGCGCCCCATCAACAGACCGAGCGGGATGGCCACCACCACGCCGAGTGCGAAGCCGATCGCAGCACGCTGCAGGCTGATACCAATATGCTCGATCAGCACGCCCGAAGCGAGCAGCGCCCACCAGGCGATCAGCACTTCGCTCAGCGGCGGAAAGAAGATCCGGTTCAGCCAGCCGAGCCGGGGAGCGATCTCCCACAGCAGGAAGAACAGGCCGAGCAGCGGCAGGCCGTAGACAAAGGTGCCGTGGCTCGCTTTCTTGCGGCGGGCTTTGGCACTGTGGGCCCTGATAGCGGGGACTCTCGCGGCGGCTACCGTTTCGCCAGCGCCGGCAAACAGGTGAAGCGCTCCAGCGGTGCCAAACTTCTCGGTCAGATAGACCATGGGTCCAGTTCCTCAGTGGCTGAAGGCTGGCGACAGGGTCCAGTCCTTCTGCGCCTTGTTGACCTCGTCGCGCAGCACGTCCCAGACGCGAGCGCGATATAGATTGAATTCGGCGCTGGCGCGGATGTCGCCGTCGCGCGGCCGTGGCAGGTCGATGTCGATGATCTCCTTCACCGCGCCCGGGCGCGCCGTCATCACCACCACCCGGTCGGCGAGGAAGATCGCCTCGTCGATCGAGTGGGTGACGAAAATGACAGTCGTGTTGATCTTGCCCCAGATTCGCAGCAGCTCGCCTTGCAGAAGCTCGCGCGTCTGTTGGTCGAGCGCTGCAAACGGCTCGTCCATCAGCAGCACTTCCGGGTTGCTGGCCAGCGCACGCGCGATCGCCACACGCTGCTGCATGCCGCCGGAAAGCTGGTTGGGAAAACGGTCCTCAAAACCGGCAAGGCCGAACAGCGCCAACAGATGGCGGGCCGTCGTCGTGCGCTCTGCCTTGGCCACGCCGCGCACCTCCAGCGCATATTCGATGTTGGCGAGCGCCGTGCGCCAGGGAAACAGCGCATATTGCTGGAAGACATAGCCGGTCTTTGGATCGGGCCGGGTGATGCGCCGGCCGTCGAGCTGGACATCGCCGCCGGTCGCCTGCGTCAGCCCGCCAATGATGTCGAGCAGCACCGACTTGCCCGAGCCGCTGGGTCCGACCAGCGTGATGAACTCGCCCTTGCGGATGGAAAGATCGACGCCGTCGAGCACGGTGACACGGTCGGTCGCCTCGCCGTCGACGGTGACGAACTGCCCCGGCTTGAGCTGGAAGGTCTTGCTGATGTCACTGACGACGATACGGTCCATATCTGTCTCCGATCGATTCACTGCGCCACGCGGATGCGGTGCGTCGGGTCGAATTCCGAGCCGCCGGCCTTGCCGCGCTTCCAGCCAAGCGCGCGGGCATAGGAGCCGAACAGCTGCCGGGCGTCGGCCTGAGCTTCCGTGATGCCGGTCGGCCCTTCGGCGAACTCGGCCACATAAAGCGCGTCGGTCGGGCAATAGATTTCGCAGAGGAAGCAGGTCTGGCAGTCCTCCTGGCGAGCGATCACCGGCACGCCATTGTCGGTCGCGTCGAAGACGTTGGCCGGACACACCTTGACGCAGATGTCGCATTCGACGCAGCGCGTGGCCGAGACGATCTCGATCATGACGCCAGCTCCGCCAGCCGCTCTGGCGCGCCTGCGATGCGGAACGCATCCACACCGGTGATGACCAGCCGGTGCGCGAAGGCCGGGCTCTTGCCCGGCAAATCGGTGCGGCGATGCATGCCGCGGCTCTCGGTGCGGTGCAGCGCTGCGGCCACGGACCAGCGCCCGGCCGCGGCGATCGAAGCTGCCTCTCGGGCGCGGACCCGGTCCAGCCCCTCGCCTTGCAGATGGTCGCGCACGTCGCGCCAGACACTCTCCAGCCGCTCGCTGCTCTTCTCCAGGCCCTCGCCTGTGCGGAAGAAATTCTTGTCGAGCGGCGTCACCTCGTTGCGCACCGCCTCGATGACTTCGCCTGCCGAGATGTCGGCACGCGGCGGTGATGCGGGACGCAACCCGGCTTGGCCAAGCGACTGCGCTGCACTGCGGAATGCCTTGCCGGTCCGGCGCTTGGCATGGGTCGAGGCGCCCTTGCCGGCCCACCAGCCGCTGGCCAGTGCCCAGGATGAATTAACGGCGCCGCCGCCAGACATGGCGCCGGTCATGATCTCGCGGCTGGCGGCGTCGCCGGAGACATAGAGGCCGGGCACGCCGGTGGCGCAATCGTCGGAGACGATGTCTATGCCGCCGGTGCCGCGCACCGTGCCTTCGGCACGCAGGGTGATGCGGAACAACTCGCTGAACGGGTCGATGCCGACGCGGTCATAAGGCACGAAGCAGTTCGGCTGGCCCTGGCGCAGCCAGCCTTGCAGCGCCGGTTCGGCCTGATCGAGCCGCGCATAGACCGGGCCGTCGATCAGCGCACGCGCCACCTCTTCCTCGCGGTCGCCGATGCCGTTACGCAACGGCTCGCCGGTCGGCCCGACGATCGGAGAGCCATCTTCGCGATGGAACGACGCCCAGCGGAACGGCAGCCCCTTGTTCAACGAGGAGCCGTAGGGCGCCAGCGTGTACTTGCCGGTGAACTCCATGCCAGACAGGCTGGCGCCGGCTTCCGCCGCCATCAGATAGCCGTCGCCGGTCAGCCCGGTGGCGCCGAGGATGCGTTCGCGGAAAGCGCAGCCACCGGTCGCCAGCACCACCGCGTTGGCGTCGACGCGCCAATCCTGGCCGATCTGCCTGGCGACACCGGCGGCGCCGACGATGGCATCGCCGTCCGACAAAAGTTCGAGCGCGGGATGATGGTCGAGGACGGTGACGCCGGCCAAAAGCACGCGGCGGCGCATGAAGCGCATGTAGTCCGGGCCGCGCAGATTGGCGATGTAGAGCCGGCCGTCATCCTCGCTCGGGAAGGGATAGCCCCATTCGGAGAGCCTGAGCAGGTTGCGGTAGGCGGTGTCAACGCAGCGCAGCATCCAGCGCGGGTCGGCGAGTTCGCCGGTGCGCTGCCAGCGTCGCTCGACCACGGCATGCCTGTTGTCGCCCGGCGGCACGCACCAGGTGCCGGTGTTGGAGGGCGCGGTGGCGCCACTGGTGCCGAGATAGCCTTTGTCGGCCAGCACCACCTTGGCGCCGCTCTCGGCCGCAGCGACAGCCGCCCAGGCGGCCGACGGACCGCCGCCCAGCACCAGAACGTCGGCCTGGAGGTGCAAACTGTCGGAAGCGGATCTTTGCGGCTTGGGCATGGATACCTAGCGAATGAAGTCGAGGCCGGCGCTAGGCCGCGCGCGCCGCGCTGGAAGACCAGACCGGCTCGTTGCCGGTGCTCCACTTGATGTTGCAGCCGATCGACGGCACCTGGCTTGCGACGGGCCGGCCGCCCTCCAGCACCGTGTCGACCGCAGCGCGCAGATCGGCACCTGTCACCGGCTTGCCGTTGCCTGGCCGCGCATCGTCGAACTGGCCGTGATAGGCGAGCCGCCGATCAGTGCCGAACAGGAAGAAGTCGGGCGTGCAAGCCGCGCCATAGGCTTTCGCCGTCTGCTGCGACGCATCCTTGAGATAGGGGAAGGAATAGCCGAATTTTTCGGCTTCCTCGCCGATGCGGGCGAGCGTCTCTTCCGGATGCGCCTCATGGTCATTGGCGTTGATCGCCACCACTTGCAGCCCCTTGCCCGCATAATCCCTGGCGAAAGCGGCAAGCTGCTCGCGGATCAGCACGACGAACGGACAGCGGTTGGAGATAAAGGCGACGAGCAAGGCCGGCTTGGCGTCGAAATCGGCGAGGCCGTGCAGCACGCCTTGCGCGTCGGGCAACAGGAAGTCGGCGGCCCTTGTGCCGAGGTCGATCGGATTGGACTCTGTCTTCGGCATCGATGCGCTCCCTTGTGCAACCATTTTCACAGGCCAAGGTGCGAGCGCTCGAACGTCCGCAGTTAGTCTATGAATTTAGTATAATTATAGGCTGGAGAGCGCATTCGCGGTCAATCGCGCGGCTTAGAATATCGTCCCAATGTTTCAGGCCGAATCGGCACGTTTGTTCGAGCAGGAGCCGATCCGGAGAAATCCGGACGGATGAGGTTTTATGGCAGGCAGCAGGGTCGCCCGCGAGACGATGTCATCGCGGGCGACCCTGCTGCCACCATCACGGCATGATTATCCCTTGGGATAGAGCGCCTTCGCCAGGTCGCGGATCGCATCTGATGTGCGCGGGCCGAAGCCGATCATGTAGGCGCCATCGAGCACCACCAGCACCTTGTTGGCCGCCGCCGGCGTTGCCGCCAGCGCGCGGTTGCCGAACACCTGCTCGGCCGTCGGCCCGCCCTTGCCGTCGCCCATCATCAGGATGACATCAGGTGCCATCTCGATCAGCTTTTCCTCTGACGCCGCCTTGTAGCCCTGCACGATGTCCATCGGGTTGAGGCCGCCGGCATAGCGGATGATGGCGTCGGCCGAGGTACCCGCGCCGGCAGCGCTCAGCTTCACAAGGCCATGGAAGAACACCACCTTCTTGCGCCGCTCCGGCGGGATTTTTGCCGCCAGATCGGCTGCCGTCTGAAAGGCGGTGAGCACCTCGGCGGAAACCACCTTGCCCTTGTCCTCGAGCCCAAGGCTGGCGGCGATCAGTGTGATCTTGCGCTCGATGCCTTGCGGGGTGTTGTCCTGTGGGACGAAGACGATCGGGATCGCCAGCGACTTCAGCACCTCGACCGCTTCAGGAGGCCCGCTGTCTTCGGCGGCCAGAATCAGGTCGGGGCGCAGGCTGGCCAACCCCTCGACCGAAAGCTGGCGGCGATAGCCGACATTGGGTTTTTGCGCGACTTCAGGCGGATATTTGCTGCCGCGATCGATAGCGACGATTTGCCCGCCGGCGCCCAGCGCGTGGACGATCTCGGTGACGTCAGAGCCGAGCGTCACGATCCGGGTCGCTGCGCCCGGCGCGACGGTTCGCCCCTGCGCATCGACAACGGTCTCGGCGGCCAGCACCTTGAAGCCGCAGGAAGGCGCCAGCACCGACAGTGCCAGAAGCAGCACCGCCGCGATCCTGCCCAGTTGCGACCAGTGGGTCATCTTGCCTTCGCCTAAACTGCCGACCATGCCGCTGTTCCCGTGCCAGATGCTTCTCGATGATGGTCAGCTATAAATTTAAAGTTGACTTACGTCATCATGTTTTAATATGTGACCCATGCCCTGACCTGCCTGGTCGAGGGATTTTCCATCATGCCAGCCAAGGCCGTTCAGCCACCGCCAGCAGTTTTGCTTTTGCTTGGGGGCTGCATGACAACGACAACAAACACGACATTGATGGCGAGCACCGCGCTCGCCTTCGTGCTCGGCCTCTGCGCCGTGCCTTTTGCCAGCGCGCAGGAACAGGACCCGGAGAAAAAGGCCGCCGCCAAGACCGGCCGCTTGGCGCCGGCCAGTGTCGCGCAGAACCAGCCGGCGACGATGCTCGACGTGATCACCATCTCGGCAACGATGATCAAGACGGCGGTGATCGAATCGATGGCCGCCATCAGCGCCGTCGATCAGGACGAACTCGACCGCATTCAGCCCGACACAGCCGCCGACATCTTCCGCACCACGCCGGGCGTCGCCGCATCGATGAATGGCGACGATCCCGCAACCGCCATCAACATCCGCGGCCTGGAGCAATATGGCCGCGTCGTCGTCACCCTCGATGGCGCCCGCCAGGACTACTGGCGCGTCGGTCATGGCTCTGGCTCGTTCTATGTCGAACCCGACCTGATCAAGGAAGCCACCGTCATTCGCGGTCCGGTGTCGAATGCTTATGGTTCGGGCGGCATCGGTGGCGTCGTCTCCTTCGAGACCAAGGATGCCGGCGACTTCCTCAAGAAGGATGAGCGCTGGGCGCTGAGCGAAAAGCTCGGCTATGAGGATAATGGCGACGGCTTCACCACCAGCACCACCGGCGCCTACCGCTTCAGCGACGACGCCGACATCATCGGCAACCTCATCTACCGCGACCGCGACAGCTACACCGACGGCAATGGCGACACCGTGCCATGGACCGGCGAGCGGGTGACCAGCGGCTATCTGAAGACGACGCTGCGGCCGGCCGATGGCCATGAACTGAAGCTCGGCGCCATCCTGCAGCGCTACAACGACCAGATCACCGGATCGAGCGGCTCGACCTCGCCGACGCTGAGCCGCTACGACACCAACACCACCAACCAGACCTACACCGCCACCTATACCTGGAAGCCCGACGACAACGCGCTGATCGACTTCAGCGCCAATGCCTATCACAACCGCACCCGCGCCGAGCAGACGCAGGTCTGGCCTACCTCGGCGATCGGCAATTTCCGCTTCTACGACGTGGCCACGGCAGGTTTCAATGTGAAGAACTCCTCGCGCTTCGACGCCTGGGGGCTTGCCCACACGTTGACCTACGGGCTCGACTATTACTACCTCGAAGCATCGTCGGAAGCGGCACATTTCGGCGCCGGCGAACAGCTGGGCTATGGCGGCTTCCTGCAGTGGCAGGGCGATTACGGGGACTGGCTGCAGGTCATCGCGGCGATGCGCTATGACGGCTACCAGCTCGATGGCGAGACGCGCATCCCGTCACCGCAGGAAGCCTCGATCTCCGGCGATCGTTGGTCGCCGCGCCTCACCGTCGGCGTCACGCCATTCGATGGCTTCCAGCTCTATGGCACCTATTCCGAAGGCTACCGGGCGCCGGGTCTGCAGGATGTCTTCCGTGGCGGCGGCGCGCATGGCGGCGGTGATACATATCGGCCCAATCTTCTGCTGCAGCCCGAGACGGCGAAGAACTGGGAGGCCGGCGTCAACGTGAAATATGACGATGTGCTGACGGCGGGTGATCGGCTGCGCGCCAAGGTCAACGTTTTCCACACTGACGTCGAGGACTATATCGACGTCGACCTGACCGTCCTGCCGCGCACGGCGATCAACATCGGCGACGCGCGCCTGAAGGGCATCGAGGCCGAGATGGTCTATGACTATAACTGGGGTTTCGTGAACCTCGCCGGCGCGCTGATCGACGCCAAGGTCGTCAGCGGCGTCTATTCCGGCCAGGCGCTGAACAACACGCCGCTCGACCGCTTCTCGGCCACGATCGGCTTCCGCATGCTGGAGGACCAGCTCACCGTCGGCGCGCAATATCTCAGCGTCGGCAAGATCACCCGCACCAGCCGCACCAATCCCAACGCCGTGCCGGTCGTCGATGACGGTTTCGACCTGGTCAATGTCTTCGCCAACTGGCGCGTCAACGACAACCTCAAGCTCGATTTCGGCGTCGATAACATCTTCAACACCGCCTACACCGACCCGCAAAGCGCATGGTCGACCTCGGCGGCAACAGAACAAGGCAAGGGCCGCACCTTCAAAGTGGCCCTCACCGGCAGGATCGGAGGCTGACAATGAACGAAGCATCGGTGCGTGGACTGGCCTGTGAGGCGCGGCTCAACCTGCGGCGTCTGCCGGACTACATGGACAGCATCTCAGACAGGCTGCGGAGCTTCGAGGCCGATGCTTCGCATCAGGGACAGCGCATCGATTTCCGCTTTGCCTTCGGCGGCGCCACTTTCGACATGGAACGGCTGGTGATGCGGGCCAATGCTGCCGACCGCGACGGGCTCGCCCGTATCAAGGACCTGCTCGCCACAGCCGTACAGGTCTACGCCAGGGAGGAAAACCCCGAGATCGTCTGGACCGGCGATCTCTCAGGCGAAACCAGCCTCGCCCAGTTCCGCGAGATGGTGGTGACGGATGTTCGCGACCTCACTCCGCATATGCGCCGCATTCGCCTGACCGGCGAGAATCTCTCGCGTTTCGCCAAGTTCGGCGGCATGCACATCCGCATGCTGTTTCCGACCAGGGATGTCCCCGATCCGCTGTGGCCGGTGCTCGGTGGCAATGGCCTGCCGGCCTGGCCCGCCGACGACCGGCGCCCGGTGGCGCGCGTCTACACCATCCGCGCGCTCGACGCGGAAAGGGGCTTCATCGACGTCGACTTCCTCGTCCATCCCGGTGACAGCGTCGGCTCGAGCTGGGCGATGCAGGCGGCGCCCGGCATGAAGGTCGGCATCATGGGGCCGGTCGGCCGTCCGGTGCGGCAGGCGGAATGGTATGTCTTGGGCGCCGACGAAACCGGCTTGCCGGCGCTGGCGCGGCTGCTGGAAACGCTGCCGGCCGAGACAAAAGGCGTTGCCTTCGTCGAGATCGCCAACAGCGGTGAACGGCAGGAGATCGCCAATGCTACCGGCATCGAATTGCATTGGCTTACCAGAGATGGCGTGGCGGCGGGTGAGGACAGACTGCTGGCCGAGGCTGTCCGCTCGGTAGCGTGGCCGCAGGACGGTTCGGCCTTCGGCTGGTTCGCGGCGGAAGCTGCTGCCGCCAAGATTGTGCGCGAATATTGGCGCGACACTATGGGACTTGGTCGCGATCAAACGCTGGCGGCTGCCTATTGGCGGCGTGGTGCTGCCGGATTGATGGCGGGATGAATCCTGATGATCGGCCCGCCGTCTTTGCCGATGCCGATATCAATTTGATCACCGGAGACAAGGTTCGAAATATCGCACACCACCAGCGGCATGCGGATGTCATAAAGAAATTCGGCAACGATGGCGCCCACCGCCAGGATCGGGTCCGGCCGCTCCAGAAGAATACCGGCCGGCGCCGTGCCTCTGCGGATCGCCTCGGCCAGGACCGAGGATGAAGACGACGAGCCGCGCCCGCTCGGCATGACCAGGATCCTGCCGGCGACATTCTGGCCGAGACCGGGATGCGAATGGTCTGTTATCTCGCCGGTCTCGGCATCGATGCCGCCCCAGAAGCTGAGCGGTTGCGAAAACACCAGCGCCTGCCCCTCAGCCTCACCGGCCAGTTGGAAGGTGCCGGTTCGTTCCACCGGTCGCGTCATGAGGCGCTCCGCACGACATGCCCGGCCGCAGCAGAGCGGATGCAATCCCTCATCTCGGCGAAGGCGACGGACACGCCGATATTGCCCGGCGCGTAATGTGCCCATTTGCCGGAATTGGTCATCACAACGCCGTCGAGGCGTTCCAGGATTGATGTGACATAGGTGCAGGTGTCGGCGACCGGAATCAGGCCGAACGCCTCCATGCCATCAAGCGCGCCCTCCTCCTGCAGCCGCGTCAACGTCGCGCGGCCGGTGTTGACGTAAATCGGGATGCGCCTTCCAGGTGCTGCCTCGCGCAGCAATGGCAACAGCCGCATCCATTCCTCATGCGAAAAATGCGGCGTGCCGAGCGACACGGCCGCCAGCGGCGCGCCATCCGGCACACTCGATAGCCTGGCCAGCGCATGGTCGATATCGGCGCGGGTGATGCGGATCGTCTGTTCCGGGGCGTGGCCGTGGAAAGCCTCATCCAGGGTCCTGGCTTCCGGCGTGATACCGACCGCATGGAACAGCGCCACTGCACCTGTCGTTGCCGCCGCCGCCCCCAGCGCCTTCAACTGGTCCTCGTCGCGCGGCCGCGGCAGGCCGGCAATCACCGGAACGCGGTCGCCACTCGCTTGCCCAATCAATAGCCCGACGCCGACGAAAAGGCTGTCGCTCGGCTCGCCGTCCGCAGCATCCAGCTCAAACAGGATCCGGCCGCGCCGGTTCTCGCTCAGATGCAGGCCCCAGGCCGGCGCGCGTCCGGTCATGGCGCAGCACAGATCGATGAAATCGCCATAGCGGTTGGTGCGCGCGCCGATCACCGAATTGGCAAAGACGATGGCGTTGGATTCGCCCCAGGCAATCTGCTCGCCGAAACTCGGGCGAAATCGCGTCTGGTAAGGCGCGCAAGTGAAGGTCGCCTGGCAGCCGAGCTCCAGATGCGCTTTCATCAGCCGCCGCGCCGGCACCTCTTCCGCAACGGGCATTTTCACCATGCCGGGATGGATGAGGTCGAACGAACCGACATTCAGCGTCGTCGGCACCTGGACGCGGCCACCGCCTTCGACCAGCCGCTCGACGAAATCGAGCCCCGCCTTTCCGTGGTAGAGACAGCCATCGATATGGGCGCCGGCAATGTCGAGCAGCCTGCCTGCGCCGACAGCATTGGAAAAAGCGACGAGGATCTTCATGGCGGCAGCTACGGATGGGCCTTGCTCGCCGTCGAGCACGGATCGGTCGCGCGCAGTCAATTCCAAGGCCATCGGTATGCTCCGGGTCGTGCCCGTCTATGCTGTCCCTGATTGCGGACGGTCTGGCAAGACCCGGTAAGGATCAGTTCGCGGCGATCAACACCGTGCTCTCCGGCGACCAGCGCAGCACAACATTCTGACCTTCCGCCAGCCGTTCCATACCCGTATTCTGCACGATCACCTTCAGCGTCTGACCAGCGCGTTCGACGAAATAGGTGCTGTTGTTGCCGGCGAAGATGCGCTTGGAAACCTGCCCCTTGAGCATGTTGGCGGTGCCATCCGGTGCTCCGGCATCCGTGACGATGCGGATGCGTTCGGGGCGCACGGCGCAGCTCGCCTTGGCGCCGGCGGCAAGCTTGGCACCCGCGCCGGCGGCAATCGCCGTGCCGTCCGCCAGCCGGATGCCATCGCCCGTGGTGTCGCCGCGAAAAATGTTGGCGTCGCCGAGGAAGGTGGCGGCGAACTCGCTCTTCGGCCTGTCATAGATCTCCTCCGGCGGCCCTTCCTGCACCAGCCTGCCGTCGCGCAATATGCCGATGCGGTCGCTCATCGTCAGCGCTTCTTCTTGGTCGTGGGTGACGAAGATGGTGGTGATGCCGATCTCGCGCTGGATCCGCTTGAGCTCGATCTGCATATCGACGCGCAGCGCCTTGTCGAGCGCACCGAGCGGCTCGTCGAGCAGCAGCACGCGTGGCTTGGTGACGATAGCGCGGGCGAGAGCCACACGCTGCCGCTGGCCGCCGGAGAGTTGGTGCGGCCGGCGCCCACCAAGCTTGCCAAGCTGCACCAGATCAAGCGAGCGCTGGACCTCGGCGACAATCACCGCCTTGGCCTCGCCGCGCACCGACAGGCCGAAGGCGACATTATCGGCGACGCTCATATTGGGAAACAGCGCATAGTTCTGGAACACCATGCCGATGCGACGCTTCTCGACCGGCACCCGCTCGACGCTCTCGCCGCCGATGGTGATGCGGCCCGAATCGGGAAAATCGAAACCGGCAATCTGGCGCAGCAGCGTGGTCTTGCCGCTGCCCGACGGCCCGAGCAGCGCATAGAAGCCGCCATCGGCGAAGTCGATGGAGACGTTATCCAGCGCCTTGTGAGCGCCAAAGCTGCGCGAGACATCAGATACCTGCACGCCGGCCATTATTTCTCTCCGCCGAATTTGAAGAACCGCGCCGTGAGCAGCATCAGCGCCATCGACACGACAATGATGATCGTCGAGACCGCATTGATCTCGGGCGTGAACCCTTTGCGGATCGCGGCATAGATTTCGACCGGTAGCGTCGTCTGCCCAGGCGTCGCCAGGAAATAGGACACCACGAACTGGTCGAACGACACGGCAAACGCAAACAGCCCTCCGGCAATGACGCCTGGCATGATCCAGGGCAGCGTGACGCGCCTCGTCACCTGCCACTGGTTGGCGCCGAGCGAGCGCGCCGCCTCTTCCAGCTCCGGCGCGAAGGTCTGCAGCCGGGCCGAGACGACGACGATGACATAGGGCAGCGCCAGTGCGACATGGCCGAGCAGGATCGCATGCAGCCCGCGACCGATGCCGACGCCGAAGAAGAAAATCAGCATCGCCGTGCCGGTGATCAGCCACGGAATGGCGATCGGCGGAAACAGCAGCGCCTGCAGGAATTTCTTGCCGCGAAACTCGTAGCGATAGAGCGCCAGCGATGCCGCCGAGCCGAGCACGACGCAGATGATCGTGGTGATGACCGCGATCTCGACGCTGTTCCAGGTGGCTGCGATCAGCTGGTCGTTCTGCCACAGCGAAGCGTACCATTCGGTCGTCCATTCGAACGGCAATTGGTAGAAGGGCGAGACGTTGAACGACATCAGCGCCATGATGATGATCGGCAGATAGAGAAAAGCGAGCAGCATAAAGATGTAGAGGCGGCCGAGCCATTCGAGGATGCGGGTCGTGGCCATCATGCAGCCCTCCGCAGCACCGGCGAGGCAACCGCCAGGATGACCAGCACCACGGCCAGCAGGATGAAGGAGAGTGCCGCACCGAGCGGCCAGTTGAACACGGCGACGAACTGGTCCTCGATGACCGTGCCGTAAAAAGTGCCGGTGCGGCCGCCAAGGATGCGCGGCTCCATGAACGAGCCGACGACCGGCACGAAGATCAGTGCCGCACCCGCGACCAATCCGGGCATCGACAGGGGGATGATCACCCGCTTGAGCACCTGCAACCGCGAGGCGCCGAGCGAGCGCCCTGCCTCGATCAGCGAGTCATCGATCGCCTGTAGCGTGAGATAACAGGTCAGCACCATGTAGGGCACGTAGGAGTGCACCAGCCCGATGATGACGGCTGGATAGGAATACATCAGGTCGATGTTGATCTTGAACGGCAGCACGGCGTTGAGCGCGGTGTCGAGGATGCCGCCTTCGCGCAGCACCATCGCCCAGGAGAAGATGCGCACCAGCCCGTTCGACCAGAACGGCAGGATAACGAGCAGGAAGATCGCCTCGCGGCTGCGCCCCTTCAGCACCTTGGCGAGCACGTAGGCGGCGGGATAGCCGATGACGACGCACCACAACGTCACTTCGAGGCCAAGGCGCAGCGAGGCCAGCAGCAGCGTCAGATAGAGGCTTTGCGAAAAGAAGGCGGCATAGTTGCCCAGCGTGAATGCCCACGGCTTTCCAGACAGCGGCAGCTCGGTCATGAACGAGAAAAAGACCATGGCCGACAGCGGCAGGAAGATCGCCACCGTCAGCCAGAGATAGGCTGGCGCCAGCAGCGGCAATGCCAATCTCAGCCCGCTTCGCGACGCTGTCGCAGCTGCCATGATATCCTCCTCCCAGGATTGGAAGGACCAGCCGGCGCGAACCGCCGGCTGATCCGGGTGTCGGCTTTACTTCACGTCGACCTTCAACTGCTGCCACAGCGCCAGATAGGCTTCGCGCTGGGCATCGGTGATCGGCGCCTGGAACTGGATGCGCTTGGCCACTTCGGGGTCGCCCATGACCTTGCGGTTGAAGGCATCCTCAGGCAGCGCTTCCACGGCCTTGGTGTTGGCGGAGACGGGAGCACCGACCTTGGTGACCCATTCGACGTAGAATTTAGGGTCGATCATATAGTTGATGAAGGCCTCGGCGCCGGCGACGTTCTTGGCGCCGACCGGAATGGAAAACGCGTCGAGCCAGGCGACGGCGCCCTCCTGCGGCACGACCAGCGAGATCGGCAGCTTGAAATGCGTCTTTGCGCGATCGGCCGAGCCGCTCCAATAGGTGCCGATATCGATCTGGTTGGAGGCGACCATCTGGTTCCAGTCGTTCTCCGAGCTCCAGAAGGTCTTGATCTGCGGCATCAGCGAAGTGAGCTTCGCCTTGACCGCATCCATATCCTTGATGTCGTTGATGTTCTGGCCGGTGGCGATAGCCCCGAACTGGACCGCTTCGACGGCATCGTCGCGAATGACGACGCGGCCCTTGTGGGCTGCATCCCACATCTCGGCAATGCTCGTCGGCGGCTTGTCGAAGGATTTGTCGTTAATGGCGAGCGCCGTCAGGCCCCACACCCACGGCACGCCATAGACCTTGCCGTCATGAACGAGCATCGGCGATCCCGCCTTGTCCTTGCTGATATCGGCGTAGTTCGGCAACTTGGAGACGTCGATCGGCTGGATCAGCTTTCCGTCCATCGCCTGGTCGTTGAAGGCGGCATTGATCATGACCACGTCGTAGAGGCCGGGATTGGTCCGGATCTTGGTCAGCATTTCCTGTTCGGAATTGAAGAAGTCGTTGACGACCTTGTTGCCGGTCGCTTTTTCGAAAGCCTCCACGGCCCACGGTTCGTCGGCGCCGTATCCCTTCCAGTTGAGCACATGCACTTCGTCAGCCTTGGCAGCGAACGCGAGTGCGGAGGTAAAGACGGCGGTCGCCGTCAGCAGAGCAGTCAAGTCAGGCATGCGCATGGTTGGTTCCTCTCTGTGGATTTGCCCGGTTCCCGGGCTTGTCAGGCTTTCCAGCTGTTATGCTTGGCCTTCTGTGTCCGGCCTGCGCCCAACGGGTCGGCGGCATGGCTCAGGAATGTTTGGATTTCGTGATCGCTCGGCGCCGACGAGCCGCCATGGCGGGTGACCGAAATGGCCGCCGCCGCATTGGCATAGCGCGCTGCCTCGAAGGGCGGCGTGCCACGCGACAGCGCGCTGACGAAAGCGCCGATATGGGCGTCGCCGGCGCCATTGGTGTCGACGGCGTTGACCTTGAAGCCGGCAATGGTCCGCGCTGACCCGTTGGCCAACCTGATATGGCAACCCTTTGGCCCAGAACGGATGACCACGCCGGCACCCTGCGGGCAATGGTCGGCCAGAAGTCGCGCCGCGAGGTCCTCGACATCGCCCGGGCCGGCAATCTCGACCGCCTCCGTCGTGTTGCAGCTCAGCCATGTGGTGCGGGCAAGCACCCGCGACAGGATCGGGCGCGGAATGTCCGAGATGACCGGCGTCGGGTCGAAGACAAAGGGAATATCTGCCGGCAGTGCCTCGATCCAGTCGGTGAGCGCATCGCGGCTCTTGGGATAGCTCAGCGTGTAGCCGGAGGTGAACACCCAGTCTCCCGGCGCCACCGCGACCGGTGCCATCATGTCGAGGCTGAGGACGCTTTCCGCACCGGGCCACGAGACGAAGGTGCGTTCGGCGTCGCTCGAGATCATGGCGACGCAGTTGCCGCTGTCCATCAGTGGCGATGGCGGCGTCAGCGTCGCGATGCCCTCGGCGGCGAAAGCGGCACGCAGGAAATCGCCATTGGGTCCGCTACCGAGCTGGCCGCCGAACACCACCTGCATGCCGGTGCGGCTGGCGGCCGCCATCATGTTGAAGCCACCGCCGGCGACCTGGGCAAAGCTCGATGCCGTCTTTTCCATGCCGGGCGCCGGCAAGGCGTCGATGCGGTAGACATAGTCGACCACGGCACTGCCGACATGGACGAGACGGCCGCTCATTCCGCCGCGTCCTTGCCGGAACCGGTTTTCGCCACCCTTGCCGCCACGAGGTCGGCGGCGAGCGCGCGAACCTCTGACATGTCGAGGCCGACAAGCCGGGCGATATGCTGTTGCGGCAATCGGGAAAAACCGCTGCAGGCGCCGGCCATGCCGGCGGCGATGGCACCGATCGTATCGGTGTCGCCGCCAAGATTGGCGCTGATGACGGCTGCTTGCCATGGGTCGCCACACGCGATTTCCAGCACGGCGAAGGCCGCCGGAACGGATTCCTGGCTGGCGACGCCGGTGCCGACCAGATCGGTGATCAGCCGGATCGCATCCCTCATCGCCTTGCCGCGCACGATATCCTGTGCCCAGACGATACGCGCGGCGATGTCGCCGCCGGTGACCCAATGACCAAGCGTCGCCCCTCGCCTCGCCGCCGCGACCGCACTGGCCGAAGCATCGCGCCAGCCGCCGCCGGCGACGCCGCGGCTGACGGCAGCGGCAACGGCAGCGGCGGAAGCGATGGCGATCGAGGTGTTGTGCGTCGCCCGGCAGGTCTCGGCCACCTTGGCGACGAATGCCTCCAATGGTTCGAGCGGCATCATGATACCGACAGGCGCGATGCGCATGGCCGCGCCATTGGTGTCGCCGCTGCGTCCCGCTTCCTCGGCCGGCACGCCATTGTTGATGGCATCGATGGCGCGCTTGGTCGACGGCCCCAGCAGATCATAGCTGCCGCGCGCCTTGACCTCGCGCTCCCAGTCGAGCAGCGCATTGACCCAGCGCGCGTGGTCGAAACGGTCGCCGGATTCGACCAGGATGCGGCCGAGCAGAAGCGCCTGCTCGGTATCGTCGGTGATGGTTCCGGCAGCCAGTCCCTTCGACACCGGATGATCGGCGAAAGGCGCGAGGAAATCCTCGACATGGCCGTAGAGTTCGGCAATCCGAACCGGCGACAAAAGCTGCGTCGGCATGCCGAGCGCATCTCCCAGCGCTCCGCCGACAAGCGCCCCCATGGCGCGATCAATGGTCTTGCTGGTTGCATCCGACATCGCTCAGAACCTCATATGCAGCGCGAAATGCGCCGGGTTGAGCAGGCTGGTGACATACTCGATCGGCCGGTCGTCGGCCGCACGCGTCAGCCGGCGGCCGCGCAGGAATGGCGTGCCTTGCGGGCAACCGAGGATGGCCGCATCCTCGGCATTGAGCATCTCGATCTCGACCCATTCCTCGCCATGGTCGGGAATGAGGCCGGCGGCGCGCAGCGTCTGGTGCAGCGAGCCCTCGCGCAATCCGCGCAACGGCACGTCCTCAAGTTCGGGTGACAATGGCAGCCGGCTGCGCTCGATGGAGATCGCATGGCCGTCGCTGGCGTTGGTGCGCACCCGGTCAACGGCGATGAAGAACGGGCTTTCGATACCGAGCAGCACAGCCAGATCGGGGTCTTCGATGACCTCCAGCCGCAGCGTCCGCGTCTCGGCATTGGCGCCGGCGTCGGCCAGCGCGCGCGACCAGCCGATCGCATCGTCGACCGGCTTGCCGTCGAAGGTGACGAACGAGCCGACGCCGACCCTGGTCGTGATCAGCCCGCGGCTGGACAGTTCCTCGAGGCCCTTGCGGACCGTATTGCGGCTCACGGAAAAGCGCTGGACGAGTTCGTTCTCGCTTTGAAGGCGGTCGCCGAAACCGAGAACGCCGGAGCGGATCTCATGTTCGAGGACGGTGGCGATCTGCTCGGGCTTGCCCGTGCCGGGAGACAGTTGAACCGCGCGCCGCTTCATATAGTACCTGTTCAATGAACCTGTATAATCCTGTTCAATATAGAGACCGGGATGCTATGTCAACGGATGCTGAAGACTGCCCAAAAGGCAGCGAAATGTGCGGAATAATCGTGCAGGGCGTGCCGAGAGGCAGGTCAATAGCCCCCGAAATCGCCAAAAAGAGGCACACATCATGGAGCCAGATCCTGATTCAATTTCACCGGGGGCAGGCTACGGGATCGACACCTCACGCGGCTCAACGAGGATGTCCGCCTCGATAGCGGCGTTGATGAACGCCGCCCTTGCGGCCGAGACTTCTTTCTTTCCCTCGAGCACGGCCAGACAGGCCTTGCGGGCAACCATATGCTTTTGCCCGGTCGCAACCGGCCAGCGGTTCAGCAGGATGTCGGCAGCCTGGGCGACCCGCTCCACGTTGAAGATCGAGTTTCGCGATCGGCCGAGCGCAATCCTGACCGGCTCATCGAAACGCTGATCTTGCACGATGCCACTCCCCAAAGTCGGCATTCATCGATTCGCGGCCTTCAACCCCGAGCAATGTGATAGGTTCCGCGCCAAAGGTGCAAGATGTCCGATTCCAGTGGCCAGAAAAATCCCAGGCTGATCGTCGTGGTCGCGTTCGATCGCGGTGAGGATGGCGAGCTGTTCCCAGCCTTTGGACCCGCCGACCAGCAGAGCGAAGACCGCGCCATACGCACCGCCAGGGCTCTGGCGGCAAAGCATGCCGGCGTCATCGCCTGGAGCCGCGAGGCCGATCCGACGCTAGGCGAGTATGGCCCGCCGAACACGCTCTTCGTCAGCGGCGACGTACCTGACATGGAATGATCGGTTGGCGCCGGGTCACATGATAATTTCTGCAAGATGACCAAGCAGCTCGGCGGCGCGAACTGACGCAGCACGATTTGAGCGCATGCTCGAATAGAACAGCCGGATGAAGGCGGGCCAGACACTCGCCTTTTTTAGCGCGACGTGAGACATCACATCGTCGAGCCCGCGAATTCAATTCGCGACAACACCTGGACAAGGGTATAGTGTCGATGGCTGGAGAGGCAAAACGCCGCTCGTCCGGCTTGTGCCCATGTTTCAACCCATCGTGAATATCGAAGACGCGCAGACGCTGGCGCAGGCGATCGTTAATACGATCACCGAGCCGTTTCTGGTCCTCGACGAGCAGTTTCGCGTGCTGGCGGCCAGCCGCTCCTTCTACAACACATTCGAAGTCGACCCGCAGCAGACCCAAGGCTCGCTGCTTTACGCGCTCGGCGACGGTCAGTGGGATATTCCGGCACTTCGCCTGCTGCTGGAGACGATCATTCCCGAGAAGACCGCCATGGACGATTTCGAGGTCGAACATGATTTCCCGCGGATCGGCCGTCGCACCATGCTGCTCAATGCCCGCAAGGTGCTTTACGACCACAGTTCGGCCATCACCATCCTTCTCGCCTTCAATGACATAACGGCCCGTCGTATCATCGAGCGGGAGAAGGAAGAACTGCTCGGTCGCACCGAAGACCTGCTTCGGCAGAAAGACGTCCTGCTGCGCGAGATGGAGCATCGGGTTGCCAACAGCCTGCAGATCATTGCCTCGATCCTGTTGCTGAAGGCACGCTCGGTGACGTCGGAAGAGACGCGCCAGCATCTCAAGGACGCCCATCAGCGCGTTCTGTCCGTAGCCGAGGTGCAACGCCATCTCCACACCTCCGCCGGCGTCGACGAGATCGATGTCGGCTCTTACCTACCCAAATTGTGCAGCAGCCTCGCCTCGTCGATGGTCGGCGAAGCCCAGCCGATCACGGTCACCGTAATGGCCGAAGGCGGCAGGATGGATTCGCAAAGGGCCGTCAGTCTCGGCCTGATCGTCACCGAACTCGTGCTCAACGCCATCAAATATGCCTTCCCCAAGGAGAGAGCCGGCGCTCGCATCCAGGTGAGCTACGAGACCGCGGGCAGCGACTGGAAACTGACGGTTTCGGACAATGGCGTCGGCAAAATCGCCAACGACGTACCAGCTACCGGACTTGGAACAGCCATCGTGGAAGCGTTGGTGAAACAGCTGGAGGCCAAGGTGGAAGTTATCAGCGACACTGACGGCACCAGCGTGTCGGTAACCCGGGCGACGTTCACCTCACGCGTGCCGCGGGCGGCGTAAAACCACTACCACGATTACCACGATGCCTGCCTTCCGGATATCGCTTCGATCCTGATCCGATAGAAGAGATGGCTGCCCGAAATTGTCGCGGCATCGCCTGGTTTCCGGGCGCCCGGCTCCCACCAGTTCGCGTGCATTGCCAGAAGCGACCAAGCAAATTTGCGATCACTGTCGACGGGAGCAGTCATTCTTTCGACGCCGGCGATGCTGCCGTCCAGGTCCGGTCCTTTGGGCAATTCCTCGAAATGGCCGTCAACGACGACGCTCCTCCAGCCATTCATGCCACCAACGTCATCCACCTGAAGACAGACGTGGGGATTGGCTTGCATCCACTCGACCTTCTTGCCAGGAAGCGAAAACCCGAAGATGGAGTCGTCGCCGAAGGCGAAATGGATCGGCACCACATAGGGCCTGTGCTCGCGCACGCAGGCCAGGCGGCCAAGGCGTTGCGTCTTCAACAGGGCTACGCAGTCCAGCCGCGTCATCTCCTTGACGTTCATTCCGGTCCTTCTTTCTGTTCACCCAGCGCGGCCGATGCGGCCGATGACCTCCGCTTCCGCGACCCAATCAGCGCATCGATTCCCTGGATGGCCTCAACATGACCGTGAGCCGCCGCCGCAAGACGTGAAGATCATCGCGAATTCCACAGAGGATTGTCCGGAGCGTCAGGGGCATTGGCAGCCTTCCACAACTCAACGGTGTCGACGCAAGCCGGTTCCGCTCGCCAGCAAGCAAAAGCCCGCTACGGTGAACCGGAGCGGGCCTTGGAGGAGGACAAGGGGTGGGACCCTCTCCTCTTGTTTCCACGGGGGGGTGGACCGCAATGACCATACGAAAGTTTTGCAGAGCGTAGGATCACAAGCCGGCTTGCCCGCATCACAATCCGGTGCACGCCGACATTCAGGCGGTCACGAGATTGCGATCGTCCCTGCGATGATCGGGCAGCGCCGCTGGATACGCCCAAGCACGATGATGATGAGCAGCACGAGCCCAAGGCCGCCGCCGCCATAATAGCCGGTACCGTGGAATGGACCGACACCGAGGCCGCTGAAGCCGCCAAGCAGCGCAATGACAAGAATGATGATCAGTATGGTTCCAAGGCTCATGGCTTCCAGATTCCATAAGCGCTGAGGCAATGGGTTGAACATCGCAGCATGCGATATCCAAAGACGAGCGCTCCAAAGGCCCTGCCGTTCCGCGCAACTTCGCGCGCGAAAGAGATTTCGCCGGCAAATGAAAACGGCCTGCCAGATGGCGACGAAACGACAGAACTTGGAACCTGAGAACTCAATGCCGCAGAAAGCCCGCCAGGCCACGGCGGGCTTTCCGACCGGCCGGGGGCCAGGAGAGTGCGGTCAAGCCTCGCGGCTGGTTCGGCACTTCCGATCCCGGCACTCCTGGTGTCAGCGACGTGCAATAAGCAGGCAAAGCTGACGCAGGTCGCGGTCATAAACCCCGGAACTGCCAAGAACATCGACGCAGCGCTTCTTCATCCGCGCCACCTGGCCGTCCGACATGTCGGCGACGACACCGGGCAGGCCCGGATGTCCCGGCGTTCCGGGATTACCCGGGTTGCCCGGTGTACCGGGATTGCCTGGATTGCTCGGATTGGTTCCGCCACCGACGCCAACGCGATGCCGCTCGTCCCGCCGACATTGGCGCCGAGGCCGGCAGTAACGCCGCCAGACCCTCCGACGTTGGCGCCGATGGGCGGCAAACCACGTGAAAGGTGCCGGCGTGATTGCAGGCCGAGCGATTCTGCCCAGCGCCCTTTGTCAGACGATCCCGTAGAACAGCCTGTAATGGACGCGCTTCATGTAGTCCCGGTATTCCGGCGTGGCGGCCAGCAGCGCCTCTTCGCGCAGGATGCGATGCACCTGGAAGAAGGTGATCACGGCGTAGACGGCGAGATTGTAGAAGGAAAAGGCCGACAGCAGAAACAGGACATGGCCGGCAAGATAGCCGGCATAAATCGGATGCCGCACCAGGCGGTAGGCACCGCCGGTCATCACGCCGCGATTGCCCGGCAGAATGGCGAACGAACGTCCCAGGGATATCTTTCCCCAGATCACGAATCCCAAGGCCAGGGCCTGCAGCGGCGCCGCAATGTAGACGGGGATGATGGCCACGCCCGGTTCCAGATCGATGAAGCCGACACCGAAGCTGGCGATCACGGAGACAACCACGGTGAGCGGGTTCCAGTCGCGAACTGTCGGCCGCCGCGACAGAAGCAGCCAGGTAAAGGTCAGAATCTCGGAAATCGCCACCAGGGCCACATTGATGCGCGTCGGGTCGAGCATCAGGTGATATACGCCGCGGTAGACGAACATGCCCGCGAAGGCCAACGCGCAGATCCGAAAGAAACCTTCCCGCAAATCCACCAGGATTTCGCGCTTTCGGGCTGCGGACAGAATCCTGCCGTCACTGACGTGCGAAAGCGCCTCGCTTTTTGATATGAGCAATGCAGACACCCCAATGATCCCTCAGGGCGACCTTTGCACGCAACCATTGCCGGGCAGTTAATCAACACGATCAGATCGGCATTAAACTGGCTGTCGGGAGCCAGGGCGCCACTTCCAGACGACCTGCTTCACGCGGTCGCCCAGAAAGACTGGCGACCCATGTCATTTGGTTTTGCCAGGCTAGCTCAGATAGTCGTTGCGGAAATAGCTCCCGAAATCCGGGCGTTGAGCAACCAGCTTGCCATCGGAATCGCGCAAAATGCCGGAGGCGAAGAGATAATCGCCGATCGCTTCCATCTTGGCCGGATCCATCGTCCCGATGGCGCCGCTTTGGCTGCGTAGATAATGGACGTCGATCAATGCCTTCAGCGAGGCGTGGATCAGCGCCGGATTGGTCAAGGCATCCTTGTTTGCAGCGATCAGTAGGGCTGCCGCATCGTTGGGGTGGTCGACAGCGAACTGGTAGCCGCGTCGCGTCGCCTGGACGAAGGCGGCCGCAGGCTTGGGATTGGCCTGGAGATAGGCTTCGCTCGAAGAGATCAGTGTCGTGTGCTCGTCAGGCACGCCGTAATCGGCATAGACGAAGCTGCGTTGTTGGACGCCCTTGAGCGCGGCTTCGACACCCTCCCAGGTCGAGACTTCAAGCGTGAAATCGACCGACCCATTGGCCAGCGCCTCATAGGCCGAGGTGCCGAGCGTCACCGTCTCGAAATTGCCCTTGCCGCCGTCGTGGCGGATGATGGTCGATATCAGCGCGTTTTCCCAGGCACTGCCGAAGCCGCCATAGATCAAGCCGTCGAGGCTTCTCGGGCTTTTGATCTCGTTGCGTGCCGCATTGAAGACCACGCGGCCGGTTTCGGACTGTACCACCGCATAGACGCCCTTCAGATCCGCCCCGGCGGTTTTCTGGGTGAATAGGCTGATGGTGCCGTTGATGCCGAAATCGGCGACGCGGTTTGCAACCAGCGTGCCCGCACCGGTATCGCTGTAGGGCAGGATGTCGACCTCGAGCCCGGCCTCGCGATAAAACCCTTTGTCGCGGGCGACGAACAGTCCGATGTGGTTGGTGTTGACCGTCCAGTCGAGGGCGACGGTGACCTTTTGTGCCGCCGATTGTGCTTTGGCTCGCCTTGCTCCGGCAACGAGCGGAAGGCCGGTGGCAAGGGTCAGCAACAAGGCCTGTCGGCGCGTCAAGTCAGTCATGGTCGTGTCCTTTGGATGGATTGGGGTTGAGGATGATGTCGAGGATTTCGGCCTCGAGCGCGCTTGCCTGCCGCGCGGCATCGCCGCCAAGGCTGCGCGGGCGCGGCAACGGCACCTTGATTTCATGCACGATGCGGGCCGGGCGCGCCGACAGCACATAGATGCGGTCGGACAGGAACACGGCTTCGCGCACGTCATGGGTGATCAAGAGCGCCGTCCAGCGGTGGTGCCGCCACATCTGTTCGAGCCAGCGCTGCATGGCGGTGCGGGTCAGTGCATCGAGCGCGCCGAACGGCTCGTCGAGCAAAAGCATGTCGCGCTGCTGCACCACCGTGCGCAGCAAGGCCGCGCGCTGGCGCATGCCGCCGGACAGCTGCGCGGGAAAATGCCGCTCGAAGCCGGCAAGCCCGAATTCGGCAAATAACGGCGCAACGCGAGCCCGCGCCGCCTGTCTCCTCATGCCTTGCACTTCGAGCCCGAGCGTCGTGTTGTCGAGAATGCGCCGCCACGGCATCAGCGCGTCACGCTGCGGCATGAAGGCGAAATGCCTGTCGTGGTCGTCGAGCGGCGCGCCGTCGAACAACATCTCGCCCTCGCCATGCTCGGCGCCGGTCAGAAGCTGGAAGAGCGTCGACTTGCCGGCGCCCGAGGGCCCAAGGATCGAGACGAACTCACCGGCGCCGACACTGAGCGAAATATCGGCCAGCACGTTGAGCCCACCGAACGCCTTGCGGACATGACGCAGCTCGAGCCGGCTCATCGCCGCGGCCCTTTCCCCTCGGTTTTCTTGCCGGCCCGCTCCCAAGGCATGGCATGGCGCTGCACCAGTACAGTCAACCCAAACAGAATAAGAGTCAGCGCCGCGCTGACACCGACGGCGGCAAGAACCAGATCAGGGCGGAAATTGTTCTTGGCGTTGAGCATGTAGATGCCCAGCCCCTTCGCGGCGCCGGCATATTCGGCGAATATGGCGCCGACCACGGCATAGGTGATGGAGATCCTCAACCCAGCAAAGAAGTAAGGCAGCGCCGAAGGCAGCCGCGCCAGCAGGAAGATGCGCCAGCGCCCTGCCCCCATGGCGCGGAGCATTTGCCCGATCTCAGCCTCGGTCGACTCATAACCCTCGACCAATGCAACCAGCATCGGGAAGAAGGTAACCAGCGCCACCAGCATGATCTTGGGCGCCAGCCCGAAGCCGAACCACAGCACCACCAGCGGCGCGATCGCCACCAGCGGCAAGGTCTGGCTGACGATGAAGACGGGAAACAGCGCACGCCGCAGCGGCTGGAAAAAGTCGACCAGCATCGACAGCACGAAAGCGGCGCTGAGCGAACAGGCAAAGCCAAGCAGCGTGGCGCCGATGGTCGGAATGGCGTTGTCGGCCAGCGCCTCGCGATTGAGCATCGCTTGCTCGAAGACGCGCGAAGGTGCGGGCAATGTCGTCGGCTTGATGCCGGAATAGGTGGCATAAAGCTCCCACGCCAGCAGGAGCAGCCCGACCGAAATCATGGCCGGCATCGCCTTGACAAGAAAGCTCGCGATCGGGCGCGAAGCGACTGATGATGAGATCACAGGAGATAACCTTTGACGGCCGCGCGAAAAGCGCGGCTGGCTCAGACAGCCGACGGGCTGTTGGCCGAGACCGTGACGTCGAGGGTTACGTGGCCGGCACCCGGTCCGAAGCGGCAGAAAGCCTCGTCCAGCGCCGAAAAGATCGCACCGGCATCACCACGCAATTTCGTGCAGAAATGCTTCGAGCGCTCATAGACGCCGGACTGCTTGAGAAAGTCTATGCAGCCGTAGATCTCGTCCATGTGGTCGTCGGTGCCCATCACATAGAGCGAGAACTGCGCCGCCGCCGGCTGGCCGGTGGCCGCGGCATTGCGCACCGCCGCGATGGCCGCATCCTTGCGCGGGCCGAGTGGCCCGACAGGCCCGCCAAGTGCATCGGAGCGGCAGATCGGATCGTCCGGCTCGCCAGGGCAGCCGCGCGAGATGGTGGCCGACAACACGCAATGTTTGCCGCTGCGTGCCGCCGCCACGAAGAGGTCGCGCATGGCAGGAAACAGCACTTCGGGCGGCCCGACCAGCAAGGTCGAGATGTCGTCGGTCTCGATCCTGAGCTTGTCGCGCCAGGGATCGAGCGCACCGAGCGCGCCAAGGATGACACCGACGAACTCGTCGGTCATGGGATATAGGGAAATCTGTGCACCTGAAAACATCGCCCGCCTCGCTCCGCTGGTATTACCCAGATCAGCTTCTAGGGTCTGTGGGCTTGCCGCCCCCGTCTCAGCCCCGACCGTACGGAGCACCCCTGTGGATGGGCGGGTTAAAGCATCATTCCTGGAGAAGTGAAAGCCGTTTTTTCAGCGCACTGCGCCAAAAACGTTGCGCCAAGGCTGGACTTGAAACCGGAACAACCAACAGCACGACCAGCACGGTGGGCGACATGAACTCCAATGCGGATCAGAATTGCCCGACCAACCCGCAGCGCGCGCAGACCGATGCCAATGGCAACGCGACGGCCGCAAGCGACAACACTTGCGGCAAGTGAGTTGTTGCCGACACAGACAAAGCCGCATGGCGTCTGTTTGGCGGCTTTATCTTTGTCGGTCGTCCATCGCGCCAACTTTGCCGAAGAGCCGCATTTCGGGAGCTGTTTTTCCGGCCGGCGCGCGCGTAATGGCTCGCTTTGCATTGACCAGCCGCTTGAGAACCCGGCTGTAGGTGAGATGCAAGACCCTGCCGTCGGCCAGATCGAAATCCGCCATCCCCCATCGCCTGACCGGCGCCTGCCCCGTGGGAAGACCTAATTTTCTGACTTGGAACCCCAACCTGACTTTACGCCCTGCCATCTCGATATAGATGCCGGGAAGCAGCCCCAGCACCTGCCACAATCTCGCGACATGCTCGATCGACATCGCTTGCGAGATCATCATATGGGCAGGCTGGAGCCGCGCCCAGACGAAATCACCGGCTGGCTGCGGCACCCCCAGGAGGATACCTCTGCAATAGTCCGGCGCCGCCTCGCTCACCAGCATTCGCATTGCTGTTGCCGTACTGTCGATCAGGGTCTGCTTCGACGTCCAGTCGGCTTTGGAAAACGGCACTTGTCCAAGAATGTCGCCATGATCGAAACCAGCGGACATCCTGTGCAGCGTCACGCCGCCATGAATGGCATGCAGGCCGTCCACTGCCAGGCGGTGGATCGGATGAGGCCCACGATAGTTGGGCAGCAGCGCAGGGTGAAGATTGAGCCCACCCTTGGGAAAGCTGCCAAGCAAGTCCTGTGGGATCAGGGTGGGGAAAGCGTAGCTGATCAGCACATCGGCGGCAGCTTTGGACAATTGCCGGCCAAGCGCGTCCCAGTCGTAGGGCCGGCCAAATTCAATCAGCTCCACCCGGGCGTTGCCGAGGTAGCGCCTGAGCAGCCGCCTGCGTTTGAGCCTTCGCCGGAAGTTGCCGATGCTGAAGCCCTTGGGCTGTCGTCGGAAGCCAGGCACGACGATAACGTCTATACGGTGCCCGGCCTCCACCCAGCCGGCAAGCAGCGGCCCGGTATAGACAGAAATGTCCAACATGAAAACGGCACCGATCGGTCCCGCGTTACCAACGGGGTCAATCGACTTCATCTTTCGACCGGCGGAAACAGGGGCTCCCTCAATGCCATCTGCAATCGGCAATCCAAGCCGACCTCATGAACCCATCGGAGCAGATCAATCGGGTCTAACCTAAGCCTGTCAGCCCGGCTTGACTGAAAGCGATCCTTCGGCAGTAACAGCCGAAAGCCGCTCGCGTTTCACCAGCAATGGTTTTTCGTAGATTCTTTTCACGGCCCACCTCCTGAGATCAAATCAACCTCGGTAGTTGGCCAGCGATGCGTCAAGCTGTCAAGCACGCCCCGGCATTTGGCTACCGGCATGCGCATGCCGCGGAAAGTCGCCGAAGGCGCGCACGACCGCGGCGTATAGGAACCAGCCGGGAGAAGGTGGGGGTCGGAGCTTTGGCCCCGATCCTGCAAACTCTACGAAACCGCCTTTTCGCGGACCGGCAGCTTCCAGCCCGGCCTGACGAAATGGCAGGTGTAGCCGTTGGGATATTTCACCAGATAGTCCTGATGCTCAGGCTCGGCTTCCCAGAAGGGGCCAACGGGTGCGACTTCGGTGACGACCTTGCCCGGCCACAGGCCCGAGGCAACGACATCGGCGATGGTGTCCTCGGCGACGCGCTTCTGTTCGTCGCTGGTGTAGTAGATCGCCGAGCGATAGCTCATCCCGACATCATTGCCCTGGCGGTTGCGGGTCGTCGGATCGTGGATCTGGAAAAAGCGTTCCAGCAGCGTGCGATAGCTTATGACGGCCGGATCGAAATTGATCTCGATGGCTTCTGCATGGCTGCCATGGTTGCGGTAGGTGGCGTTGGGTACGTCGCCGCCGCTGTAGCCGACACGGGTGGAGATGACGCCGGGATAGCGCCGTATCAAATCCTGCATGCCCCAGAAACAGCCGCCGGCAAGGACTGCACGTTCGGTCGAAGTCGCCATGTCACGTCTCCTCAAAAGCAATTCCAGGAAAAGTGTGTAGCGGTTTTCCGTCCGGAATTGCGTGAAAGCAAGTTGGTCTCGCCATAAATGGGCATTATCACCTGCTTCGTCCAGCGGACCGGCGTATCTGCTTCAGTTGCTCGTTTGAGCGAGGCTGTCGATCAAACCCGGCTGCTTTACGCCGGGCGGAATGGCGGCAAAGCTGATCGCCACGGGTGGCGCCCTGAGCGACCAGTCGAAAAGAACGGTCTTGACCGGGATGTTGCCCAGCCACGCCAGCAGCCGAGGTGGCACGCCGCTCCCGGGCCAGACCAGGAGCATGCCGTGATCGCGCAGCCGCTGGCTGGTGATCCAGGGGGCGAGCCGCATGTCGAGGTCGGTGAAGATCGACGGCTTGTCATAGGCGTTGAGGCCCGCCAGCAACGCGATACGAGTATCGCCGCCGACGATGTCGAGCCGACCGGGCACCGCCGCGTGCCAGACGGCCTCGGCTTCGTCTGAAATCTGCCGCGCCGGCCAGCACACGGCGTCCATGCGCCCACGCAAATTGCAACTCGTCCAGCGGATGCCCGCATAGGCACCGGACATGCCGATGATGCAGACGAACGCGCAGATCGCCAGCCGTCGCATCTCGACGGCGCCGAGCCGATGACCCAGCAAGGCGAGCGCCACAACGCCGGCAAGATTGTACATCGGCGCGCCCCAGGCCTCGCCTGCGCCGGTGAACAGCGACGCCACCATGACGAGGACCGCCGGGCCAACCCCCATCCACAAGAGATAGACCAGCGTGCCGCGCCCGACGGGCTTTTGCGGCGGGAGCGAGCGCCGCAGCAGCCCTGATATCGCCAGCACAAGAAGAAAGCCGCAGAGTCCGGCCATCTGGACGCCGATATAATATAAGCGGGAGCGATGGGCCAGCACCCACTGATCGCGGCCGGCGACATAAGTCAGCGGCAGGAAATTGATGCGGTAGAGCTGGACGGCCAGCGGCGCGGCGACGGCGAGGAAAACCGCGAGCCCAAGCCAGGGCCAGGGCGTGGCGAGCCGATTGCGTGCCCGTGCGTCCGACAACAGCCAGACCGTCCCGAAAAGCAACAGCAGCCCGGTGGAAAACTTGGCGTAGAGCCCGACGCCCGACACCAGTCCGAGCGCCAGCCACCAGCCCGGCCCACCGCCACGGCCTGCACGCCACAACAGCCAGCAGATGGCGGCCCAGAAGGGCATCTGCGCGTAGTCATGATTGAACTGCGGTGTCGGCCAGCCGAAGAAATACAATGACGGCATCAAAAGCACGGCGGCCAGCGCGCGGGTTCTCCCGAGCATGTCGCGGCCCAGCAGGTAGACGAAGACGAAGGTCGCCGAGACGACAAGCTGGGCGAGCAGATATTGCGGCCAGCGGAACGATCCGGTCAGAAGATGGCTGATCTCGAGCAGCCAGCCGGGAAGCTGCGGATGCTTGTAGGTCAAAAGCACCCATTCGCGGCCCCACATGAAGCTCTCGACGACATCGCCGGGCGGGGCGGCATCGACAAGCGCCGGCACCACGGTCCAGCACAGGATCTGCGCCAGGCATAAAAGCGCCAAGCCGGCTTCTGGATAGCGCGTCAGCCCCGGCCAGATCGACGACTGCCAGTCGCCTGGAACAGAACTGCCGACCGGCAGCCAACCGTTCATGGGTTCGTCGATTCGCGTCATGCGGTGGATAAATCACATCGGACGGTTTTTCGAACAGCCCAGAACTCGAAGCTTACGAAAATGTATACTTGGGCGACCACGGCAAAACCAAGATTGAGGCAGAGTTTCGCGCCACCATGCCGCCTCTCCCGTCATCACATGCCAGCAAGACAACAATGGAACACGCCATCCCGCAGCACCCTGAACATGCCGGGCATGGCGCATTGGGCCGGATTGCGGCAGGCGTCGCCTAAGCCTGAGCGGTTCCCGTCCCAAAAAAGCATCCAGGATTTGAAAAATGCGCCACCACCATGCCGTCATTCACTACCGTGCGCTCGATTTCTGGATGGCCCGCGCAGCCGTTCTCGTCATCATCTGCCTGCAGCTTCTGGTCATCAACAATCTCTCATTCGGGCCGCGCTGGCTGGCGCCCGCGCTGGAGGCCGCCCTGCTGGTGCCCTTGTCCGTGGCCACCGCCTGGACACAGGCCGCCACCCGGAAGGCGGTCGAGGACCACGAGTGGCATGCGATCGGCCAGTTTCGGGTCATGATCCGCAGAACAGCCCTGACCATGACCGCCATCATCAGCATCATGAATTGCGGTTCGCTGGTCCTGCTGGTGCGTGCCTTGCTGGAGGGCCATGCCGGCAACAGCGGTACGACGCTGCTGATCGACGCACTCAACATCTGGGTCACCAACGTCATCGTCTTTGCCTTGTGGTTCTGGAGCACCGATCGCGGCGGCCCGCCGACCTGCGGTCTCGTCAAGCTCGCACAGGCCGACTTCCTGTTCGCGCAGATGACGTTGAACGACCGTGAACTCCGAGATTGGCTGCCCGGCTTCGTCGAATTACTTCTTCCTCGCCTTCACCAATGCGACCGCATTTTCGCCCACCGATACCTTGCCCCTTTCCCAGCGCGCCAAGCTGCTGATGATGGCCGAGGCCATGATCTCGCTGCTGACCATCGCGCTGGTCGCGGCACGCGCGGTCAACCTCCTCGCTTGATCGGCCCGACATGCGAAAATAGCCCGCCCGGCGAACCGGAACGGGCTATTTAGGGTTGTCTTCGACGGTTCGATGCAGCGCCGGACTTAGTGGCGCTTGCCCAGCCTGTAGCTGTTGCCGCCCAGCAGGTTGACGCCGAGCCCGCTCAGAACGCCACCGACGATGTTGGTCTTGTTACCGTTCAGAATGCCTGAGACGACATTGCCGCTCAGGATGTTGTTGCCGCTGAGCACGTCGTTCAGCGCGGTGATCTTGCCAAGGTCGATGGGCGGCGAAACATTGATCAGGCTGCCCGAATTGCCTCCCCAGCCGCCCGAACCTCCGCACCCACAACCCGCTTCGGCGGCTCCAACGGACGATGCAACTGCGACAGCGGCGAAAATAACAGTGAACTTGTTCACGAAAGCTACTCCCGTTTGATGATGGAGATGGCTTCCGTCTTCTGTGGTCTACCTCTTGCTTAACAATATATGAACAATTAATCCGCTCAAGTCTTTATGTATTATCGGCGCGTCCATCAAAAATTAACAATAATCATTATGCATAACCGACATGATTAACTTGCTTGTGACAACAGGCGATGACGAGACCGGTCAGCTCGAATGCCGTTCAGCAATGGCCGATCGGAAATACAAAAAGCCCGCCCCGGCGTGAGCCGAAGCGGGCAGCGGTCGTTCCTGTAAATGAGAGCAGCGCCGCGCCAGGTCGCCCGCCTCGGTAATTCCGTCTGGCAGTAGCCAACAGGCGACGCGGTGCCAACAGCTACTCCTCCACCCCCGGCTTGAATCTCCGCACCACAAACTCGAACAGCACGTCCGAAATCCACATGGCGCAGACGCCGATCAGGAAGGCGGCCGCCAGCGTGGTGGTGTCGTCGGCGGGATCGGGCATCGGCAGGCCGGCGATCCTGGCGTAGGAAACCGCCGGCAGCGTCAGATATGCCGCCGCAAGCGCACCGCAGATCGGCGAGGCCACCATTTCGCGCAGCTTGTAGCGATGCCGCGACAGAGCGCGCAGAACGCCGCCGGCGAGACCCGCCGCCACGACCGGTCCCTTGATGCCGAGCAGGTCGAAAAGATCGTTCATCATGGCCTCCAGCCGCAAAGTTTCTGGCCCTTTTCGTTGTGAGCCAGGATCGCCGCTACCGACGCGTCGGAAAGGGCCGCCGCCTCTGCCCTTGTCGGCCGGATGGGATGCCCGGCCGCGCAGAACGATCCGCCTGATGTGGTGCAGCCGGCCAGCAGGAGCGAGAGCGCTATGATTTTGACCATCTGGCCAGCCTCCCCCTGTTGTCGTCCGGCGCCCGGCCGGCGACGGCATCGTCGATCTTCTGGGCTTCGGTGCGCGCCGCGGCGTCGGCGGCATCCTGCCTGGCCTTCTGGCTGGCCTTGCCCTTGGCATAAGCTGTCCAGATACCGGCAAGCGCGGCGCCCATTGCCAGAAGATACGGCCAGGCCTGGCCAAGCAGCGCGAGGGTGAGTGTTCCCATCTCATGTCTCCTTGGCCGGCGGCGCGACCATGCCGCGCGGCCCGTCACGCACCGCGTTGATGATGATCTTGGCAAGGGCTATGGCGCCGCTGATCTGAAGCGCGGTGCGGTCGCTCACCCCGAGCAGCGTCCAGTCGAAGCCGGCGAGTGCGCCGCCGCAGATGATGGCGATCAGCGTGTTGAGGAGATTGTGCAGCGCATTGGTGTTGAACCATCTCATCGAAACAGGCTCCCCAAAAAATCGGCGACCTGATGCCGGAAGGCCGCGAGCGCTCCGGCCATGAGAACGAGGATGCCGGCCGCGGCAGCCGCCTTGCCGCCAGGCGCCGGCGGCACGGGCTGGATCGACGACGCCCCATTGGCCAATGTTTCGACCCTGAGCGGCGGCGCCGCGGTCACCGGTGCCGCCGGGCGCTGCGCCGACATCAGCAGGGCCTGAACCCGCACCGACCTGACCCGATCCGACCAGCCGCGCCCGAATGTCGCCCATGTCGGCAACCGCTTGAAGAACGCCAGCCGCGCATCGCAAAGCGCATCGATGGTCACACCGGCCGGCTTTGCCTTGGCCGCCGCGACGGTGACCGGTCCGATCCGCCCGTCCTGCGCAACGCCGACGGCCGCCTGCAAATATTTGACTGCCCGGCCAGGCCCGCTGTTGACGGCGAAATCGAACACCGCATGGTCGACGCCATCGGGCAATTCGGCGCCGAGCACAGCATCCCAGTAGAAGCGGCGATAGACGGTGGCGAGCTGCGCGTCGCTGATCGCGCGCAGATCCGCCTTTGTCGCGTCGGCCTTCACATAGCGGCGGAAGCTGGCAAGCGTCACGCCCTTCATGGTGGCGCCGCCGGGATCAGCCGGATTGTCCGACCACCCGCCTTCCGATTTGAGAACAAGCGCAAGCGCCCGCGCGAAGTTGCGGTCCATGGTGTTTCCTTTCCGCCCTTCCGGGCAGTTGTTCAGTTTCGGGTTTGGATTTGGTTGGCGTTGTCCGGCTTGATCGCCTTGCCGCGAATCGGTTTGCGGCTGTAGAACGGTCATGCTTCGGGGGTGCTGGGATGAGAAACTACGTCGGCGCGGTCCAACGTTTTGCCTTCGAGCGTCTAGCGGCAGCGATAGACCGACGATGGAACAACGACCCGCTTGGCTCCCGCATTCGAGCTTCCAAGGAAGAATACTTGCGGCTTTTCGAGATAGCGCGGCGAGTAGAGTATCCGGAGATTGACCGGCTGGAGGCCGACACCGGCTTCGCTATCGACCGCGAATGGCTCGACAATCTGGCCCTGCATACGCAGATCACCATCAAGAAGAGCACCTTGGCTTACCCGCACGGCCGAGTGCTCTACAGCCTTTTACGACGCGAGCTTGCGAGTAACCCGCGACCGTTCACCACCATTGTCGAGACCGGCACAGCGCGCGGTTTCTCATCACTCTGTATGGCAAAGGCTTTGGACGACGCTGGCGCTGCCGGCCACGTCATCACTCTGGACGTGCTGTCGCATAACCATCGGTTCTACTGGAACTGCATCGATGATCACGACGGGCGCAAGTCGCGCGCGGAACTCCTCCAACCGTGGCAGTCTTTGTCAGATCGGATGGTGTTTCTTCAGGGCGATTCCCTTGTCCAATTGCCGAAAGTCGGAGTGAACAGAATCCATTTCGCCTTCATCGATGCGCAGCACACAACGAAAAATGTCTTACTCGAATATCGGGCGGTTTCTGAGCTGCAACAAGCGGGAGACGTGATCGTTTTCGACGATGTCACACCAGGGCAGTTTGACGGCGTCGTGAAAGCGATAGAGCAGATCGAGAAGCAAGGGCAGTATGGTATGCGTCGGCTCGTGGCATCAGACACACGGGCCTATGCGTGGGGCACAAGACGCCGATGAGCCTCGCCTTCTTCGCTTACGGCGCAAATTAGGCCGGCAGCTCTTTGCGAATAGCGCTGCGATGGCAACGATTCACTTCTAGCACATATTAAACGACTGCGGCCGGGACTATCTGCCGTTCAAACCTCCTGAACCAGATGCCATTCGGTGATCAAGGAAAATCCAAAGCAGGTGGCGGGAGTGAACCATAAGCAAGCCGTGGAAATGAGTCACGCTCCTTGCCAGCGACTGGACGAGTGAGTTTCAGTTCGCGAATTGGTGTGCCGATAAAGACGGCGCGGAGCAATTAGGCGCGCATACAGCGTCACGAGCACCACCGGAAGCAAAAGCATCGGCATCATGGCGACCCGATTGTAGTAGGGTAGACCGCTCGCCAACATATATATGACGGTCATGAGGATACAAAATTTTCCTAAGCGCTCATCCGACTTCTTTGCGGCATTCTTGATCAGAAATACACATGCTACGCATTGAATTAGAGAGTATACAAAAAATAAGACCTTAAACCCAACCTGATAGTTCAAAAACATATCAGTTGAGTACTTGTTATATATTCCTGCACTCGACAAAATAGGAGTTATTATTATACTTGATAAGCCAGATATAGAATTTGTAATGTATCCGGCGAAAATAATTGCAACCACACCAACGATCAGCTTTTCTGAACGCGGAACGAAATCCGCTAAGGCATATACTGAAATAAACAGAACAGCGCTATAGTGGCTACCTATTGCCAAGGTGGCAAATAAAATCGCCCAATACCTCTTGCCGCCATTCAACGCGAGGAAGAATGCCAGAATGAAGATGAGCGAAAAGCCCTGCCGCAACGTGTTTTGACCCAACTGTTCAAACCATGGCAGCATGATCAGGCAGAGAGTCGACACGACACCAAGGATAAGACTATCGCTTTGCCTGACCGAGTAAAAATAGTAGGCTGAGATCATGATCATGCTGTTGGCTAGCATGCTATCAGAGATCGAAAATCCCAGATTGGCATAAATCCAATGCATGGCTATGAACACAGGCTCATGCGCTACAGCCGTCATATAGACTAAGAAAGTTGCCCTTGTCGCATATGCGAAATCTCTCGAGTAGGCGACGATATCACCTTCCAAAGCATACGAGGCATAGTTCGCGTAGTCTGTTTGAGAAGCCGCGAAGAAGAGCACCGGGGCCAGAAAGAGCAAGGTTGGGAACCAGGGTCGGCGAAAAGGCCGCATTCGGATGCCTCTTTGATTCTCAACAAGACGTGCCATATAGATTCGTTGTTGTCATGTGAAATGCAAAGTGCTGATGCTCGCCAAGTAAAACTGACGGCAAGGGCCACGCGACCTCGGTGGGTATGGCCCTTGTTCGTGGTGACAGCGAGATGCGTCACCGCCCTAATCGGCGGTCTCGATCCGACAGATTGCGTGCATCAAAGTCTTGCTTGTGCCAGCGGAATTTGAATTTACAGTCACAACATCACTGGGGTCCAGATATGCTCCAGCCGAGCTTGCAGGGGCGCCGCCATAGCCCTTCGCCCGCCGTATAGATGCCGTTCTGCGCCTTGTCGGCCTAGCTCTTGACTAGGACGCGGTCACCCACGTTCGCCACCACTCCCTCGATGGCCCTGAAGACCGGAGAGCGCAATGTTGGCGGTCGTCGCCAGACAGGCGCCCGCACGCTTGGGCCTGAGGGTCAGTCGTCAGACGGTATCAGCGGCGGTTGGGGCGGCACAGGCCGCGTCGGGCCTCTCGGCAGCATCAAACCTCCTGAAGCCGCACAACGGCGTTCCAGCCATAGGTCTTTGCCGCGACGCCGGTAACGGTCACCTCAATTCCGGAAGCCCCAGCGGCGACCGACGCGTCGAGCGATGCGGCGTCGCTTGCATATTCGCCGATCACCGTTTTGGTGATCGCACCTTCGACTGCCAGGGTACCGCCTGTGTTGCGGATCACGCCGGCGAACACATAGCCGGCGCTGGTCGACGATGAACCATCCGTGCGCCGGGCGGCGACATCGACGGTGAACTTCGCGCCTTGCCCGGGCCTGATCGGAACAAAGCTGTTTCCGGCTTCGAAGACCATAAGAACGGGCGTTGCGTCCGGCGTCGATTTATAGCCCTTGAAAAGATCGCCGCCCCGGTTTCCTTCAATCAGCGCCATGTGCGATCCGTCATCGGTTGGCTTGCCCGTCGCCGTGCCGGAGTAGATGTTGTCCCGCACCTCGACATTTGGCGAGGATCCGCTGATTTTCACATCGTTGACGACGCTGCCGGTGGTCGGCTTGAAAAGGCCACCCGTCGCTCTCTGCCGTTCGCCCGATAGTGTCGACAGGGCGACATAGGACGATCGCGCATCCGCGATGCCTGCATGGGTTTGCGACATGTCGCCGTTCAATCGAACGCCAATGGACGCCGCCGCGCCGCCCATGTCGACAAGCGTGTCGGCCGACACAATGGTTTCATCGGCGGCGCTGAAGACGCCATAGGCATTGGCCTGGGTGAACCCAAAGATGCGGCCGGCGCCAATCCTGACGCCGCGCGAGATCTGTTGCCCGGCTGGGGTTTCGATATAGATCCCCTGATGCGTCGCCTGGATGTCGAACGACAGCAGGCGAAGATCTTCGATATGATGACCGGTGCCGGCGCGAATGCCTTGCTGCACGCCTTCCGTCACCAGGCTGCGCACTTCGATATCCTTGGCCCCTCGCAGCACCAGACCATAAAGGCCATCCCTGGACCTGGCACTGATGCGAAGGCGTTTGTACTTCAACACCGATCCTGCGGGCGCAGCGCTGCGGGTGAAGGCAACGGCCGCGCCAAGCTGAACGCCGCCCAACTGCGTCCAGTCGATATCCACCTCGATATCGCTCACCGGCCAGTCGTCGTCGCTCTCCGCATCGAAGCCGTTCAAATAGGCGCTCACGCGAGCACGACGGACAAAGACGTGACTTGTGCCGGAGACATCGTCGTTGATGGTGACGATGTTGCGCGCCGTGTCGCCCCTGGCGTCGTCGATGTAGACCCAGTTGGAATCGGCAATGCGGTAGTGGTCGCCTTGCGTGCCGGTGAGCGTGCCATGCTCGATCGTGACGCCTGAAATGCCGCTGATGTTGAAGACACCGAAGCCGTTCGCAGCCGCGACATGATTCCAGGCGCCGTTGACCCTCGGCGCGATGATACGGTTGTCGCCCTTCAGGTTGAATAGGTGCGTGACGTCCTCGGTGCGCTGTAGAAGCGCCTTGTCGTCAAACTCGACCGTCAGCCCCTGCGGAATGTCGATATTGCCGGCTAGCGAAAATGTGCCAGCCGGGATGACCAGCCTGCCCTGCCCGGCGGCAGCAATGGCGTTGACGATCGCGGTCCTGTTGTTGCCGGCTGCCGTGTCGGCGCCCGCCGCGCGAATGTTGATCTCCCTCGACCTCGGCGCGTAGACGATGTCGAAGCCGGCTCTTGCTCCACCTTGCAACGTGATCGCCAGACCGCCCCCGCCAGCCAACGTGGTGCCGTTCTTCTTGTAGAGAGCCTGACCGTCACCGACTTGCGAATAGCCGGCAGTCCTGACGTAATCGGGCGCAACCGCCGGCGAAAATGCCTCCGCCGTCGCCTTGGTCGCGAATTGCGGATCGAGCACGGTTGTCATGGCGCCCGTCGCCACATCCGCCGCCGCCTGGGCCTGGTCGATGATGCCTTGCGCGGCCGCCTGGATATCGCCGACGGTGTCATCGGACTGGTAGAACGACAGCACAATGTCATCGGTTCCGATAACAGGGTTCAGCGTCTGGAAGGCATAGCTGCACTCACCCCGTCAACCCTTTTCTGAGAAAAAATTCCTAGGCCGGCCGGAACTCCCACTCTTAGCGACGCTGGCAAGCGCGTAAAACCCTGCTTTTACCGGCGGCTGGTCATAAGCCGGCAGGTGTGAAATCATTCGTCGAAGCTCATGGAATGATTCCCGTCGCACGGCCTTGTGGGAGAGGACGATGGACAGACCAGCCATGGCATCCGTGTTCAGGATGCGGCATGCACCGGCCACGGTTTCCGGCGTGCGCAGCACCGGCCAGGGTCAGGCCGATCCAGTCATCCACGTGCGTTCGCTGGGCGAAGCCATCCGTTTCGTCGCCAACGCTTACCCCCAATACGACATCAGCGCCGTCGCCATCAGCTGTGGGGATGTTTCGATCAGCAGCCTCGGCTCCCTGGAAGTCAAGGCGCTGTGGCGCGAATATGGCGAACGGCTGACGCAGGAATAGGCGTTCGCCCGCAGCCTTTCTGGAGCGGAAATGCCGCTCGCGCGTTTCAACCCCAGCCACGGGAGCAATCGCCATGAATGTCGCCAACCTGCAACTCGAAGGCCTGTTGATGGCCGTCGCCTCGATCAACCGCCTCCTGGTTCAAAAGGGGGTGCTGACGGCGGAGGAAATTGACCTGGCCTTGCGCAAGACCGAGGCCGGCGAAACCAACCAGGAGCGGTCCGAAGGCATGTCCGCGTCCAGCCGCGACGCCGTCAACTTTCCGATCCGGCTGCTGGAACTCGCCAACCAGTGCCAGCCGGAGGCGGACATGCCCTCTTTCTCGAAGCTGGCCCGCATGGTCGGCAAGATAAAGGAACCCTACAACGACCAGCTGTGAGGGGCAGGCCCGGCGCGTCCCTTCGCGCGGTGCAGGCCGGCCTCGCCTCAAGCCCTGCCCGGCCATCCCAAATTGAGCGAAAGCACCTTGCCCGGACCGTGCACCGCCGCGAACAGCAGTCCGGCCATGAACGAGAAATGGTCGATGAAGAAGCCGAACTCGGCCTGGTTGCCGGCCCAGTGGCTGGGTCCGTGGAAAGCAAGGGCGAGGAACAGCACATAGGCGGCGGCGACCAGGGCCGCCTGCGAGAAGAAAGCGCCGGTCAGGAAGCACAGCACCAGCGCGACTTCCAGGATCGCCGCGCACCAGGCCAGGAACAGCGGAAACGGAAAGCCGGCGGCGGCGATATAGCCGGCGGTGGCCGCCATGCCCATGAATTTGAAGGTCACGGCCATCAGGAAGACGCCGGCGAAGATCAGCCGGGCGATGAGAAGGGCCGCGGTCTGCCACGGCGATTGAATGATTTGCGACGACATGCTCGTTCTCCAGCTTTGCAGGTTGCTCGCTCCTAGGACGTGCGACGGGCGCCAGCTCCGACACGCCAGGCCAATTTTTCTCGACAGGGCGCTCGCGGCGGGTCGAAGCAGCTTCGAAGCCTCGCACCGCGCCAGCAAAAGGGCGATTTTCGGTTTGCCGGCTGACGGTATAGTGTTGCTTCGCTCAAAGGGGGAAACGAACATGGCCAAGGCATTGACCATCGGCGCACCGCAGCATCCGGCGATGAGCACCGCCTATGAACAGGAATGCAGGGATATGCTGGCTCCGCATCTCGACGCCCTGCTCCGCAAGGTCGAGGCCGCCGGCTGGGACCGCGGGCAGGCCGCCTCGGCGCTCATGTATCTCGCCGCGATGCGGCTGAAGCCGGCCTGACGGCACGCCGGCCCGAACGGCTTGCCGGCGCATCGCGCGATGGAAACTTGTTGGTAATCACAGAAGTGATATTGTTAGGCGGGGCTAATGCAGCGGCGTGCCGGTGCAGCGATTTTGGGCGGGCTGAAATTTGCGAACAAGCGTCAGGTTTGGGGCGATATCTCGTGGCGTCGGGTCGGCGACGCTGGAATGCAGCGGCTGCGGCGGCGCTGGCCAGGTC
>NZ_RZQL01000231.1 GCF_003997935.1 Mesorhizobium sp. M7A.F.Ca.US.006.01.1.1
GGCCGGCGCGGCACCTGTCGCTGGTGCAGCGGTTGGCGCTGGTGCTGGGAAATCGGGACCGGTAACGCCGCCACGAATGACCATCGGACCTGGCTGGAAGCCGTGCCCGGTCGCGGGCTTGTCCGGGATCGCCGCCACCTTTTCATCGGTGACCTCGGGCTGTGCTTCCCCTTTTGCCACCACCGACCGCGCATCGCTGGCGTTGACTGCATCGACGGTTCCAGGCTGGGTGGGGGTGCCGATCCTGACGATCGATGGTGTGGAGGATGGCGTGCCTGGAAAAACCAGGGATGACGCCTGGGCTTCGCCGGCCGCAACAGCAAGAATGATACCCAGCAGGATACGCGCAGACACTGATATCGCTCCCCTTTGCCCAGCAGCTGTTCGATAGCAGGCCGGAATTGATGCCGGCTTTCGTGGAAACATAGCATTTTAGGGATTGATAGATTGCCAATGCTCCTGCTCGCCAACAATCGGTTACCCAACAGCCGACTTGCCCAACGGCCGCCATCGTACTACGCACCCGCATCTGTGAGGTGACGAGAGTGGCTGAAATACTTGGCTCGGGCGAGGCGCTGGAGCGGGCGCTGGCGCTGCTCAGGGACGGCGATGTTGTCGCCATCCCGACGGAAACCGTCTACGGGCTGGCCGGCGACGCCACCAACGGCATCGGCGTCGCGCGCATCTTCGAAGCCAAGGGCCGGCCGCGCTTCAACCCGCTGATCGCCCATGTCGCGGACATGGCGATGGCAGAGCGCCTCGCGCTGTTCGATCCGCTGTCCAGGAAACTCGCGCTTGCGTTCTGGCCCGGTCCGCTGACGCTGGTGCTGCCTCAGCGGCCCGGCAACGGCATCCATCCGCTGGTCACCGCCGGGCTCGATACGATTGCCTTGCGCATGCCGAGGGGCTTTGGCGGCGAGCTGATCGCCAGGCTCGGCCGCCCGCTTGCAGCGCCCAGCGCCAATTCATCCGGCAGGATCAGCGCAACGACCGCGCAAGCGGTGGCAGCCGATCTCGGTGCGCGGATAAATCTGGTGGTCGATGGCGGCGCGACCCCGGTCGGGCTGGAATCGACGATTCTCAAGGCCGAGGGGGAAAGAATGCGGCTGCTGAGGCCCGGCGGCATCGCCGCCGAGGAGATCGAGGCAGCCATCGGCATGGAATTGTTGCGCGGCGGCACCGCCGGTGTCGAGGCGCCGGGCATGCTTGCCTCGCACTATGCGCCGGGTGCCGCGATGCGGCTCAATGCCGGCACGGTCGGCGAGGGCGAGGCCTTGCTCGGCTTCGGCAGCCGGAGGGCGCAAGGCTGGCGCCGCGCCGAAGCCTTCCTCAATTTATCCGAAACCGGGGACCTGCGCGAAGCGGCGAGCAATCTGTTCGCCTACATGCAGGAACTCGACCGCAGCGGCGCGCCGACCATCGCCGTCGAGCCTATTCCCTTCGACGGGCTCGGCGAAGCGATCAACGATCGGCTGTCGCGTGCCGCTGCCCCTCGTGACATCCCACAACCCGCAACATAGTTTTCCCCCATGACCGAAATCACAGAGATACTCGATCCCGCTCTCATCGATCGCTTCACGGCGATCGTCGGCGACAAATATGCGCTGCGCGATCAGCAGGACATCGCGCCCTACCTCATTGAGCGACGGGGGCTCTGGCACGGCGCGACATCGCTGGTGCTGCGGCCGGGCAGCGTCGACGAAGTCAGCCGGATCATGCGGTTGGCGACCGAGACGGGCACGCCGATCGTGCCGCAAAGCGGCAACACCGGGCTGGTCGGCGCGCAGGTGCCGGACAGGTCCGGGCGCGAAATTGTCCTGTCGCTGTCGCGGCTGAACCGCATCCGTGAAATCGATGTCCTGTCCAACACCGTGACGGTCGAGGCCGGTGTCATCCTGCAGAGTCTGCAGGAGGCAGCCGACGCCGCCGACCGGCTGTTCCCGCTGTCGCTGGCCGCGCAAGGCTCCTGCCAGATCGGCGGCAATCTTTCCTCCAATGCCGGCGGCACCGGCGTGCTTGCCTATGGCAATGCGCGCGAACTCTGTCTCGGTGTCGAGGTGGTGCTGCCGACCGGCGAGGTGTTCGACGACCTGCGCAAGCTGAAGAAGGACAACACCGGCTACGATCTGAAAAACCTGTTCGTCGGTGCCGAAGGCACGCTCGGCGTCATCACCGCCGCCGTGCTCAAGCTGTTCCCGAAGCCGAAGGGGCGCGAAGTCGCCTTTGTCGGCCTGTCGTCGCCCGAGGCGGCCCTTTCGCTGTTCAGCCTGGCCATGGACCGTGCCGGGGCAGCACTCACCGCTTTCGAACTGATCGGCAGGCGGCCATATGATTTCACGCTGGTGCATGCCCAGGGCGTGGTGCGGCCGCTGATCGAGGACTGGCCATGGTATGTGCTGATGCAGATTTCATCAGGCCGTTCGTCGGAAGATTCACGAGCGTTGATCGAGGATGTGCTCTCGGCCGGCCTCGAACAGGAATTCGTCGGCGACGCCGTCATTGCCGCGAGTCTCGCGCAGGGCGATGCCTTCTGGAATTTCCGCGAGCTGCTCCCCGAGGCACAGAAACCGGAAGGCGCCTCGATCAAGCACGACATTTCGGTGCCTATTGCATCGATCCCGCGTTTCATCGCGGAGGCTGCTGGCGCCGTGGCGTCGGTAAGTGCAGGCGCCCGCGTGGTCTGCTTCGGCCATATGGGCGACGGCAATCTCCACTACAACATTTCGCGGCCAGTCGACGGCGATGATGAGGCGTTCCTCGCTCTCTATCACCCCATGAACAAGGCGGTGCACGGTGTGGTGCGCAGCCTGCACGGTTCGATCTCGGCCGAGCACGGCATCGGCCAGTTGAAACGCGACGAACTGATCGCCACCGCGCCGCCGATGGCGATCGATCTGATGCGAAGGGTGAAGGCCGCTTTCGACCCGGCCGGCATCATGAATCCGGGTAAGGTTATCTGATCCTTTCGACATCTTGTGGCTGGTGGGATTCCGATAACCATCCCTGAGATCAGCAAAATTTAACCGACTTTCTTAAGCGGGGCGGTAAGGAGCCCGCGCTACTGTCTCCATACAAACGAGGCCGGAAAAACCGGCCCGGAGAGAACCGGACACCGGCTCTCAGGAGACAGACAGGAAGGCCACTCTATGAACACCGGACTGAAGCCAGTCTGGGCGGGACGCAACATGCGTCTCGACCCATTCCGCCTGCCGCAAGTGGTGAGCTACGCGACTCGCGACGACTACGGCGATGTAACCTTCACCATTGACCAGCGCGGCGCCGTGATCCGCCGCTTGCTCGAGATGAGCGGCCTGCCCGCGATCATCGTTCTGCCCGCCAATGCGTTCCGAGGCGTTGCCGCCCGCGCGATGGAGGATCCGGACGGCAATGTCACGGTGACCCTGGAACTCCTGCACAACGACCCGATGCTGTCGGTGCCGCTGCTGGTGGCCGACGATCTCGACGATGTCGCCGCCGACTGGCGCGCTTGGGCCGAGGCCTACCGTCTGCCGATGCTGCTGATCGAATCGGACGGCGTTGCCCGCACCCTGGAAGAATCGCTCGGCGCCGCCATCAAGACGCTGCCGCCGCAGGATCGCCGCAAGGGCCGTGTTTCCAACACACGCCGCCCGCGTTTCCTCGCTCGCCGCAGGGCCGGCGACCTCGGGCTCAGGCTGGTCATCGACGGCCAGGAGATCATTTCAAGGGAGTGAGAAACGGTCCGCAAAGCGGACGAAAAGCCAATTGCTTGGATTTTCGAGCTTCGAACGCCCTGAGCCTGCGAAGGGCTATGGCGAGGAAGCGAAGCCGCTAGACCAGCGGCTTCAACGCCACCCAGACAGCGCCGCCGATCAGGCCGAGGAAGATCAGCCAGCCGACCTGGTTGTTCGACCTGAACAGCCGCAGGCATTGGTCCGGATTGTCGATATTCAGAACCGCGATCTGCCGGGCCATATGGGCGCCGGCGGCGATCAGTCCGGCCAGCGCCACCACCGGCGCCTGCGCCGACGCGAAGGCGATCGCAAAACAGATCAGTGCGCCGCCATAAAGTCCGGCCAGCCACGCCTTGGTGTTGTCGCCGAACAGGCGTGCCGTCGAGCGCACGCCGACAATGGCGTCGTCTTCCTTGTCCTGATGCGCGTAGATCGTGTCGTAGCCGATCACCCACAGGATCGAGCCGATATAGAGCATGACGGCAGGCCCATCGAGATCGCCGAACTCGACCGCCCACCCCATCAGCGCGCCCCAGGAAAAGGCAAGGCCAAGCACCAGTTGCGGCCAGTTGGTTATCCGCTTCATGAATGGATAGATGGCGATGACCGCCAGTGAGCAGATACCAAGCAGGACGGCAAAGCTGTTGAACTGGATGAGCACGACGAGGCCGACCAGAGCCTGCAGGACGAGAAACAGCCATGCCCACCGGCGCGTCGCCTTGCCCGACGGCAGCGGTCGCGAGCGCGTGCGCTCGACTTGGTTGTCGATGTCCTGATCGACGAGGTCGTTGTAGGTGCAGCCGGCGCCGCGCATGGCGATGGCCCCGACCAGGAAAAGCACGAGATACACTGGTGCCGGCAGCAGTGAGAGCAGCGGGTCGCCGGGACGCGGATAGGCGCTTGCCGCCAAGGCCGCCGACCACCAGCACGGCCACAGCAGCAGCTGCCAGCCGATCGGCCGGTCCCACCGGGCAAGTTGCGCATAGGGCCAAATCGAGCGCGGCAGCGCGAGGTAGACCCAATGGCCGTTCGGCGCATCGGCGACACGGCCCTGGGCCGCTTTCGACTGGATGTTTTCCATGTCCATGGAGTGGCAGCAGCGGCGGAAACCGTCAAGCGGCAAGCGGTGCTCGTCAGCCTTTCACGAGGCAAAGATGTCGCGGGTGGCGAACCAGCCCTTGGCCACTTCGACGAAGGCCAGCGCGGCATTCGACACACGCTGATGCGTGTCATAGCTGAGCAGGATCCGCTGCATGGGCAGCGGATCGGACAGCGGCTTGCAGATGAGCGGCAGGCCGTCATAGCTGCGGTCGCCGTGCGGGCGGGTGTAGCTGACCGCGACGCCGAAGCCGTTGGCGACCATGCTCCGCTGCAGTTCGAACGAGCTTGTCGTCATGTCGGCCACCGGGGAAAGGCCACGGCTGCGAAACAGGTCGAGCATGTGCTGCCAGCTGTGCGGCTGGTCCGTGGTGATCAGCGGATAGGCGGCCAGATCGGCAAGGCTGACCGTTGGCCGATCCGCCAGGGCGTGGCCCGCCGGCAACAGCGCGTGCGGGCGAAGTTCGCGCAGCAGGATGCGGGCGAAATGCGTCGGCAGGCTGAGATCATAGGTCAGGCCGAGATCGATGGCCGCATCACCCAGCCGACGTCCCAGCGTCTCGAACGTCTCGTCGCGAACGACGATTTTGACGGCCGGATAGCGTTCGCAGAAGGCGCGGATCAAAGCCGGCGCGAAGAAAGGCGCCAGATCCTCGAAGCATCCCAGCACCAACTCACCGCTGACAGCCGATTTGCTTGAACCCAGGCCTATGAGTTCCTCCGTTTCGGTGAGAACCTGCCTTGCCTTGGCCACGACGGCGCGGCCGAACGATGTCGGCGATACGCCGCTTCCCCGCTGGCGGACGAACAGCTTCTGCCCGAAATTCTTTTCGACCGCGTCGATCGCCACCGAAACCGACGGCTGAGAGACGTTCAGTATCTTTGCCGCGCCGGTGACGCTACCGTGACGCGCCACGGCAACCAGGTAGCGCAGCTGCGTGAGGGTCACACTCATAGGCATACTCTATATGTCAGATGGAAAGTTATTATTTTACTGAATGAATTGGTGTTGCGATAGTCGGTTCATTCCAAGAGGAGAACGCCATGGCTTCCGCAACCGACGTCCAGACAATCGACGCTCAGACCATCGATGCAAAGACGATCGCCGACTATCAGCGTGACGGCGCTGTCTGCGTTCGCGGCGCCTTCAAGGGCTGGGTCGACACGATCGCCACCGGCATCGAACGCAACATGCAGAACCGCAGCGCCACGGCATCCGACATCGCCAACGGCCGCGGCAGTTTCTTCGATGACTACTGCAACTGGAAGCGCATCCCCGAATTCGTCAGCCTGGTGCGGGACTCACCCGCCGCCGAACTGGCGGCGGCGGTGATGCAGTCGCGCACCGCGCAGTTCTTCCACGATCACGTGCTGGTCAAGGAACCCGGCACGCAGAAGCCGACGCCCTGGCATCAGGACATCCCCTACTATTTCGTCGATGGCCAACAGACGGTGAGCTTCTGGATACCCATTGATCCGGTGAAGGAGGCGACGCTGCGCCTGATCGCTGGCTCGCACAAATGGGACAAGATGATCCTGCCGGTGCGCTGGCTCGACGACAGCAATTTCTACGCCGGCGAGGGCGACTATCTGCCGGTGCCCGATCCCGACAAGGATCCGTCGATGAAGGTGCTCGAATGGGAAATGGAGCCGGGCGACGCCATCCTGTTCGACTTCAGGACCGCTCACGGCGCGCGTGGCAACATGACCGCGGCGCGGCGCCGGGCGCTGTCGCTGCGCTGGGTCGGTGACGATGCGCGCTATGTCGAGCGGCCGGGCCGCACCTCGCCGCCCTATCATGGCCACGGCATGCAGCCGGGACAGAGGCTGCGCGAGGACTGGTTTCCGGTGGTTTTCTCCGCCTAGTCGAATCGCCAGAAAATTGGCGGCGGCGGCCGCCGCGAATTTTCGGCGGGGATAACGTTCCCGTGCGCAATTCCTGTCAATGTATCCTGATGCCTTGACCCGTCGCCCAGAGAGCAATAGCGGGTGCTCTAAGGGATAGTCGGCATCAAGAGGTCGCCATGAACGTTCTTCTTCTCGGCTCCGGCGGCCGCGAACATGCGCTCGCCTGGAAGATCGCCGCGTCGCCGCTGCTGACGAAGCTCTATGCGGCTCCCGGCAATCCGGGCATCGGCAGTGAGGCTGAGCTGGTGAAGTTGGATTTAGCCGACCATGCCGCCGTGGCCGCGTTCTGCCGGGAGAAAAAAATCGGCCTCGTCGTGGTCGGTCCGGAGGGGCCGCTGGTCGCCGGCATTGCCGACGATCTGCGCGCGCAAGGCATTCGCGTCTTCGGACCCTCCAAGGCTGCCGCACAGCTGGAAGGGTCGAAAGGTTTCACCAAGGACCTCTGCGCCCGCTACGACATCCCGACCGCCGCCTATGGCCGTTTCAGTGACCTGGCCTCGGCCAAGGCCTATGTCGAAAAGACGGGCGCGCCGATCGTCATCAAGGCCGACGGGCTGGCTGCCGGCAAGGGCGTCACCGTCGCCATGACGCTCAGTGAAGCACAGGTAGCCCTCGATGCCTGCTTCGATGGTTCCTTCGGCGCCGCCGGCGCGGAAGTTGTGGTCGAGGAGTTCATGACGGGCGAGGAGGCAAGTTTCTTCTGCCTCTGCGACGGCACCACCGCACTGCCCTTCGGCACCGCGCAGGATCACAAGCGCGTCGGCGACGGCGACACCGGTCCGAATACCGGCGGCATGGGCGCCTATTCGCCGGCACCGGTGATGACGCCGGAACTGGTCGAGCGCACCATGCGCGAGATCATCGAGCCGACCATGCGCGGCATGGCCGAACTGGGCGCGCCTTTCTCCGGCGTGCTGTTTGCCGGGCTGATGATCACCGACAAGGGACCGAGACTGATCGAATACAACACCCGCTTCGGCGATCCGGAATGCCAGGTGCTGATGATGCGGCTGAAGGACGATCTTCTGGTCCTGCTCAACGCGGCGACCGACGGCCAGCTTGCGCATACTTCGGTGCGCTGGCGCGACGAGGCCGCACTCACCGTGGTGATGGCGGCGAGAGGCTATCCCGGCACGCCGGAAAAAGGCTCGGTCATTCGGGGCGTCGAAGACGCGGCGAGCGACGGCGTCCAGATATTCCACGCCGGTACCGCCATCAATGGCGGCGCACTGGTGGCCAATGGCGGCCGCGTCCTCAACGTCACGGCATCAGGCGCCACGGTCGGCGAGGCACAGAAACGAGCCTATGCCGCGCTTGACCGAATCGATTGGCCGGACGGGTTCTGCCGCCGCGATATCGGCTGGCAGGCCGTGGCGCGCGAACAGGCAAATTAAGGTTCTGGGACGGCAGTCTATCGCTGGCCGCGATCGAGTTCGGTCGAAGCGGTGCTGAGCGGATCGGCCGCGGCAAAGGCCGCGTCGAGTTGTGCTGGTGAACGCTGCTCGGTTCGCTTCCAGGCGACATACTGGACAATGCCGAAGGCCGCCCGTCGCGGCACCGTCTTCACGACTGGCATGCGGAAGCCGTCGCGGAAACGGGACCAGCGTGTGCCCAACGCTGCAACCATGTCCTCGAAAGTCGGCGGCGCGGCCACCGACGCATAGGTGATGGTGACATTGCCGGCGAGGCCGGCCTCGCGTGAAACCGGTAGCGGTATCGAGGCGAGATAGTCCGGCGGCACGTCGATAAGCCCACCGAACGGCCATTGCGCGCGCAGCGTGCCGGCGTCTGTCGGCGCGACATTCACGTCTATGTCGTTAGGCGTGCCGGCAACCCTGTAAGGGCAGCGGAAACGGCCGCAATTGGCTTGCGCCGAAAACTGCCACAGTGCGTAGCCTTGCCAGTTGCCCATCGGAAAATGCACGTCGATGTCGTTGGTGTAGCGCGCATACCAGAGCGGCAGCCGCGACAGGAGCCGGTATCGGTAGCTGTTGTCGGCAATGTACTGGGCGGTCTTGCCGTTGGTGTACAGCACCGGGAAACGGCCGATGCGCCGATGCACCTGGCGTACGAACTCCTCGGCATCGTCGAGCGACATCCATTGCGAGGGATCATTGCCCTCGATGTCGAGAGCCATGAGATCGTCTGGTGCGGGCTCGGCGAAATCGAGGAAATTATTGGCCTGCTCGACCGGATTGCCGGGGCGGGCAAGATGATAGGCGCCCCATTTCAGGCCGAGTGCCTTGGCCACCACCCGGCGCGTCTGAAACAGTTCGCGCGTCACCGCATGACGTTTCCACAGCGCCTTGCAAAGCTTCACCTCAATGTCGTTGCCCAGGCAGAAATAGGGCGGGGGCATACCGTCGGAGGCCTTGTTGATGAAGCCGACGACCCGCTTGTCGGTGGCGAGCTGGGCCCAGTCGATGGAATTGTATTCGTAGGCATCGACGACCAAGGCGCGGTCGGCGTTCTTCCAAGGTTCGGAAAAATCCGAAGCCTTTGCTGCCGTCGACAGTGCCATCGTCGCCGCGAATGCGAGAAGCGCTGAGCGGCGAAGTAGGCGCGCCAGTGTTTTCAAACAGGGAATCCCCGTTGACCAAAAGCAAATCCTGAACCGTCATGGTTAAGGATTTGCTTTCGGGGCAATGCGGGTCAGTCGAACAGCTTCAACGCCGTCGCTACCGACAGGAACATTGACATCGGGCGGCCTCGAAATGGTGTGAAACCATGCTTGCGATAAAAAGCCGCGGCTTTGTCGTCCTTGGCGTCGACGATCAGCGCGAAGCAGGCAGGAGCGGCTTGGGCGCAGCGCCGGAGCGCATCCACGATCAGTATCGATCCAACTCGTTGTCCCTGATATCGGGTATCGACTGCCAACCTTCCGATCAATATGGCGGGCAAGACTGGATAGCGCGGTAGGCGTTTTGTCAGGTCTTCTGGCAGAGAGGCGACGGGCACACTTGACGCCGCAAGGGTGTAATATCCGGCGATGAGATGGACATCCCGGTCTACGGCGACGAAGCAGTTGCTGACACGGCGTTTGACGTCCTGGCTCGCCTGCTCGCGCAGATAGAGGTCGAGTGCCAGGATGCCACAGCTGAATGCCTTACGATCATACGACCCGCCCAGCGGCTCGATGATTAAATCGAGACTCACCGGGATTCGACGACAAGTCGCTTGTAGGCGTCGGCGGCTTTGCGCAGTGCTTCATTGGGTTCGGGTGGATTGAGAATGGCCTCTACCAGAGCGCGCTGATCCTCGATGGACAAGCGGATGATAGCGGTCTCCTCAATGGTCCGTTGTGCAGCTTCCTGTGCTGCAGAGACCACGAAGTCGCTGACGCTGCGGCCCTGGATTTCGGCGGCACGTTTGACCACACTCAGCATATCCGGGGAGATCCGAGCTTCGAGACGGGCAGTGCGGGTCTGTTGATTTGGCATAGTGATCACCTCTAGTACAATATGTACGGGCTCTGACCGTACATATCAAGCGATGATCAACGCCGGTTGAATGGCTGAACTTCAAACGGGTCCGGCGCCGGCTCTTGCCGCAGCGTGCCTTCGGCGGCGCGCTTGCGGTGGTGGGCGAGTGAGCATTGCGGCGAGCATAATATGCCGCGATCCGACCAATAGGCGGCACCGTGTTCCAACTGGCCTCCATGATAACAGAACCCCTCCGCTCGATAGGGCAGGCCGCATTCGATACAGCGATAGGCGTCGGGTCTGGCAAGCATGGGATAATTCCGTTGCGTGGTTTTAATCGATCGCCGGTCGACTTGATCTGGCGCCGGTTGAATTTAATACGTGCCGCGGCGATTGCAAAATCCGCGTGACAAAATTTGACGTTTACGTAAAAAGAAGATGGGAGACCGCCGATACGGTGGGTGGTTTTGCAGCGGCACCGGCTCTACGGTTGGGCGGGCCGATGCATCAGGAGGAGTGGGCGGCATGTATAGGGCACCGGTCGAGGATATCGCCTTCACGCTCAAGCACGTGGCCGGCATGAAGTCGGCGCTCGATGCCGGCAGGTTTGGCGATCTCGGCGATGATCTGGTCGATGCCGTTCTTGGCGAGGCCGGCCGCTTCGCCACTGAAGAGGTCGCACCGCTCTACACGACCGGCGATCGGCAAGGTGCCGTGCTGAAGGACGCTGCCGTCACCACGCCGCCCGGCTGGAAGGAACTCTATCGC
>NZ_RZQL01000232.1 GCF_003997935.1 Mesorhizobium sp. M7A.F.Ca.US.006.01.1.1
GCGACTTGCGGCACGCCTTTTGCTGGCAGACGTCGACGCCTCGGATCGGCTCGTCGAGAGGACGCTCGAGCAAGCGATCCGGGATGTCGACCGCAGACAGCTTGGTCAATCCACTGAAAACTGGCTCAACGGCATCATGCGAGAGATGGCGAAAACCCGCGGCGCAAAACTGATGCATTAGTTTTTACCCCTCCAAGACGCCCTCAGGCCGAAGTGCCAGGCAACGGAGCGTCATTGTTCGCCACATCTCGAAAATTTGACCGTACAGATCAGCCGCTTGGCCTGCGTGATCAGCCCTTCTGATTGCGCTCGACGAATTTGTTGAAACGGCTGGCTTTCCCCTCCCCGGTCTTGGCCTGATACAGAAAGGCCAGATCGTTCTCGTCGAATATCCGGAAGAATTCGTCCCATTCGATGGGTTCGAATGCTTCCTCAGGCTCGCCGAAGTCGATCCGCAGGATGCCGCCCTCGCCTTTGGTGCGCACCACTGCCGGCCGGCCATCCCGCTCCTCGGCCCATTTGCGGATTTCGTCGTGGTTGGTGGTCGTTTGCGACTGAGACATTGAAATCTCCTTTGATCGGCGTTGCCCCAGGGGACACGAGGGCTGTCGGGCGTCCTAACAGCACAAGGGCGTCAATGTTCCAGCACCGCGCCGTGATCGCGATGCCGAAGTCCCCAAAGGAACTTTGTTGAAGCAAGGGAACAAACCTTTTGCCGAAAAGTTCGGGGCGCCGAGGTTACTTGTCTGAGGAGTCGTCGTGAAACGGATATTGGTCACAGGAGGCTGCGGCTTCATCGGCCGGCATGTCGCACAGGAACTCGTCGCGCAGAATTATTCGGTTCGCATCCTTGATGCGCTGCTGGAGCAGGTGCATGCAGGCGAAGCCGTCGCACTTCCCGCCGGGACCGAGCTGATCAAGGGCGATGTCCGAGACCAGGAGGCGGTCGCCAATGCGCTGGAAGGCGTTGACGCGGTCATTCATCTGGCAGCGGAAGTCGGCGTCGGACAATCGATGTACGAGATCGCGCGCTATGTCGGCGCCAACGATCTCGGCACCGCAATGCTGCTCGAGGCGCTGATCAAGCACCCGGTCGAACGGATCGTCGTCGCCTCGTCGATGAGCGTCTATGGCGAAGGGCTCTATGCAACGCCAGACGGCCGGCGTGTCGACAATGCTCGGCGCAAGGCGAGCGACATCAGGAGCGGACAATGGAACCCGCTATCGCCGGAGGGAGACGCCCTCTCGCCGCTGCCGACGGACGAAGAAAAGCCGGTCGATCTCGCTTCGATCTATGCGCTGACAAAATACGCCCAGGAACGCGCCGCGCTGATCTTCGGCGAAGCCTATGGCATCGATACGGTCGCGCTGCGCCTGTTCAATGTCTTCGGCGCCGGCCAGGCATTGTCGAACCCCTATACCGGCGTGCTGGCCAACTTCGCCTCGCGTCTCGCCAACGGCCAACGGCCGATGATCTTCGAGGATGGCGAACAGAAGCGCGATTTCGTCCATGTGCAGGACGTCGCCCGCGCCTTTCGCCTGGCTCTGCAGCAACGCCAGGCAAAGAGTCATGTCATCAACATCGGCAGCGGCCGCGCCTATGCGATCAGCGAAGTCGCGCGATTGCTGGCCGAGGCCATGGGGACACCGAACCGCTCGCCGGAACTGCTCGGCAAAGCGCGCTCGGGCGATATCCGCAACTGCTTCGCCGATATTTCCAAGGCCCGTGAACTGCTCGGTTTCGAGCCGGTGCGGCAACTGGAGAATTCGCTCGGCGATTTCGTTTCCTGGGTGCGTAACACGTCCGCCGTCGACCGCGGCGCCGACATGAAACGCGAGCTCGAAGAACGTGGGCTGGTCTCATGAACACACGCAATCGACGCGACGCGCCGGTCGCCATCGTCGGCGGCAGCGGCTTCATAGGATCGAACCTCGCCGACAGCCTGTTGTCGGATGGCGAACCGGTGCTGGTGATCGACAATCTCAGCCGTCCTGGCGTCCAGCAGAACCTTGAATGGCTGGCCCAGAAACACGGCAGCCGCCTCACGATTGAAACCATCGACGTGCGGGATGCCAACGCCCTGGCGCCGGCTCTTATGCGTTCGAAGGCGATCTTCCATCTGGCCGCGCAAACCGCCGTCACCACAAGCTTGGTCCAGCCAGATGAGGATTTCGACATCAACCTTCGTGGAACATTCAACGTCCTGGAGGCGGCGCGACTGAGCGGTGAGCGTATTCCTGTTATCTTCGCCAGCACCAACAAGGTCTATGGCAGCCTGCCCGACGTCACTGTCCGCGAGGACGGCGATCGCTATGTGCCTTGCGACAGCGTCATCCAAGCGCACGGCATCGATGAGGCTCGGGGCCTGGACTTCTGCACGCCCTACGGTTGCTCCAAAGGCGCGGCGGATCAGTATGTGCTCGACTATGCCAAATCCTACGGCATGCCGACGGCGGTGCTGCGGATGAGCTGCATCTATGGACCGCGCCAGTTCGGAACCGAGGACCAGGGCTGGGTCGCGCACTTCCTGCTCAGCGCGCTGACGGGACGCCCCATCACCATTTACGGCGACGGCAGGCAAGTGCGCGATATCCTGCATGTCTCCGATGCTGTCGCCGCCTACAGGGCCGTGCTCGATCGCATCGAAGCCACCAAAGGCCAGGCATTCAATCTTGGCGGCGGCCCGGAAAATGCGGTCAGCCTGCGCAGGCTGTTGAGCGAGATCCGTAGCCTGACCGGCCATGAGCTTTCAATCCGCCATGACGGGGAACGCACCGGCGACCAGCCCTTCTTCGTCGCAGACACCCGCAAGATCAAAACCGCGCTAGGCTGGATGGCCCATGTTTCATGGCGCGAAGGCGTCCGCGACCTAGCCGACTGGCTGCAGCGCCACCGGCTCGAGCCTCGCCCGGAAGTCGTGAGGTACGTCGCATGAAAATCGCCCTGGTGAACCCGTCCTGGACGTATGACGACAGCATTTATTTCGGGTGCCGCCAACCGCATCTGCCGCTGGAACTCGGCTATTCGAAGGCCCTGCTCGAAGCCGCCGGACATGAGGTGCTGATGCTGGATGGGCAGTTGCAGAAGCTCGATAATTCCGGTCTCTGTGAGCAGGTGGCTGATTTCGCCCCGGCGATGACCGTCGTCAGTACCGCGCCGACCTACCTGTTCTGGCGCTGCGCACCGCCGGAATTGCGTGTGCCGGCCGATTTCCTCAACCGTCTCGCCGGGCGCGGTGGACGCACGGTCGCGGTCGGGCCGCACGGCTCGGCGACACCGGCGCCAACCTTGCGCAAGCTCGGCGTCGACATCGTCGTGCGCGGCGAGTGCGAAGAAGTCGTCGAGCAACTTGCCCGGCACGACGATTGGAGCGCGGTGCCCTCAACCGCTTATCTGCGGGACGCCAGAGTGGTTTCGAACGGCGGCGTCCACGCCAGTTCGTTTGCCGACCATCCGCCACTCGAATGGCCAGCCGAGTGGATCGCAGCCCATTCGCACCACCATCACAGGTTCGATGACAATCAGGTCGGGTTCGGTGCGGAAGTCGAGGCATCGCGCGGCTGTCCCTACAATTGCAGCTTCTGCGCCAAGATCGATTTCCGTGATGCCTATCGCCGTCGAAACCACGAAGCGGTGGTCGCGGAGATCGATCGGCTGATTGCCCAAGGTGTCGGTTACATCTACTTCATCGACGAGATCTTCCTGCCGCAAAAAGCGTTGCTGGAAGCCTTGGTCGATCGCAATGTGAAATTCGGCGTACAGACCCGCATCGATCTGTGGAAGCCCGAGCTGCTGGAACTGCTGGGCGCCGCGGGCTGCGTCACCATCGAGGCCGGCCTCGAAAGCCTGACGGTTGAAGGCCGGGCGATGCTGGCCAAGCGCTGCCGGCTGGGGACCGAGGAACTCGCCGCGCTGCTCGTCGATGCCAGACGTCACGTTCCATTCGTTCAGGCCAATCTGATCGGCGTGGTCGAGGATGATCCCGCTTTGGTCGAGCACTGGCGAACCCACCTGATCGACCACGGCGTATGGGCAAATGAACCTGTGCCGCTTTACCCGTATCCGAGTTCGCCCAGCTACCGGGAGCTGTGGGGCGAACCCGACGACCTTGCCTGGGAGCGGGCCCATGACCACTACCTCGCATCCTTCCAGAAATTCAGTGACATCCAGGAGAGGCGGCCGCGGCCGCTGGCGGAACTGGAGGCGACATGTTGCGGACATTGACGCCGCGCTCGCGGCGCATCCTGATGACCGTCGATGCCGTGGGCGGCGTATGGCGCTATGCGCTTGATCTGGCACGGGAACTTGTGAACGGCGGCGACAGCGTGGTGCTTGCCGGCCTCGGTCCGCAACCGTCGAGGCAGCAGGCCGAGGAAGCGGAGGCTTTCACGACGCTGATCTGGTTGAACACGCCGCCGGATTGGATGACCCACAACGGCGACGACCTCGACGCGCTGCCGCGGGAATTGCTTGCGCCCATGCGCGACCACGCCATCGACCTTGTCCATTTCAACGCGCCGACGCAGGCGGCGGGATTCGATGCGCCATGCCCTGCCGTCGTGGTCTCCCATTCCTGCGTGACGACATGGTTCCACGCCGTCAGGAAACAGGCAGTGGATGGCGCATGGGCCTGGCAGAAGGAGCGCAACAGGCGAGGCTTGGATCGGGCCGACGCAGTCATCGTGCCGAGCCGCAGCCACGCCGACATGCTTGAGACCTGCTATGGCCCGATCGCGCGCCTGCACGTCGTGGCGAATAGCGCCCGCCCCGTCCCGAGAGCCGAAAAGCGCCAACCGCTCGTCTTCGCCGCTGCCCGCTGGTGGGACGAGGGCAAGAATGCGGCGGTGATCGACCAGGCCGCGTCGCTGACGCAATGGCCCGTCTTTGCCGCCGGTTCGATACACGGTCCAAACGGCGGGCGTACCAGCTTCAGCTATGCTGTTCCTCTGGGAGCACTGCCGTCTGACGAGGTGCGCTCCTTGATGGCGCGCGCCGGCATTTTCGCGTCGCCATCAATCTATGAGCCATTCGGTCTGGCCGCGCTGGAAGCTGCCATGTCGGCGACGCCGCTGGTGCTTTCCGACATCGCAACCTATCGCGAACTATGGGACGGGGCCGCGATGTTCTTTGACGCGCGCAATCCGCACGACCTGGCTGCCTGCTTCAATCGTCTCTCCAGCGATGCCGAACTCAGGCGAGAGCTCGGTCAGGCAGCCATGCGACGAAGCCGCCGGTTTACGCTGGCCAGGCAAGCGGCGGCCATGCGAGGCGTCTACGACAAAGCGGCCCTAGCCATGGCTGGACGCTGACCATGCGCTTTCTGTTCTACACCCACTCGGTCGTTTCCGACTGGAACCACGGCAATGCCCATTTCCTGCGCGGTATCATGCGGGAACTGGTCGCGCGCCAGTACCAGGCAGTCGCGCTGGAGCCGGCCGACGGCTGGAGCCGTTCGAACCTGCTGGCTGAGAAGGGATCCTTTGCCATCGAACGCTTCCGCAAGGATTTCCCAGAGTTGATGCCGGTGACCTACGATGCCGGGTTCGATCACGAGGCCTGGATCGCTGAGGCCGACGTTGTGATCGTTCATGAGTGGACGGATCCGGAGCTTGTCGCACGCATCGGCCGTGCCCGGGCCGCTGGCGGCAACTTCATCCTTCTGTTTCATGACACCCACCACCGGGCCGTATCGGCGACCGAGGCAATCTCGGCGCTGCGGTTGGAGCACTATGACGGCGTTCTCGCCTTTGGCGAGGCCTTGCGCGAGAGCTATCTGCGCGCCGGCTGGGGCAAGCGCGCCTTCACCTGGCATGAAGCCGCGGACGATCGCCTGTTCAAGCCACACCCGGAGATCCACCCCACGTCCGATCTGGTCTGGATTGGAAACTGGGGCGACGATGAGCGGACTGCCGAACTCAAGGAGTTTCTAATCGAGCCGGTACACGATCTCGGTCTCGATGCCACTGTTCACGGCGTACGCTATCCCAAGCCCGCACTTGCGGATCTGGCCACCGCTGGACTGCGCTATGATGGATGGATCGCCAATGCCGACGTGCCGAAGGTGTTCGCCGCGCATCGTGTCACCGTCCACATCCCACGGCGCCCCTATCGTGAGGGATTGCCTGGAATTCCGACGATCCGCATGTTCGAGGCGCTCGCCTGCGGCATTCCGCTGATTTCAGCACCCTGGTTCGATGTCGAGCAGTTGTTCAGGCCTGGCGTCGACTTCCTGTTTGCGGAGAACGGCTCGCAGATGCGGCAACACTTGCGGGCGGTATTGGCCGATGCGGATTTCGCGGCTTCCCTGGTGACTTCGGGCCTCGAGACCATTCGCTCCCGGCACACCTGCCAGCACCGCGTTGACGAGCTGTTCTGCGTGCTGACGGAATGCACAACCGAACACACCATCAACAAGACCACCGCAAAGGAAGCCGCCGCATGAAGATGGCATTCTATGGATCGAGTCTTTTGTCGTCCTACTGGAACGGTGCCGCGACTTACTATCGCGGGTTGCTGAAGGCGCTTTCCCAATTGGGCTACGAAATCACCTTCTATGAACCCGACGTCTACGACCGGCAGAAGAACCGCGACATCGAGGCGCCTGACTGGTGCACTGTGGTCGTTTATGAAGCGACCCAGCACGCGCTGATGCAGGTCGCGGCACGCGCCGCCAGCGCCGACATCGTCGTCAAGGCGAGTGGCGTCGGTTTCGAGGACGAGGCGCTGCTGCGCGCCGTTCTCGACCACGCCCGCAGCGACGCGCTGGTGGTATTCTGGGACGTGGACGCTCCGGCAACCCTTGCCCAGTTGCGCGACGAACCGGACCATCCGCTCCATAGCGCCCTGCAAGAAATCGATCTTGTGCTGACCTATGGCGGCGGCGACCCCGTCGTATGGGCCTACCGTGCCATGGGAGCGAACGAATGCGTGCCGATCTACAATGCGCTCGATCCCCAAACACATTATCCGGTCACCAGCAATGCGCGTTTCGCTTGCGATCTGGCGTTCCTTGGCAACAGGCTGCCGGATCGTGAGGCACGGGTCGAAGCGTTTTTCCTCGATCCCGCATGCCAGCTGCCGAAACAGCGTTTTCTGCTCGGTGGATCGGGCTGGGGGGACAAGCCGCTTCCCGCCAATGTCGGCTGGCTCGGTCACGTCGGCACCCGCGATCATAATGCCTTCAACGTCACACCCAAGGCGGTGCTGAACATCAGCCGCGACAGCATGGCCGTAAACGGTTTTTCACCGGCCACGCGTGTCTTCGAGGCGGCCGGCGCCGGTGCCTGCCTCATCACCGATGCGTGGCTGGGCGTGGAACTGTTCCTGAAACCAGGCGAGGAGATCCTGGTGGCGCGCGACGGCGGCGATGTCGCCGAGATCATGTGCTCGCTGACCTCCAGTCGGGCAAAGGCAATCGGCCAAGCCGCACTTTGCCGCGTGCTGGCCGACCATACCTACGCGCTGCGGGCGGACGTGGCCGATGCCGTCTTCAAACGTCACTTCGAGCAGGGGACTGTGGAGGCAGCGGAATGACCAAACAACTGGACATCGTCTTTCTTGGCCTGTCGCTGTCCTCGTCCTGGGGAAACGGCCACGCCACGACGTTTCGAGGCCTGCTGAAAGGTCTGCACGAACTCGGCCACCGCGTGACCTTTCTGGAGCGCGACGTGCCGTGGTACGCCAACCACCGCGATCTGCGCGATCCGGATTTCTGCACCTTGCGCTACTACGAAACCGCTGCGGAGTTGCAAAGCGGCTACGCCCGGTGCCTGGAGCAGGCCGACATCATCGTCATCGGCTCCTTCGTGCCGGAAGGACGCGTGGTCATCGACATCGTCGCTTCACTTTGCAAAGGGCGCTTCTGCTTTTACGACATCGACACGCCGGTGACCGTGGCGCAGCTTTCGGCCGGTGATTGCGATTATCTGAGCTGGCGGCAGATTCCATATTTCGATGTCTACTTCTCGTTCACCGGCGGGCCGATGCTTGGCCGTCTGGTGGAGGATTTCGGCGCTCGCCGCGCCGAGCCGCTCTACTGCTCGGTCGACCCGGAACGGCACCACCGGACCAGCGATCCGATCCGCTGGGATCTCGGCTATCTCGGCACCTACAGCGCAGACCGGCAGGCAACGCTGAACGCGCTGTTGCTCGAGCCCGCACGGCATATGCCGGATCGCCGTTTCGTCGTAGCCGGCTCGCAATACCCATCCGACATCACCTGGCCGGACAATGTCGAACGCATCGAACATTTGCCGCCGGCCGATCATGCCGCATTCTACAGCCGTCAGCGCTACACGCTGAACGTCACACGCAGTTCCATGATCGCTGCCGGGTGGTCGCCCAGTGTCCGCCTGTTCGAAGCGGCTGCTTGCAGCACGCCCATCATCAGCGATCGCTGGCCAGGGCTCGACAGCTTCTTTCCCGCATCGGCGATCCACACCGCCGGGGAAACCGACGATGTCGTCGAGATCCTCTTCGGCGAGTCCGAGCGCACACGCCTCGCCCTAGCCCGCCGGGCTCGCGAGCGCGTCCTCGCATCCCACACCGGTGCGGCCAGGGCCCACGAATTCGTGGCGGCGTTGACACAGCCAAGGGCGGCGGCCCTCGATTTCGACATCGGAAGCGCAGCATGACCAGCAGACAGGAGAAAACGGCGATGCGACAAACACGAAACGCGCGAAGGGCAAAGGCGGTGCTTATTGCCGGCGGTGCGGGATTCCTCGGTTCGCATCTTTGCGAAGCATTGCTCCGCGACGGCTGGCGCGTGATCTGCGCCGACAATTTCCTGACTGGGCGCATGGAGAACATCATCTCGATCATGGACCAGCCGGGTTTCCGATTGATCGAGCAGGATATCTGCCGGCCATTGGATCTTGGGGAGCCCGTGGAGCGTATCTTCAATCTGGCATGCGCTGCCTCGCCACCGCGTTACCAGGCCGACCCGATACACACCACGCGAACCTGTGTGATCGGCACGCTCAACCTGCTTGAACTCGCTGTCCGCAATGACGCGCGACTGCTGCAGGCCTCGACGAGCGAAGTGTATGGCGATCCGGAGCAACATCCCCAGAGGGAGGACTATGTTGGCCATGTGAACTGCACCGGCCCACGCGCCTGCTACGACGAGGGCAAGCGCACCGCCGAGACGCTTTGTTTCGATTATCTGAGAGCCGGCAAGGCCGATGTGCGCGTTGCGCGCATCTTCAACACCTACGGTCCGAGAATGGATCCGGCGGACGGCCGCATCGTCTCGAACCTGATCATGCAGGCACTCGAGAAACGTCCTCTGACGATCTTCGGCGACGGCTTGCAGACGCGATCCTTCTGCTATGTCTCCGATCAGATCGATGGATTGAGGCGCCTGATGGATATCGATCCCAATCCGGGCAAGCCGGTCAATCTGGGCAATCCCGGAGAATTCACCATCATGCGACTGGCGGCGTTGGTGAAGGCAATGACCGGCACCAAATCGGATTTGAGATTTCTACCGCTGCCGCAAGACGATCCTCGGCGCAGACAGCCCGATATTTCGCGTGCAAAAGCGCTGCTCGGCTGGACGCCGAAGGTGCCCCTCAACGAAGGGCTCAAGCTGACGGTCGATTATTTCGCGGCACTCGACGGCAGTCGCATCGGTGATCGGATGTCAGGCTTCGCCAAAAGAGCGAGACCAGCATCCGGCGGGCTGCAGAACCTTCCGGCGTGAAGAGACGGCCGCCGAACCTTTCCCGAGATCGCGCGGAACATCCGCCCAAGCTTGTGGTTTGGCAGCAGGACCCGATACGGAGGATCATCCTCATGCGACCCAAGCGACCTGCGAGAGAGATCGACCAGATGGCCGAGCGTGAGACAGCTGCCTATCTGCGGCGCGCCTCGATCACCTATCTCGAGTGCTGCGTCAGCCTGATGATGACGCATCTGCAGCGCGAGGAAGTGGCCGCTATCCTCGAGCAGGAAGCAGACATGCTGCGAAGGCTGGACTGATCCGAACGATCATACCTGGCATTCGTCCAGGAACCGTATCAGCCGCATCCTATATCGGTCTGCCGTCGCCGCCAGCCTTGTTTTTTCCCGGCCATTTTCGGATTGCGCAGCCATGCTCCAGAGCCCCATCTGGAATGCCAAATAGCATGGTTCGAAAAAGACGATGTGGCCATTGTCGATGGCAAGCTCCATTCCCTCGACCAAGGTCCTCACATCGTTGTCGGATAGTCCATGTTCGACACGGGCGCCGGCAATGTCCCACTCTATTGGCTGGCAGCCGATCAAATCGTGTGCCCGGCAATGGTCAACCGCATCTGTCTTGAGCACCCTGCCGTCGGCACGAACGAGAAACTCCCATGGTTGGAGCTTACCGTCGATTTCAATCCGCTGCAGCCCGCTCGCGGGGGTCTGTTTCGCGAGCCAACCCCGCAAGGTCGCCGCGCGTTTCTCACCCAAGGCTTCCGACGCATTGGAAACAGCCATCTCCGCGAGAGCAAGCAATGATGCACCCGGTTCGCAAGTTCGAAGATTGAGCGCACGCCAGGCCAGGTAATTCGTGAACTCCGCGATCAGTCTTTCCCTGGGCAGCGGGGCCTGATCCATCGTGGTGCCGTCAATCCACCGTTCAACCAGAAAGCCATGGCAAAGCGCGACAACTTGCGATCCGAACCCGGCTTCGTGCAACATCACCGCGGTTCGCTTCTTGCGCAGTCCGGTTTCGCCGAGGCCGGCGAATTTGACGAGCCAGCGGTCACGCCCGGCGGATGCAAGGAATTTACGCCGCTCGGTACCGCGAGGGCTCGGCGGCCAGCGCCCTTCGTCGGCGTAGTGGGCGGCCCGCCACTCGCCGCCAGATAGCTCGGTCAGGCCTAATTCCGGCCTGCCGACCGCCTCGGCCACCCAAT
>NZ_RZQL01000233.1 GCF_003997935.1 Mesorhizobium sp. M7A.F.Ca.US.006.01.1.1
CGCCTGCCGTGCTGCCTACCGTCGAAGCCGTGCCCGGCGATCCAGATCCAGCGCCAGTGTTCGAGATCAGGGCCAAGGGCAAGAGCTTTGTCGATTTCCAGCACGATGTCACAGCCGAGGACGTGCGGCTGGCGCATCGCGAAGGCTTCGTCTCGGTCGAGCATCTCAAGCGCTACACCACGCTCGGCATGGCGACCGACCAGGGCAAGAGCTCCAACGTCCCTGGCCTTGCCATCATGGCCGAAGCGCTGGGCAAGCCGATCCCCGAGGTCGGCACCACGCGCTTCCGGCCGCCCTTCGCGCCGGTGTCGATCGGTTCGCTGGCGGCGGAGCGCTTCGGTGACCTGAAGCCCGAGCGGCTGACGCCGATGCATGACTGGCATCTCGCCAATGGCGCGACGATGTATTCCGCCGGCCTCTGGTATCGGCCGATGATCTACGGGCTTTCAGGCGAGACGGTCGAGCAGGCCTATGTGCGCGAAGCCAAGGCGACGCGCGAAAGCGCAGGGATCGTCGATGTCTCGACACTGGGCAAGATCGCCGTGCAAGGCCCTGACGCCGCCGCATTCCTCGACCGCGTTTACACCAACATGTTTTCGACGCTGGCGGTCGGCAAGGCCCGCTACGGGCTGATGCTGCGCGAGGACGGCCTCGCCTTCGACGACGGCACCACCTGGCGGCTCGGCGAGCAGGACTTCCTGATGACCACCACCACGGCCAACGCCGGCAAGGTGATGCAGCATCTGGAATATTTCCTCGACGTGATCTGGCCGGAGCTGAAAGTCCACGTCACCTCGGTGACAGACGAATGGGCGGGTGCCGCGATCGGCGGGCCGAAGGCCAGGCAGATCCTCGCCGCCTGTGTCACTGGCACGTCGGTCGACAACGCCACCTTGCCCTTCATGGGCATCGTGCGCGGCGATATAGCAGGCGTGCCGGTGATGATCTGCCGGCTGTCCTTCTCCGGTGAAATGGCCTTCGAGGTCTATTCCGGCGCCGGCCACGGCACCCATGTCTGGGAAGCCTTGATCGAAGCCGGCAAGCCGTTCGGGCTGGTCACCTACGGGCTCGAAGCGCTCGGCACCATGCGCATCGAAAAGGGCCATGTCACCGGCGCCGAGATCGACGGCCGCACCACGGCACGCGACCTGCATCTCGACTGGATGCTGTCGAAGAAGAAGCCTTTCATCGGCTCGGCGATGATGGACCGCGAAGGCTTGATCGCATCGGACCGCCTCGAACTGGTCGGCCTGATCGCCCTCGATAACCGGCCGCTCAACGGTGGCGCGCACATCGTCGAGGAGGTTGACGAAGCCAATCCGCACGACTCCATCGGCCATATCACCGCCTGCTGCTATTCGCCGGCGCTCGGCAAGCATATCGCGCTGGCGCTGGTCGAGGGCGGCAAGGCACGGCAAGGCACGCGCGCTCATGTCTCCGATCCCTTGCGCAACCGTTTCGGGCCGGTCGAGATCGTCTCAAACCACTTCTTCGATCCGGACGGGAGCCGCATGCATGGTTGAGCGCCAATCACCCGAGCCCTTGTCGCCGCTTGAGCCCGAATTCCATGTCGGCTCGCACGGCAATTTCGAGCACGGTGTCGAGATCATCCTGACCGAGACGAGGCCGGGCTCGATCGTGCAGCTCGCCGCCTGGCCGAGCGAGGAGAAGAAGCTGATATCAGCCATTCGCACCGTCACCGGGCTTGCGCTGCCCGATGGCGCCGGCGGCGGCCTGAGCGATGGGGTGAAGTCGGTGTTCGGCTTCGCGCCGGGGAAGTTCACCGTTGCCGACGAGGCCGAAGGGCTGGCCGCTGCCTTTGCCAAGGTGGTGACCCCGGCCATCGGCACGGTGACCGACCTCTCGCACGGCCGCACTGCCATCCGCATTGCCGGGCCGAAGGCCGAATGGGTACTGGCGAAATTCTTCGCCATCGACTTTTCCCTGCCGGCCTTCCCTGTCGGCGCCGGCCGCTCGACCACCCACCACGACGTCTTCGCCCAGATCCAGCGCACCAGTGCCGACCAGTTCGACATCTATGTCTTCCGCTCGTTTGCACGCTCGTTCTGGAAGGCGCTCTGCCACGCCAGCGAGGAAGTCGGCTACGAGGTGCAATAGGCGGGTCGGCCGGATGGCCGCGTTGCCCACATCTGGCATCAACGCCAGCCGCTTCTGCCGCTAGAGAATCGGGCCGCCGGCGCCCATGGTGCGAAAACGTGGCCGCCCAACCGGCCCAGGGATATGAAAATCCCTTCTTCAAGAGTCGGCGCATTCGTTTGGTTCGAACATCTCCATGACCGCAGAACTATCCGCCGGCGCCACGGATCGCGCCGATGTGCCGGCCAGAGCCTTGCTCCTGCTGCCGCTGACGGTCGCCTGCGGCGTGTTCATGACCAGCCTCGACCAGAATGTCGTGGTGACCGCGCTGCCGGGCATCAGCGAAAGCCTCGGCCGTCCGCCCAGCCAGCTCGGCCTCTTGATTACCGTCTATGTTGCCAGCCTGATCATCTCGATGCCGCTTGGCGGCTGGGCCGCCGACCGCTTCGGCCTGCGCAACGTCTACTGCTTTGCCTTGCTGGTGTTCGCCGCCTCGTCGGCGCTCTGCGGGCTGTCCGACAACATCTGGACGCTGGTCGGCGCCCGCGCGCTGCAAGGCTTTGGCGGCGCCTTGATGGGCACGCTCGGCCAAGTCGTCATCCTGTCGACCTTTCCGCGCAGCCGTACGCTGAAGATCAACATGTACATATCGCTCGCCGGCCAGTCCGGACCGCTGGTTGGCCCGCTCGTCGGCGGCGCGCTGACCACCTACATTTCCTGGCGCTGGATCTTCTTCATCAACGTGCCGTTCGCGCTGGCGGCGGCAATTCTTGCCGCCTCGCTGTTTCCGACGATGACCAAGCCGGTGCGCACGCCTTTCGATTTTCCGGGTTTTCTGCTGGTTGGCAGCGGCATGGTGCTGCTGGTCTTCGGCATGGATTCGCTTGCCGCCAAGGATGCCGCGGGCGGCGTCATCGCCGCCGAACTGGCGCTGGCGCTCGTCATCCTGACCATCGCCTCGTTCTACTGCCTGCGCGTGCGCAATCCGCTGCTCGATCTCAAGCTCCTGCGCATCCGTACCTTCCGCATTTCGTTCCTCACCGGCGGCGGGCTGGACACGATCGGCCTCAGCTCGGTGGTGTTCCTACTGCCCTTGATGTTCCAGCTCGGCTTCGGCATGAGCGCGGTGCAGGCGGGATCGCTGACCTTCGTCGCCGCGGTCGGCTCGGTGGCGATGCGGTTCTTCATGCCGCGCGTCCTCAACCGCTTCGGCTTCCGCCGCGTGCTGGTCTACAACACGCCCATCGTCGCCGCCATGGTTGCCGGCTTCGCCTTGATGCAGGCAACCACGCCGGTCTGGATCGTGCTCACCTACATCTTCGTCTTCGGCGTCTTCCGCTCCGCCCAATGGGCTTCGACCGGCAACCTCGCCTATTCCGACATCGCGCCCGAGCAGCTCGCCCGTTTCAGCGCGCTCTATTACATATTATGGCAGCTGGCGGTGGCAATCAGCGTCGGCCTGGCCGCCGCGGCACTGTCATTTCTGGCAGGCGGCGGCCCTGCCGTCGCCGACAACTTTCGCATCCTGTTCGTGATCGAGGGCGCCATCACGCTCTGCGCGCTGCTCGCCTACCTCAAGCTGACGCCGCAAGACGGCGCCCATGTCAGCGGCCACGGCGCACAGATGAACACGGAATGAGGCTGGCTGGCTTATTCGCTGAACGTCACCCACTCTTCCAGCGGCACGCGGTCGGTGCGGAAGGCGTTTTCAGGTTTTGACGTATCTTCATAACCAACCGCCATGCCGCAGACGACGATCTCTTCGTCCGGAATGTCGAGCACCGGCCTGATCTGCCGGTGATAGGGGGCGAATGCCGCCTGCGGGCAAGTGTGCAGGCCCCTGCCTCTAGCTGCGACCATGATGTTCTGCAGGAACATGCCGTAGTCGATCCACGAGCCCTGGTTGAGGCGGCGGTCGATGGTGAAGATCATGCCTACCGGGGCATCGAAGAAGACGAAGTTGCGGTCGTGTTGGGCGCGCATCTTGTCGACCTCGCGGCGACCGATACCGAGCGCGCCATAGAGGCCGAAACCGTTGGCGCGGCGGCGGGTCAGATACGGCTCGAAGAACTGCGTGGGATAATACCGGTACTCGTCCCAATCAGCTTTTTCGGCGCGAATGCCGGAATTGAGAATGGCGTCTGATATCCGCTGCTTGCTCTCGCCCTTGGTGACATAGACCTTCCATGGCTGCATGTTGGTGCCGGATGGGGCGCGCGCCGCAACCGCCAGAAGGGCGCGGATGGTGTCGTCGTCGACCATGTCGGGCAGGAATGCGCGCACCGAACGGCGCGACAGGATCGCCTCGTCGACAATCACGGCATCGCCCGCAATTCGGGGGTTATTTTCCAGCATGGGCCGTCCCTTACCCTTTGTCTCGATCGGACGTCCCCACTCGCCGCTCTCGGCGGAGCCTTTGCATGAACCGTCAAAATCGCGCAAGCAAATCTTGTGTGTCCGTGAAAATCCGCTTGATTTTTTCACGAGGTTGATTTCTCATGAAATTTGACTGGATTTTTTCATGAAGAGAGCGTTTTGCCTTCGACTACCGCAAGAACATTGCAGGGACCTGACGAACGCGTGCTGGCCGGCGACATCAGGGCCCTGCGCAAGGCGCGCGGGCTGACGCTCGCCGAGATCGGCCTGAAGCTTGGCCGTTCGGTCGGCTGGGTCAGCCAGGTCGAGCGCGGCCTGTCGACGCCATCGCTCGGTGACCTCAGGGCCTTCGCCGAACTGTTCGGCGTGCCGATCAGCCTGTTCTTCAGCCATGACGTGCCTGTCGAAAGCGAGCGCGGCGTGGTCGTGCGCGCCGGCAGGCGCCGCACGCTTGGCACAAGCGAATCCGGCCTAGTGGAGGAGCTTCTATCGCCCGATCTCGGCGGTAGCTTCGAGATGGTGCGTTCGGTCTTCGCGCCGGGCGCGGAACTGAAGGCCGAAGCGCAGCGACCGACCGAGGAAGCCGGATACGTCGCGTCCGGACTGTTCGACATCGAGATCGGAGGTGTCTGGCATCGGCTTGGCGAGGGCGACTCCTTTCGCTTCGAAGGCAAGCCCTACCGCTGGCGCAATCCGGGTGCCGAGCCTGCAATTGTCATCTGGGTGGTTTCACCACCCGTCTATTGAGTTCAAGTTTGGAGAAGAACATGGCGGGTTTGCCGAGCACGGCGCGCGTGGTGATCATCGGAGGCGGCGCCGTCGGCACCTCCGCGCTCTATCATCTCGCCAAGGCGGGCTGGACCGACTGCGTGCTGCTCGAAAAGAACGAGCTGACCTCCGGCTCGACCTGGCATGCCGCCGGCAATGTGCCGACCTTCTCCTCGTCCTGGTCGCTGATGAACATGCAGCGCTATTCGACCGAGCTTTATCGCGGGCTGGCCGACGCGGTCGACTATCCCATGAACTATCATGTCACCGGCTCGCTGCGCCTTGCTCACTCGGTCGAGCGCATGCAGGAATTTCAGCGCGCCAAGGGCATGGGCCGCTACCAGGGTATGGACATTGACATAGTCGGTATCGACGAGATCCAGCGTCGCTATCCCTTCATCGAGACGCATGATTTGAAAGGCGCACTCTACGACCCAAGCGACGGCGACATCGATCCGGCGCAGCTCACCCAGGCGCTGGCCAAGGGTGCGCGCGACATGGGCGCGAAGATCATCCGCTTCTGCCCGGTGACAGGCGTGCGCCGTGAGAACGACGAGTGGGTGGTCGAGACGGCACAAGGTGAGATCCGCTGCGAGATCGTCGTCAATGCCGCCGGCTACCGTGCCGCCGAAGTCGGCCGGATGTTCGGCCGCGACGTGCCGATGATGGTGATGAGCCATCAGTACATTTTGTTCGAGGAGATTCCCGAACTGGCGGCATGGTCGAAGGAACAGGGCAAGAAACTGCCGCTGCTGCGCGACGTCGACACCTCCTACTATCTGCGCCAGGAGAAGAACGGCATGAATCTCGGCCCCTATGAGCGCAATTGCCGCGCGCATTGGGCCACGCACAACGACCTAATGCCGGAGGATTTTTCCTTCCAGCTGTTCCCCGACGATCTCGACCGGCTGGAACATTATCTGGCCGACGCCGTCGCCCGTGTGCCGATCCTCGGCACCGCCGGCCTGTCCAAGGTGATCAACGGGCCGATCCCCTACACGCCGGACGGCAATCCGCTGATCGGCCCGATGCCCGGCGTTCCCAATGCCTTCGAGGCCTGCGTCTTCACCTTCGGCATTGCCCAGGGTGGCGGCGCCGGCAAGGTGCTGGCCGAATGGGTGACAGAAGGCCGGACCGAGTGGGACATGTGGTCGTGCGACCCGCGACGCTTCACTTCCTATGCCTCGGCGCCGGATTATTGCGTCGCCAAGGGCATGGAAATCTACGGCAACGAATACGCCATCCAGTTCCCGCGCCATGCCTGGCCGGAAGGCCGCGACCGCAAGCTGTCGCCGATCCACGATCGCATCAAGGCGCTCGGCGGCCGCTTCGACGCCTATAATGGCTGGGAGCGTGCCACCTGGTATGCGCAGGACGGCGATGACATCTCCGAGGAAGCGACGCTGACATTCCGCCGCGAGGGACCGTGGCAGCATCGTGTGCGCGAAGAATGCCTGGCCGTGCGTGACGCTGCCGGCATTTTGGACCTGCCGGGCTTCTCGCGCTTCAACCTCGACGGTCCCGGTGCCGCCGAATGGCTGAGCCTGCAGGTCACCGGGCTGGTGCCGAAGCCAGGCCGCATCGGTCTCGTCTATTTCGCCGACGACAAGGGCCGCATCGTCACCGAAATGTCCGTCGTGCGTCACGACGAGAACCTGATGACGCTGATCACCGCGGCGGTCGCGCAGTGGCATGATTTCGAGTGGCTGAAGTCGCGCGTGCCCAAGGACGCACCGTTCAGGCTGATCGACCGGACCGAGGAATTCTCGACCCAGATCCTGGCAGGCCCGAACTCGCGAAAAATCCTCGCCGATGTCTGCGAAGCCGACCTCACTCTGCCATGGCTGACGCATCAGGAGACGAAGATCGCCGGTCGCTGGGCCAAACTCGTGCGCGTCTCCTTCGCCGGCGAACTCGGCTGGGAAATCCACACCAGGGTCGACGACACATCAGCCATCTTCGATGCCGTCTGCGCCGCAGGCCAGCAGCACGGGCTGAAGCCGTTCGGCATGTACGCGCTGGATTCGCTCAGGCTCGAAAAAGGCTACCGCACCTGGAAGGGCGACCTGTCGACCGACTATTCGATCCTGCAGGGCGGGCTAGAGCGCTTCGTCAAATGGGACAAGCCCGATTTCCGCGGCAAGGCGGCACTGCTGAACGAAAAGCAGCAAGGCGTGAAGAAGCGCTTCGTCACGCTGGTGGTGGAAAACCCGGGCGACTTCGACGCCCCTTCGGTGTCGACGCTGTGGCATGACGGCAAGATCGTCGGCGAGACGACGTCCGGCGGCTGGGGCCACCGGGTCGACAAATCGATCGCGCTCGGCATGCTGCGCGCCGATCTGGCCGAGCCAGGTACATCAGTCGAGGTCGAAATTTTCGGTGACCGCTTTCAGGCGATCGTGCAGAAGGATGAACCGCTGTGGGATCCGAAGAACGAAAGACTGCGCGCATGAAGAAAATCATCCTCACCGATGGCGGCATGGGCCAGGAACTGGTCCGCCGCAGCAAATCCGAGCCGACACCGCTATGGTCGGCCAGGGTGCTGATCGACGAACCTGATCTGGTGCGCGACCTGCACGCGGAATTCATCCGCGCCGGCGCTCGTGTCATCACCATCAACACCTATTCGGCAACGCCCGAACGCCTGACGCGTGAATGTGCGGAAGACCTTTTCAAGCCGTTGCAGAAGCGCGGCATCGAATTGGCCAGGCAGGCCCGCGACGAGGCCGGCGATGCAGCCATCGCCGGCTGCCTGTCGCCGCTTTTCGGCAGCTATGCACCGGCGCTGACCATTTCCTTCGAGAAGACGCTCGATATTTACCGCCGCATCGTTGCCGAGCAGGCCGATGGCGTCGACCTATTCCTGTGTGAAACCATGGCGTCGGCGGACGAAGCCCGCGCGGCGGTCACCGCGGCATCGGAAAGCGGCAAGCCGGTATGGGTATCGTGGACGCTGGCCGACCACGGCAAGCCGCGACTGCGCAGCGGCGAAGCAATAGCCACCGCGGCAAGCGCGCTCGACGGCCTGGCAGTCGCCGCGCGGCTGGTCAATTGCTGCCGGCCGGAAGCAATCGCCGCGGCTTTGCCTGAACTGATCGACCTCGGCGGCCCGGTCGGCGCCTACGCCAATGGCTTCACTTCAACCGAAGCACTCAAGCACGGCGGCACCGTCGATGTGCTGCACGCTCGTCACGACCTTGGCCCGGATGCCTATGCCGACCAGGCGATCGGCTGGGTCGAGGCTGGGGCAAGCATCGTTGGCGGCTGCTGCGAAGTCGGACCTCCGCACATCGCCGCTCTGCGCGACCGGCTCGAACAGGCCGGCTACGAAATTTCGGGAGTTTTGCATGCCTAGACCATCATCGCGCATTTCCGGCATCGTGCCTTCGGGCAAGGACGGCTGGGAAGTCCATTTCGCCGCCTGGACGCGCAAGGAGGCCGGCGAAGACATCATCATGCTGTCGGTCGGCGACCATGATTTCGATACGCCTTCGCAGACCATCGAAGCCTGTGTGACCGCGGTTCGCGGCAGCAATCATCACTACACCCCGCTTCCCGGCTTGCCGCGCCTGCGCAAGGCGATGGCGGCAGCTTCGAGCGCCTGCACCGGCGTCGAAACGTCGCCGGATCAGGTGATCGCCACACCGGGCGGCCAGGCCGCACTTTACGCGGCCGTGCAGGGCGTGCTCGACCAGGGCGATCACGCCATCGTCGTGGCGCCCTATTATGCCACCTATCCCAACACGTTCAGCGCCGCAGGCGCTGATTTCACCGTCGTCGAGACACCGGCCGAGGATGGCTTCCAGCCACGTGCCGACATGATCCGCGCGGCAATCCGGCCGAACACGCGCGCCATCCTGATCAACACGCCGAACAATCCGACAGGTGCGGTCTATTCGCGCGAGCGGCTGGAGCAGTTGGCAGAAGTCTGCCGGGAGCACGACCTCTGGCTGCTGTCGGACGAAGTCTACTGGACGCTCGGCGGCGGCGAGCACGTCTCGCCGCGCTCGCTGCCAGGTATGGCGGAGCGCACGCTGGTCATCAATTCGATGTCCAAGAGCCACGGCATGACCGGCTGGCGCATGGGCTGGCTGACGGGGCCGGAGGAGATGATCACGCTCATGATCAATCTCAATCTGGTGACGACCTACGGCCTGCCGGCCTTCATCTCGATCGCCTGTTCCGAGGCGCTGGAGAACCGCTACGGCGTCAAGGAGATCGCCGAACGTTATGCGGCACGCCGCACCGTCTTGCTCGACGCCGTGCGGGGCATGAACGATGTCACCGTGCGCGGTTCGGAGGGCGGCATGTATGTCATGCTCGACATCTCGGCCGTCGAATCGGACGACGAGAAATTCGCCTGGGCCCTGCTCGACAAGGAAAAAGTTGGCGTGATGCCCGGCTCCAGCTTCGGCGAGGCGGCCGCCGGCCACATTCGCATCAGCCTCTGCCAACCCGAGCCCGTGCTGCAGGAAGCGGCACGTCGCCTGCGCCGCTTTGCTTCCAGCTACCGTCGCGAGGCAGCATGATCGCCAAGGCAGTTCCCGCCAAAGCAAGAGCGGTCATCATCGGCGGCGGCGTTTCCGGCTGCTCGGTCGCCTATCACCTGGCCAAGCTCGGCTGGACCGATATCGTGCTTCTCGAACGCAAACAGCTGACGTCGGGCACGACATGGCACGCCGCCGGCCTGATCGGCCAGTTGCGCGGTTCGCAGAACATGACGCGGCTGGCGAAATATTCCGCCGACCTCTACGTCAAGCTGGAAGCAGAGACCGAAGTCGGCACCGGCATGCGCCAGGTCGGTTCGATCACCGTGGCGCTGACCGAGGAGCGCAAGCACGAGATCTACAGGCAAGCGTCGCTGGCGCGTGCCTTCGATGTCGACGTGCGCGAGATTTCGCCCAGGGAAGTCAGCGAGATGTACCCGCATCTCAATGTTTCCGATGTCGTCGGCGCCGTGCATTTGCCGCTCGACGGCCAATGCGACCCCGCCAACATCGCCATGGCCCTGGCCAAGGGCGCGCGCCAGCGCGGCGCCACCATCGTCGAGAATGTCAAGGCCACCAAGGTCCACAGCAAGGACGGCCGCGTCACCGGCGTGTCCTGGGCACAAGGCGAAGAGCAAGGCACGATCGAAGCCGACATCGTCGTCAACTGCGCCGGCATGTGGGCACGCGAACTGGGAGCGCAGAACGGCGTCACCATCCCGCTGCATGCCTGCGAGCATTTTTACCTCGTCACCGAACCAATCCCCGGCCTCACCCGCCTGCCGGTGCTGCGTGTGCCCGACGAGTGCGCCTACTACAAGGAGGACGCCGGCAAGATGATGCTGGGCGCTTTCGAGCCGGTGGCAAAACCCTGGGGCATGGGCGGCATCCGTGAGGATTTCTGCTTCGATCAATTGCCCGAGGACATGGAGCATTTCGAGCCGATCCTCGAAATGGGCGTCAACCGCATGCCGATGCTGGCGACCGCCGGCATCCACACCTTCTTCAACGGTCCTGAGAGTTTTACGCCCGACGACCGCTACTATCTCGGCGAGGCACCGGAACTGTCCGGCTACTGGATGGCGACCGGCTACAATTCGATCGGCATCGTCTCCTCCGGCGGCGCCGGCATGGCGCTGGCGCAGTGGATCAATG
>NZ_RZQL01000234.1 GCF_003997935.1 Mesorhizobium sp. M7A.F.Ca.US.006.01.1.1
GAAGGGAATCTCCACCGGCATAAACAGCGACTTGCTGGCTGACATAGAAAACATGCTTGCAGAGAGCATTTTTTTCAAAAGGTTTTCAGAACGATAATCTTGGCCAGACACAACGCAGCTTCACGTCAAAGCGTTTTTTAAGACGGCGCGTCCTTTTATTTGCGAGCAAAGACGGTTGCCGTCAAAGTGATGCTTCGCAACACCAGGGTTCCCCTGAGTGCGGGGCTGTCCGGGGAAAGTCATGCATAGGTGAAGCACATCTGGTTTGGCGAGTAATTGGGTTTTCGTTGACTTGGGTTGACGGGAGGCGGTTTGTCGATGGTGGCAATGTTTCGACGCTCGAAGCGGCATCGGTTGACCAGATCGGTGAACCTGAGGATTGGCATGGCGATACGGCAGGCGCGAGCGGCGATGCGCAGCAGCGCATAAGCGATCATGGCGGCGAAGAGTTGCAGGCGGATGGCATTGTCGTTGGTGCCGAGGAACTTGCGGATTTTGAGGTGCTGCTTGATCCAGCGGAACAAGAGTTCGATCTGCCATCGGCCTTTGTAGAGCTGTGCGATCTCGACGGCGGCTCGCTTGAGGTCGTTGGTCAAGAGCGTGATGGTGTCGCCGTCATTTCGCTTGAGGATGAGCCGGCGCAACGGGATTGCCAGTTTGCTGTTGGTTTTGCTGGCAAGACTTACGTTGGCATCCTCCAGGATGGTGAAGCCATCACCCTGAGTTTGAGCGATGCGACGCTGGCGCTCGACCTTGAGGCCCATATTGGATTTGGGCCGCGTGACGAAGAAGGCCTTGGCGGTGGCGATCGCCGTCCACCAGCCGTAATGGCAATAGCCCTTGTCGAACACGTAGGTGGCGCCCTTCTCGATGGTGATCGTGCGACCGATCTGGGCATCGTTGACGTTGGCATCGGTGATGTCGAGGACACGCGGGCAATCGCTGTCGGGATCGTAGACGACATGCATTTTCATGCCGCGGATGCGGCCGTTCGACTTGGCCCAGGCGCAGGCCTTGCCGAGGGGGATGGGCGTGGAATCGATCAGCCGCAACATGGCCGTGCCCTCACGGCGCGTCTGCCGGTCGAGTTGACCGGCAAGCAGGCCGGAAGTCTCGGCAAGAGACCAACGGGGCGGCGGCGGTTGGCATCCGACAAGGTCGAGCGTCGCAACCGGTCGGTGCCCAGATGATAATGGTGCTGGCAGTTGGCCGGCTTCCAGACTGCGCAGGCTGCCGGCGCCACTGAGCTGCGCGTAAACCAGCACCATCAGGTGGTCCCAACTCTTGAACGACTTGTCGTAGGCATCCCCGTCATGGCTATCCACAACCGTCTGAAAGCCGCGCCGATTGATCGGTTCAACCAGCTTGCCAAGAATGCTAGGTGTAAAGCGCATGCTCCGTTCCCTTTCTGAGTCTCGACAACCAGAAGGTAGACGAAAAACCGCCGTCTTACGGGGCATGCGCATGCGGCATTTCCATTTAGCTGACGCTTTCCCCGGACAGCCCTGCGTGGACCGGGAGCAGCACGCCATGACCCGGCATGGAATGGTTCAGCCTTCAGCTGCAGGCACTCAGCCTCCGGCACGGATCGACGCTCGTCTATGGTGATTATCGACTCCGACAGAGCCGCCCCCAGCCGCCCACTGTCCCGACAACACCGCGCGGAGGCGCAACGAAGCGGTCTGTCCGCATTCACCCCAGAGCTTCCCGACGGAGGTCGCGCCATCGCCGACATCTGTCGAAATCCGAAATCCCCATAGCCATCGCCTGTGGCCCGCGGGTTCCTTCCTCGGGGACTTTCGTACGCCTGCCGGCGCCCGAAACTCTTCACGAAAGCAGACTTCAGTCGCTTGTTCGTCCTGCGTAATTCCACGGCATAAGCTCATTCACCCGGCTCTGCCTGTGGCCGTTGACGATAGCGGTGAATGTGGCGGACAGGTAGGCGAACAGATCGACAGCGTTGAGCTTGCAGCTTTCGATGAGCGAAGCGATGGTCGCCCAGTTCTCCGCTCCTGCATCGTGCCCGGCGAAGAGAGCATTCTTCCGATTGAGGGCAATGGGCCTGATTGTCCGCTCGACGGCATTGTTGTCAATCTCGATCCGACCGTCGGTCAGGAAGGTGCAGAGGCCATCCCAGTATTTGGCCACATAGGCGAGAGCTTTGCCGAGCGCCGATTTGTCAGTGGGCCGGGCACGATGCTGTGTGAGCCAAGTTCGCATGCTCGCAATCAATGGCACTGATCGTAGTTGCCGCGCAGTGAAGCGAGCTTCTGCTGAGAGGCCGCGTAGCTCCGCATCGATCCGATAGAGTTCTCCAATCCGCTTCACGCCTTCCTCGGCAATTGGCGCTGCTCCAATGCGCGTGATCTCGACCAGCTTCCGCCGAGCGTGGGCCCAACAATAGGCAAGCCGGATGTCCGGACCAACCCGGTCCGGTGCGATCAGCCGATTATATCCGGCATATCCATCGACCTGAAGGATGCCCGTGGACCCTTGGAATGGCCCTGGGCCGGACGATTACTACAAAGCACTACGCGACAGCTGTTCAATTTTTGCTTTTGGGATCGCCGCTTATCTCCACAAGCTCACGCTCACCACGGTTCAGTTCGGGCCAATGGTTCCGCTCAGCGTACTGCAAAATTATCAAAGCGAGGTCTACGGCGTCAGCGGCAGACAGCGCCACCATTAGCCACCTGTCGACCTTCTTTTTTGACTTAGTGTCCGTCAGTCGGAATGTCAGCGCCGTCGTTTTGAATTCCCCGGAAGGGTCGGCGGCAAGGGTGGGCTCGCCGCCGACGGCAATAATTCTAGGGGTCGTCGACTCGTACCTAAACAGGGTTTTAAGCTCAGAATTGGTTGTCAAAGTCTTCACCTAGTTGCGGAAGGGAGCTGCTTTTCATAGGGCCTGTCGTCGTATCCGTGTTAACGCCTATCGAAAACAGCAGTGGGCGTGTACCTATTCGATCCAGGCGTGGTAGCCCAGATTGGCTAGAAAGGGTGTCAAACGTCAAATGATCTTCTCCGCGCGTGCGAAGTTCATTTTGGATAACGGATGTTGCGCCTTTCCAGAAATTCTTTCTTTCTTCAGCTCATGGTGCCACCGTCAACCAGATAGGTTGAACCAGTGCAGAAACGGCTCTCGTCGCTCACTAAGAACAGCATCAGGGACGCAACTTCGGAGGGATCGGCATACCGTCCAAGCGGAATGCGAAACGTACGATCGACCTCTCTGCCCTCATTGTCGAGGTATTCATCAATCGATTCCATCATCCTTGTCCGGGTCTAAGCCGGATTGCTTGAATTGACGCGGATACCGTCCACCGCACCTTCCAATGCGGCGGACCGCATTAAACCCAGCACTGCGTGTTTGCTGGCGCTGTAGGCGGCCAATCGAGCGGAACCTTTTAAGCCTGCAACGGATGAAGTGATAACGATGCTGCCGCCATTGACCCGCATGACCGGCAGAAGGGCTGCCAATCCCAGCCAGACACTTCGCACATTCACCGCCATGACCTGATCGAAAACTGTAACCGGGATTTCCGCAATGCGTCCGAGGCGGCCTTCGATCCCGGCATTCAGAAGAGCCATATCTACCCGGCCAAAGCGAGCCATGGCATCCGCGACGAGTCCCTTTACGGCGGTCTCATCCGTTATGTCGGCCACGAAGCATGCGGATTGTGATTGAGGTAGGTCTTCTGCCAGGCGAGCAAGTCCCTCTTCGTCGCAGTCGACGAGGAGAACGTCGGCTCCTTCTTCGATAAAGCGCCGCGCCGCCGCCGATCCTATGCCGCCTGCCGCACCCGTGATGATCCCTGCTTTGCCGTTCAATCGTCCCATGATCGCATGTTCCTCCATGGCCAATGGCGAATTTATTGCTGGAGCGAGGACAGGGTGAGCGTTACTTGCACAAACAGGAATTTCTGCTTAGGCGTCCATAATTGTTGGTTATGCGCGAGACCCGGGACATCGATGTAAGCCCTGGTTGGAATAGCAGCATGACCATATCGCACCGGCGAAGATGTGGGTGAACACTGGATTTTCGAACGAGAGCGGGGAAAATGCGCGCCTGAAGGTGCCGTACGCTAGTCGACAGCAGTCCAGCTACATCAAAGTATGGAGAAATACGTGGGAACTGACGAAGCTACCGCGCTTGCCGCAATGATGGTTCGGCTCCAGAATGTGGAGGACAGGCTGGCTATTCTTCAAATCGAGGGGGCTTACAGCACGGCTTACGATGGAGTCCGCGGCGATCAATGGGCGGCACTGTTTACCGATGATGGCATTTACCAAGGACGCCAGCTTGAGGGCATGGGTGAACTGAACTTTGTTCAAGGTAAGCGCGCGCTTACGGATTTCTGCAACAGCAACCGGTTGAGTTGCATTCACCAGCTTGGCGTTCCGGAGATCTCGTTAGACGGAGACGACGCATTTTCTCGGGTGAACTTTACATTCCGCGGTTTCGAGACAGGCCGCGTTCCCATGGTCCAGAAGACCGAAGCGCAAGGATATTATGATGTTGCATACAGGCGGACCGCGAATGGGTGGCGCATCAGGCGCAGGTTCACAGTCTACTTCGAGCGCAGTCGGGTAACGACTTACGGCTATGAGCCTTCGCTCTCGCCGTTCGGAGCCGAAAATCCCCCCTTCGACGACAGTCTGCCATACAAGGACCGTCGGTAGTGTCGGCGGATATACAGTTTTCTCACCACAACCAGGCCAGTCGATGGCATGCCGTTAGGCCGCACTATGCCGACGAGGAATTCTACCAGTCAAAGAAAGTCATTCATAACAATGCTCGGAGCGAGCTACCAGAAGTCTCGTCAAACGGCTGCGATTGGCCGCGCCGATGAACAGGCTGCAAAGGTCTCATATCGAGGGTTGAAAGGCATCAGCGCATCTAACTCGCCTCGCCTATATAGAAACATTCTTGGGAGGAATGACATGACAAATCGTCGAATGATACTGGCACTGTCCACAAGCGTATTTCTAGCGAATGCGTGCCACGTCGCGCTTGCCGAGGACAAGGAAGCGATCATAGGGGTGGCGACTGCAATGACCGGGACCGGCGCGGCGACAGGCCAGCAGATCGCCGCCGGGGTCAAGCTCGCTGTCGATGAGGTAAACGCCTCCGGCGGCCTAAATGGCACAAAATTCAAGCTGCTTATCGAGGACGATAGAACGCAGCCTGGGGGATCAGTCAACGCGTTCAACAAGCTGGTTTCTATGGAACCAGCTGTTATCGTCGGACCGACGCTGACGACGTTCATGCTTACGCTGGCTCCCAACATAAAACGTAGTGAAATCCCGGTTTTCACCACGGCGCAGGGAGCGAAGGTGACGGAACCGGACGTTGGAGGCGGCTGGATTTTTCGGGCTGCGCCGCGCATAGACACCATGATCCAGTCGTTGATCGACTATACGTCCAAGGAAATCGCGCCCAAGAAAGCCGCAATCCTATACGCCAACGATGAGTGGGGAAAGACCGGCTATGAGGCGTTCAAGAAAGCCGGCTTCAATTTCGACGTGGTGGAAACATTCAACTTCGGTGACAAGGATTTCAGCGCCCAGTTGCTGAGGTTGAAATCAGCCAGTCCTGACGCAGTGGTGATCTGGAGCTCGCTGCCTGCTGATGCGGGGCTCATCACCAACCAGCTTCGCCAGTTCATGCCGACGACGAAGATTATTTGCAGCAATTCGTGTGCGGTCGACGAGTATTACCAGCTTGCCAAGGGGGGTGGCGAAGGCGTGGTCACCGTCGCGCCCTGGGTTCCCGGCCTGACGCCAGAGTCGGAAGATTGGGCAAAGCGTTTGAAGGCAAGCGATGCCGGTGCAGTCATCTCCTATACCTCGGCGGAGAACTACGACGGCGCCATGATCGCAATGAAGGCTATCGCCAGCGCGGGCGATCTCGACCACGCCAAGATTCGCGACGCCATTCTCGCCACTCAGGACTACAAGGGTATCGTGGGAACCTATTCGTTCGACGAGAAAGGCGACGGCCTTCATAGCGGCACCGTGGTCGAGTGGACCAATGGTGCGATGAAGCCAATGGCCGCGAAATAACATCTCGCTTACTAGCAGAGGGGCCTCGGCCCTTCTGCCATACCCACGCGCCAGCGATCGTGAAGGTAACCATGGATCCCATATATGTGCAGCTCGTTGTCCAGGGTCTGGCCATTGGGGCGATTTACGGACTGGTAGCCCTCGGCTTTGTCCTGATTATCAATGCGGTCAACGTGGTCAACTTTGCACAGGGAGAGTTCCTGATGCTGGGCGGATTCGTCGGGTTGACCTTCGGCGTGACGCTGGGAATGCCCTACTGGGCCGTTCTTGTCTGCACCGTTCTGGTGTTCGCCGTTCTGGGAATTGTCTTCGACAAGGTAATTTACCAGCCGCTTCGCGGTGGCGATTTTGCGACGCACCTGATTGGAACTCTCGCTGCTGCGCTTATCATTCGCAACGTCGCGCAGCACATCTGGGGGCCCGAGGCCCGATCGTATTATGAGCCGTTCCAGCAGAAGATTTTCGAAGTCGACGGCGTGATCATCAATCCGCAGCATCTGTTGATCCTGGCCATGACAGTGCTTCTTGTCGCCGCCCTCTATTACTTTCTCTACAAGACCGGCCTTGGACGCTTGATGCGGGCCACCGCGCAGGATCGGGAAACGGCACGGTTGCTTGGCGTCAAGGTGGGGAGCGTCGCGACGATGGCTTTCGCCATGTCCCTGACGATTGGCGGCGTTGCCGGCGTCGTGGTGGCTCCGCTTTTCCTCGTCGACCTCAATGTCGGTTTCATGGCTGGGCTCAAAGCCTTCATTGCCACAATCATCGGCGGATGGGGCAGTATTCCGGGCGCTCTTCTCGGCGGCATCCTGGTCGGCCTGGTTGAGATCTTTGCAACACATTTCTTTACGGCGTCGTTCAAGGATCCTGTCGCGTTCGGCGTCCTGATGCTTTTCCTTATCGTCCGCCCGAGCGGCATGTTCGCCGAACGTGTCGGAGACAAGGCATGAGGTTGCTGCTGTTCGTCGCCCTCGCATTCGTGATCTGCGGGCTGGTGAATATGCTGGGCCTGTCGGCCTACACCGGCTCGATCCTGATATTCGCCTCGATCAATATACTGCTCTGCCTTGGGTTCTACGTGATTTTCGGCTTGACCGGCATACTGTCCCTCGCCCACGCGGCCTTTATGGCCATCGGCGCCTACACTAGCGGAATCCTCTCATCCACCTATGGCTGGCCAATCCCCGCTTCCATCATGGCAGGAACGGGAGCCGCCGCTCTCGCGGGCGCGCTGCTTGGAATACCGACGCTGCGCCTGAAGAGCCATTATCTCGTGCTGGTGACCATCGCCTTCGGCGAAGTGCTGCGCCAGATGCTGATCAATTTCGAAGGTCTGACAGGCGGCCTTACAGGCCTGGCGTTGCCCATGCCTTCCCCCGTCACATGGCTCGGCGTGACCATCAATCCCGGCAATCGAACCGTTTTTCTCCTGATCTGCCTGCTATCGATCGCCGTGGTCGTCTTTGCCCTCGATCGCCTGCGGCAAAGCCGCGTCGGCCACAGTTTCGAAGCCGTGCGCGACGACGATCTCGCAGCCAGCGTCATCGGCATCGACCTGACCTACACAAAGATCCTGGCATTCGTGATCTCTGCCGCGCTGGCAGGTTACGGCGGAGCCCTGTCCGCCCATTTCGTCGGCTTTATCAGCCCGGACTATTTCACCTTCGACATTACCGTTCTTGTACTTGCCATGGTGGTGATCGGGGGCAAGCGATCCATTATAGGCGTGATCATCGGCGCCTTGCTCCTGACCTTCCTGCCCGAAGCGTTGCGGAGCCTCCAGGATTGGTATCCGACCTTCTATGGTGTGCTTCTGTTGTTGACGTTGTGGCTGGCGCCTTACGGCATCGTCGGCCGGCTGGGGCAGATCGCCTTCTTCCGCAAGCTGATCGCGCCGCGGGCCGCCGTGGTCGATCCCGTGGAGGCCGCCCAGCCATGACGCTTTTGGCGATCAGAAATCTTACCAAGCGTTTCGGCGGCCTCACGGCGGTCGACTCTCTCACGATCAATGTCAAAAGCGGCGGCGTACATGGGCTGATAGGGCCAAATGGCTCGGGAAAGTCGACCGTTCTTAACCTGATAAGCGGCATTTACCGGCCAACTGAAGGCTCGATCGCCCTCAGCGGCGCTGAAATAACCGGCATCAAGCCGAACCAGAGGGCAAAGATCGGCGTTGGCAGGACCTTTCAGAACATCCGGCTGTTTCCCACTCTGACTGTCTTGGAGAACGTGATGCTGGGCCGCGTCACCCAGCAGCGCAGTTCGCCGATGGGCATCATTCTCAACAGTCCGCTTATGCGGCGGGAGGTCGAGGAAACCACGGAGATGGCCAGGAAAGCGCTTCGCTTCATGAGCATGGAAGCGTTCGCGAATGAATATCACCGCAATCTGCCTTACGGCCACCAGCGCCTCGTCGAAATCGCACGGGTGCTTGCCAGCGGCGCAAAGCTGATGCTTCTCGACGAGCCCGCGGCAGGGCTTAACAGCAGCGAGAAGAAGAACCTTGGCAGCCTGCTGACGCGGATGTGCGATGTGTTCGGGTCCACGGTGCTGCTGGTGGAGCATGACATGCGGTTGCTCATGTCGGTGTCGAGCACGGTATCGGCCGTCAATTTTGGGAAACTCATCGTCACGGACTCGACCGCGAACGTGCAGTCGAACCCGGATGTGATCAAGGCGTATCTGGGCGCAGGTAGCTCGAAATGACCCCGATGCTCGATCTTGACGCTGTCTCGGCATTCTATGGTCCAATGCAGTCGCTTCACGATGTCTCCCTACATGTGAGCGGCGGTGAAATCGTCGTTCTGGTGGGCGCGAATGGGGCAGGTAAGAGCACCCTGCTGCGCGCCATTTCGGGTGTGGTCCGTCGGCAAGGCTCGATCTCGTTCGAGGGGGCGCGCATCGATGGACGACAGCCGGAGGACGTTGTGCGCCTCGGCATCGTTCACGTGCCGGAAGGCCGGCGCATCTTCCCGTCCATGACCGTCCTGGAGAACCTTCAGGTCGGCGGGCACGCGGTCGGCCGCTCGGCGACAAGCATCAAGCAGGGCGTCGAAGAAGCCTTGCAGTATTTCCCCCGGCTGCAGGCGCGCATCGGGTCCTATGGCTGGTCTTTGTCGGGCGGGGAACAGCAGATGCTGGCCGTCGGCAGGGGGTTGATGGCCAAACCTAGGCTGTTGATGCTTGACGAGCCGTCTCTCGGGCTTGCGCCCCTGATTACGCAGGATTTGTTCGAGATAATCCGCGGCATCAACGAGAGTGGCGTCTCGATGCTGGTGGTGGAGCAGAATGTCGGACTTGCGCTGAAATATGGCCACCGGTGCTACGTGATCGAAACCGGCCATATCGTGAAGCACGGCACGACTGCGGAAATGGCGGACGATCCGGTCATAGCGAAGGCCTATCTCGGAGGCTGAGAACGCAATCGAACGCACCGCAACGGGAATCGCATTAGGCCGTGCCAGCCCGATGTCGGCACGACCTCTGCCGTGCATTCCCACCGAAGAATCCTCAGGGCGCATCCGATGGTTGGTGGCCCTGCAATCGCAATCGCCGTGCCCGTCAATTGGGGTTCGCACAGCAGGCAGGATGAGAGCAAAGATGAGACTCACGGACAACACCACCGTCGGCTTTGTGGGAGTCGGCAATATGGGCCAACCCATGGTTTCCAATCTCGTGAAAGCTGGCTGGCGAGTCGCCATTTACGACACTGACATGGATAGAACGGCAGCTTTCGCCTCCCGGATTGGATGCGGTTTCGTCACATCGGCTGCCGAGCTTGGAGACGCTTGCGACGTTGTCATCCTGATGCTGCCCGACGGCAAAATCGTGCGCAGGGTTGTGCTTGGGGCGGATGGGAGCGACAGCCTGCTGCCTGGCCTCTCGCAAGGAGCGACAATCATCGACATGAGCTCCTCTGCGCCGACCGGGACGCGCGAACTCGGCGCCGAACTCGACGCGAAAGGGATCGACATGGTCGATGCCCCAGTATCTGGTGGCGTCAAAGGCGCTGTGGCCGGGACGCTGGCAATCATGGTCGGTGGATCGGAGAGGGCAGCCCAGGACATCGACCCGATCCTGGCGGCCATGGGAAGACGCTTTCATGTCGGACCGCTGGGTACAGGGCACGCAGTCAAGGTCCTCAATAACTATGTGTCCGCCGCCGGCCTGGCGGCAACTGCCGAGGCACTGCTGGTCGCGAGACGCTTCGGCGTCGAGACAGAGACGCTGATCGATGTGCTGAACGCGTCAACCGGCCGAAACAACAGCACCGAGAACAAATTCAAGCAGTATGTCCTCAACGAAGCTTATAATTCGGGCTTTTCCCTGGACTTGATGGTCAAGGATCTGACGCTGGCGATGGAGGTCGCCGATGCATGCGGCGTTGAGGCGCAGCTCGGTCATTCCTGCCTCAACCTCTGGAGAGAGGCTCAGTCCTGGACCGGTCGGAATGCCGATCACACCGAATTGGCCCGCTTCGTCTTCAAAGACGACGCGGGCTCGGTGTCGCCCGACGCCCAGGCATAGGCAATTCGACCGAGCGGCATCGATTTCAGGAGAATGAGAATGCAGGAATTCCAGCACTACATCGACGGCCGGTTCGTAGCGCCTGCAGGCGGAGAATTCTTTGACAGCTTCAACCCGTACACCGGCAAGCCATGGGCAAGGATCGCACGCGGCAACGCCGCCGATGTCGACATGGCTGTGGATGCGGCCGAAAGCGCATTTCTCAAGGGGCCGTGGGGCTCCACCACGGCCAGCGAACGCGGCGCGCTGCTGCGAAAGATAGGCGATATTCTTGCGCGTGAGGCAGAGC
>NZ_RZQL01000235.1 GCF_003997935.1 Mesorhizobium sp. M7A.F.Ca.US.006.01.1.1
CGAACAGCGTCGCAAACAGGGCGGCGGCGACGGTCGAGTTGCCGACGCCAAGATCGCCGAGACACAAGAGGTCGGTGCCGCCGGCGATCGCTTCCATGCCGAAGGCCATGGTGGCGGCACAGCCACGCTCGTCCAGTGCGGCATCCTCGGTGATGTCGGCGGTCGGGATGTGCAGGGCAAGATCGAAAACCTTCAGCCCGAGATCGTAGGCAATGCAGATCTGGTTGATCGCGGCGCCTCCGGCGGCGCAAAGTTCGACCGCGTTGGCGGTCGCCGCTACCGGCCGTGGCGAAATGCCGTGGCGCGTGACGCCGTGATTGCCGGCAAAGACCGCCATCAGCGGTCTTGTCACCGCGGGCGGAGCCCGTCCGCTCCAGGCGGCCAGCCAGGCGGCGATGTCCTCGATGCGGCCAAGCGAATTGCCTGGTTTGTCGGCCTTGGCAAACAGCGCGCGAACGCGGGTCTCGGCTGCCGTGTCGGCCGCCGGCAGATTGGCCAACAGGTTGCGAAAATCGTCGAAAGGCAGTGCGCTGGTCATCTTGTTATCGATCATTCCCTGGAGTTGGTGAGCGGCATAGCCGCCTTGCGAGATTGGCACAACCTCTGGGATGATGGGCCCGCGTTTGCCGCAAAGCCGGCCCCGAAGGGCGCAATCGCGAGGGCTTGCATTGGCTTTGCCGTTGCACCATGTGGAGGTGGAACAAGGGATTCCGGATGGAAGCCCAAGAGAAAGTCATGACGGCCATCGAATCCCCGTGCATCCTGGTCTGTTCGATCGACATGAAAACCGGCTTCTGTTTCGGGTGCGGTCGCACGCGCGAGGAAATCGGCGCCTGGATCGGGATGACGCCGGAAACGCGCCGCAGCGTGATGGCGCAGTTGCCGGCCCGGCTGGAGACGGTCGAGCGCCGGCCGCGCCGGGAAACGCGCCGCACCCGCATGGCGCGCGAACGCGACGCGCTATCGTGAGGTGCGGATGAGCCGGTTGTTCTGGATATTGATGGCCGCGATCGGGGTGGGAGCAGTGCTGCTCATGCTCAACGATTCCGCTGGCAGCACGCTCGGCGTGGAGAACAACGATTTCAGCCGGCTGATCTGGCTCGGCGCCTTTGGCGCCCTTATCGGCGCCGGCCTGCTTCGCTCGGGCCGACCCCTGGGCGCCATGGCCCGCAATCTCGGCGCCTGGGCGGCGATCGCACTCGCGCTGATCGCCGGTTACCAGTATCGCTATGAGTTGCAGGATGTCGCCAGCCGGGTGACCGCGGGCCTTGTTCCCGGCAGCCCGCTTGCGCTTGGCGTCGAAGACGGCCACGCCACGGTGACGCTCGACAAGGCGGACAACGGCCATTTCGAAGCGCGCATCCTGATCAATGGCAACCCGGTCCGGGCTGTGGTGGATACCGGCGCGACCAGCACCGTGCTGACGTCGCAGGATGCGCAGGCCGCCGGATTCAATCCAGCGGCGCTCAACTACACCATACCGGTTTCGACCGCCAACGGCATGGCACGCGCCGCGGCCGTGAAAACCGATCAGATTGCGATCGGCGGCATCATGCGCAGGGATATGTCGGTGATGATCGCCGCACCCGGCATGCTCAGCCAGAGCCTGCTCGGCATGAACTTCATCGGTTCATTGTCGGGTTTTGACGTGCGCGGCGACCGCATGATCCTCAGGGATTGATCCCCGAAGCTCAAGCCGCTTCGGCTGCTGCTCCACCGAACTCGACGGCCGCGAAAGCCGTCTTCAGCACGTCCGGGCCGGCGCCGGGTTTTGTCGCGTCGGTGGACAGGATCTGCCGGTAGCGGCGCGCGCCGGGCAAGCCATGGAACAGTCCGACCATATGGCGGGTGACATGGCCAAGCCGCCCGCCCTGCTCGATATGGCGTGCCGCATAGTCCGCCATCGTATCGATCAGCGCGGCGAAATCGAACGGCTCGGACTGGACGCCGTAGAAGGCAGCATCGACGCCGGCCAGAATGCCGGGCGTGTGGTAGGCGGCGCGGCCAAGCATGGCGCCGTCGACATGGTCGAGATGCGCCAACGCCTCTTCGATCGTCTGAATGCCGCCATTGATGCCAATGAATTCGTTATGTTTTCTGACCTTCAGCCGATAGACCCTGTTGTAGTCGAGCGGCGGGATGTCACGGTTTTCCTTGGGGCTCAGCCCTTCCAGCCACGCCTTGCGTGCATGCACCCACAATGCGTCGGCGCCGGCATCGAAAACACCGTTCGCCAGCGCATCGAGGGCTGGCTCCGGATCCTGCTCGTCGACGCCGATGCGGCATTTGACGGTGACGGGAATTGTCACCGCCGCCTTCATCGCCGCGATGCAGCCGGCGACGAGGTCCGGCACCTTCATCAGGCAGGCGCCGAACGTGCCCGACTGAACGCGGTCTGACGGACAGCCGACATTGAGGTTGATCTCGTCATAGCCAAAAGCCTCGCCGATGCGCGCCGCCTCGGCAAGCTTTTCGCGATCCGAGCCGCCGAGCTGCAGCGCGACCGGATGTTCCGACGCATCGAAGCCGAGCAGCCGCTCGCGTGCGCCATGGATGACCGCGTCGGCCACCACCATCTCGGTGTAAAGCAGCGCATGGCTCGTCAATTGGCGGTGGAAGAACCGGCAATGCCGGTCCGTCCAGTCCATCATCGGGGCTATGGCTATCCTAAACCTTTGATACTCTTGCATGTTTCATAACTTCAATAGGTTGGATCGCGTCGTACGTGACTCTATCACGCGCCATGATAGGCCCAAGCCGCAAATTCGGCGAATGACCGGCTGGCGCGACGGCGTGCGGCGCCGAATACCTCAATCGCAAGGTAGCGTATAGGTCGACCTGGCCGGAATTGCCAACGCGTCATCTGCTTTCGATGCCTGGGCGGAGGACGGAACCCTCCAGCTTCGTATGCCGGTGTCTGCGCCAATGATGGGGCTAGGAACTGGGAAGGCCAGCCCTCGACAGCATCTCAAGGAACCGGGAATGGTGGTGATCCTTCACATAGCGCGGCACAAAGCCAGGGCAGACATTGCTCAGATTGAGATGCGGAAGTTGTGACAGGCAATGGTGGATGGCCCGGGATGCTTCTTCGTTGTTTCCGGTGGCTGACGCGGTCGCGGCCCAATAAAGGGCGCCGCGAACGAAGCCAGGCTTTGTCCTGACTACTTTGCGGGCGGCTTCGAGCGCCCGCTGGTTGTCTCCGCCAGCGAAGAGCGCCACAACCAGGCCGTGGTGGCGCCAGAAGTCGATGACATCGTGCGTTCCGAGCCGGATTGCTTCGTTGGCCTCGCGCACCGCTTCGTCGACCTGTCCGCGCAACGCAAAGAGCATCGAAATATCGCCGTGGCCAGTCGGGTAGCTTGGGTTGAGGCTGATCGCGTGGCGGCATTCGGCGATCGCCTCGTCGATACGACCGCAACTTTCGAGAGCGAACGACAGGATACATCGGGCAATTTCATCGTCCGGTACCGCCCGCACTGCGGCTTCCGCGAGCTCGACCGCACGCTCGATCACCCCACGCTCCCGAGGCAGCGCGCCAAACGCAACGCCCATGGATATTACGATCGAGAGCGTCCGCTTTGCACGGGCATTGTCGGGACCTATCGAGAAGGCCTTCTCGGCAAGCTCTATCCCGACCAAAAGTGAGTCCCGAGTCATCTCAAAATATTTCATGAGGGCTTCGTTCACCAGCCTGCGCACTTCAGGGGTACCCGGCGGGCTCTTGTCTCGAACCTTCCAGTTGGTCAGTTGAAGTTCGAGGATCACGGCAAGAACGACAGACTGTGCGATCCTGTCCTGGAATTCGAGCGCGTTCTCGGAATGGCCGTCGAATTTCTGGGCCCAGACGTGGTGGCCGCCGGCGGCATCGACGAGCTGGACATTCACCCTCAACCCATTGCCGGATCTCTGGACGCTGCCGCTGAGCATATATCGCGCCCGGAGTATCCCTGGCGTCTTGGCTTCTTCGCCTGGGCCGCTCTTCTCGGGCGGAAGCGCGGCGAGCACGACATAGTCGGCCACTTCGGAGAGGGCCGTCGTGATGTCCTGGACAAGTCCCTTGGCGAAAAAGTCGTCGCCTTGCTTTCCGGTCAGATTGACGAAGTCGGCAACGCTGATGGACGGACGCCCAAGGCGCTGGCTGGCCGGAACACCACTTGTCGACTGCACATTTGAGGCGTCGTCGGCGGCAAGCAACAGAGATTGCCAAAGCGCCCGCGTTTCAGGGCCGGCTTCGACGCCGAACTCCTTCTTCAGCATGCTTCTGCAGGCTTCGTATGTCCTGATTGCCCTGTCGCGTTGGCCACATGCGAGCAGCAATTCCATCTTGAGCCGATAGGATTCTTCCCGTGTCGGCTCCATGGCCAGAATACGATCGGCCAGGATCAGCCCGGCATCGGGGTCGACGAGACGAGCCAGTTTTTCGAAGGACTCGAGCGCGCGGCCCAGCAGCCTGTTGCGTTCCGATGTGATCCAGTCATCGAACGCATTGCTTCCCAGATAAAGCCCGTCGAGGAAGGGTCCGGTGTAGTTCGCCAAGGCCTTCGCGAGGTCCTGAGCGGAACGGGCCGAGAGACCCGTTTCGAACTTCTCCACGTCGACTTCAACCGCCTCTGGTCTCAGGGCGATCAACTTCCCGCTGGAATGGATGAGATCCACCCCCTCTCGCGCCAGATCCTGGCGCAGGACACTAAGGGCTTGCCGAAGGCTGTTGCGCGAATGTTCGCCGTCGCTGTCGCCCCATAGGAGGTCAGCCAGCCTCTCCCGCGTCGCCGTCATGCCCGGACAGCGGGCCAGATAGGCGATGATTGCCGGCCCTCGTTTCCCGGTCAGCCGAAGCGGACCGGCCGTTTCATTTTCAATCCGGAAACCCCCGAAAAGTGAGATTCTATTTGCAGCGCCGCTGTCCTCACTTTGCATTTGCTATCCCAGCCTGACGAAATCCTAACTCAAAACTAACGCTTCGCAACAATCGGCCTTCGCGCTCAAGCGCTGCCGTAACGGCAGGCTGTTTAGGCTTTGCTAAATTAAGGCGACCAAGTCAACGAAAGGCTTGGTTCGAGGGGGGCGCGTGTCCAGGACAAGAGCCAATTTGCTGCTGCTATTCGCAGCCGCTTTGTGGGGCTTCGGCAATGTCTCGCAAAAGATGGTGCTTGTACATCTGGACGCGCTGAGTGCGGTGGGTCTGCGCTGCCTGATCGGTGGGCTGCTTGTGCTGCCCCTTGTCTTGATGGAGAGGCGGCTTCCGCTTGGACCGGACTATTTTTCCAGCTTGGCCAAGGTGGGCGCGCTGTTTGCCATCTCCATCACGCTCCAGCAGCTTTGCTATCTCAGTGCCTCCGTCACCAATGCGAGCTTCCTGGTCAGCACGGCAACGGTAATGACACCGCTGGCGGCCTGGTTTCTTGTCGGCGAACGTCCGACAGCGAGTCTCACGGTTGCCGCCGGTTTGACCGTTGTTGGAGCCCTGCTGTTGTCGGATGGGATTGCCGGGTTCAGCAGTGGCGATCTCACCGCTGTCCTCTCGGCTGCGTGCTATGCGCTCTGGGCAGTCGAGCTGGGCCGGCACATGCAGGTACATGCGCGGCCGTTCACCGCAGCCGCGACACAGTTCTTCGGCGCCGCCGCCTTCGCCCTGCCGCTCGGCGCAATGCAAGGTAATCTGTCGTTGACCGCCGCATTCGCAGCCGGCCCGGAACTGGCGATCCTCGGTGTGTTCTCCACGGCGATTGCCTTCGGCATCCAGACGGTTGCCCTCCGCTTTACGCCGGCCAGCCATGCCGCCGTGATCGTCAGCGCAGAAAGCGTTTTCGGGGCGCTGGGCGCGGCGATCTTTCTCGGCGAGCGGAGCTCGTCCGCGAGCGTCTTGGGTGCCGGCATCATTCTGGGTGCGATCCTGTCCGTGGCACTGTCGAACCGGGCGCCGCAGACACACACGTCCTTGCGAACCGCTTCGGTTCAACCCTTCGACGGGGCCCCTGCCTTTGCAGCTGCCGCCGCAAATTGGGCAGGCAATCGTCACCCCAACAATTCAGGTCCAGTGGAGGAATGTGATGACCCGTGCCGGTGATGCGAAACCTATTCCAGACCCGGGCGGACCTCCCGCGAGGGCGCAGTGATGGACGCGCGGACAATCCTTCTTCCGATCGCACATTTGGTATCGGCACTTCGCGCCCGCATGAGGGGACCGGGCGGCTATTACAACAGCGGCAACGCGCTCGGCCTCATTGTCGGTCTCGCGATCCAGATTGCCACCGCGCCGGTCGGCTTGCATGAGGGAAGCAGCGTCACCATGGCGGTGATCGAATACTTCGCTGGCAGCCATGGCACTGTTGCGCTGACCTTGACCACCCTGGTCTTCTTCTGGGGCGGCGAGGCCTATCACCGGGCCTGGGCAAGGCCGGATGCTCCCGATCCCGCCCTCAACCGTCTGGGCGACTTCCTGTCGGGCCTGGGTGCGATCGGGCTCGGCATTGCCCTGTTGCTGCTCGGCGATCCATTGCTTGCGGCGACCTCCGGCCTGCTGCATGCGCTGGGCAAATTCGGCAGCACCTTCCACAGGCCCGGCACGCCAATTCCGATGTGGCCGGCCGCTTGGCCCGATCCGTTCCGCAGTGCGGTGCTCGCCAGCCGGTTGCCGGCAATGCTGGCGACGACAGTGGCCCTCGGCCGTGCTTTGCCTGAGGTCTGGTCGGGCGGCTCCTTCGCGGCCCTCCCCATGCCACTGACCTTGCTCGGCTGTTATCTCTTGTGGACCAAGGCCGATCTGCTGCTGTTCGGCGTGGGCACCAAGGCGATCCGCCAGATTTCCACATGTTGAGCTCGCTTTTGAAACGACCGGATGTCGAGATGGAGAATGACATGTTTGGCAGTGTGTATCATCAGGACGCCGGCCCCCCATCCTTTCGCAAACGGGTGCGGGCGACAGGCTGGGGCAGTCTCCTGACGCCGGCCGGTTCAATCTCGAGAGTGACAGGAATACTTGCAACTTCGCTGTTTTGGGGAGCCTGGGCCCATGCCGCGAACGTTGACGTCGCCGTCGTGTTCGCGGTCGACTTCTCGTCATCCATCGATCCGAAGATTGCCGATATGCAACGCGAGGGACATGCCGCGGCACTCACCTCGCCAGAGATCATCGCCGCCATCAGCCGGAATTATGTTGGCTGCATCGGCGTTGCCTATTTTGAATGGTCGAGCCCGGGACACGCTCGCGTCGTGCTGCCGTGGACAAGCATCTGCGGACTGGAAGATGCCAAAGCCGCGGCTGCGGTGATCAGCAGGAAAGGCGATACCGGCTTCATCCGCAGAGGGCGTGGCGGAACATCCGTCTCCTCGGCTATCGACATCGGCAGTCTCCTGCTCGACCAGTTTCCGGGAAAGGCCGCCAAGAAAGTCATCGATATCTCCTCCAACGGCGAGAACAACGACGGGCTTCCCGTCCAACCGAGCAGGTCGAACGCCATAGCCAAGGGATATACGATCAATGCCATCGCCATCCCGACAGAGGATGAGAATCCCGACGAACCTCTGGCATCCTATTTTGCCAAATCGGTGATTGGCGGTTCCCAGGCCTTCGTCATGACGCCGAAGGGGCCAGACGACTACACCATGGCGCTTCGCCGCAAGCTCGTGACTGAAGTAAGCATGAACGACGACCGTCCGCTGTGAAAGTGTGCCATGCAGGACGAACTTTCGACCCGCCAAACCGAGCGCATTGCACAACGAAACTCGCGCCGCCGCAGCGCGAGACCTTGTAGGATCGTCAGGACAACAGCCTATCGCCGCAACGCGTGCACGCTTGCCTTGCCTTCGCCGGGCACCGGCAACGCCATGTCGTCATCGAGAAGGCGTGTGATGCGGGCAAAGCCGGTGAACGCTTTCCTTGCTTCCTCGGCCGACATCTGGCCCGACAAGGCGGCCGAGCAACAATTCAGCGCGCACTGATAAACCGGACCGCGCCGTCCCGTCGGCCATTTCCGCAAGAACATCATGGCTTCGGCAACACTATCGATTTCTTCTACAGGGTGTCCTTGCCCGCGCGAAATCCGCACGGGCGAAAAGAAATGCAATTGATCCATCGTTTCCTCCCGGTCGACCGCAATGCGCTCGATCGAACCCCACCAAACGCGCCAACAGCTGGTTGGTTCCAGGTAAAAAATGGAATCTTCTAGAAATCTGTCAGGCGAAGGCGATCACCCGTGCGGTGGTGAGTGTTGCCTACATCGTCGGGAAGTGGCAGGCGACTTTGCGACCGGGTCGGTATTCCCGTAGCTGTGGCCGCTCCGAACGGCAGCGCTCCGCCGCGATCGGGCATCGGGGATGGAAACGGCAGCCGGTTGGAGGGTTCAGAGGGCTCGGTACGTCGCCGGTGAGGATGATGCGCTTGCGCGTCCCACCGGGCGTCGTCTCCACGGCGGGAACCGCCGAGATCAGCGCCTGGCTATAGGGATGGGCTGGTGCTGCAAACACGTCTTCCGCCGGCCCTTCTTCGACGATCGAGCCGAGATACATGACCGCGATGCGGGTTGAAACCTGACGCACCACCGACAGGTCGTGGGCGATGAAGATGTACGTGAGGTTGAGCTTCTCCTGCAGATCGGCAAGCAGGTTGACGATTTGCGCCTGCACCGACACGTCGAGCGCGGAGACGGGTTCGTCCAGGACCACGAGGTCCGGGTTCAATGCAATAGCCCGCGCGATGCCGACGCGCTGGCGTTGTCCGCCGGAAAATTCGTGCGGAAACCGCATGACGTGATCCGGCAGCAAGCCGACAAGGTCGAACAGTTCCGCCACGCGTTTGGTGATCTCGCTCGACGAGAGCCTGCCATGGATGCGCAGCGGCTCGGCCACCAGGTCGCCGACGCGCCGGCGCGGATTGAGCGATGCCGACGGATCCTGGAAAACCATTTGCAGGCGGCGCCGGAGCGGCCTGAGTTCGGACAGCGATTTCGAGGTGATATCGTTGCCTTCGAACAGAAGCTCGCCGTCCGATATGTCGTAGAGCCTCACCAGGCAGCGCGCCAGCGTGGACTTGCCGCATCCGGATTCGCCGACCAGTCCGACAGTCTCGCCGCGCCACACGGTCAGGGAAACATTGTCGACCGCATGAACGGTTCGCTTGCCTTCGGCGGAAAAACGGCTGCCTATCGAAAAGCGCTTGCCCAGCGAACGCGTCTCGAGGATTGGGCGGTTCTTGTCGATCATCGGTCCGCTCATGCCTGTGCCATCCTGAAGCATGCCGCTGCATGAGTGCCGCTCCCGAGGTCGGGCTTGCCGGCCTCGCAGGGCTCGTAGTGAACCGGGCACCGCGGACCGAACGCACAGCCTTGCGGCAATCGCAGCAATGATGGCGGCGAACCGGGAATGGCCGGCAGGCGCCGTGGTTTTTCGCCGGTCAGCGGCGGGATCGAACCCAGCAGCGCGCGCGTATAGGGGTGTCGCGGATCGGAAAACAGCTCCGCGCGACTGCCGCGCTCCACCACGCGACCGGCATACATGACCATAACCCGGTCGGCGAGTTCGGAGACCACGCCCATGTCATGTGTGATGAAGACGACCGCCGACTTGTGCGTCGCGCGCAGCTTGCGCACCAGATCGAGAATGCCGGCCTGCACCGTGACGTCGAGCGCCGTGGTCGGTTCGTCAGCCACCAGAAGCGCCGGATTGCAGGACAAAGCCATTGCGATCACCGCCCGTTGACGCATGCCTCCGGACAGTTGGTGCGGGTAGCGCGACATCGCCTCGTGCGGGTTCGGAAAATTCACCTCGGCCAGCAGTTCCTCGACGCGCTCCATCGCCTTGGATTTGCTGATGCTGCGATGCGCGCGGATCTGTTCGGCGATCTGCCAGCCGATGGTGTAGACAGGCGTCAGGGCGGTCATCGGATCCTGGAAGATCATCGCGATCTCGTTGCCGCGCAGCCGCCGGAGTTCGCGCGCGGGCAGTCCCACGAGTTCGCGGCCCTTGTAGCGGATCGACCCTTCGATGGTGGCATTGGGATCTGTGATGAGACCCATGACGGCCAGCAGCGACACCGTCTTGCCGGAACCGGACTCACCGACGACGCCGAGGATTTCGCTCTCCTCGAGGTCGAAGGAAACGCCATCGATGGCCCGCACCAGGCCATCATTTGTGCGGAAGGAAACTCTGAGGTCGCGCACCGACAGTATCATGATGTCCTCAGGCGCGGATCGAGAAGGATGTAGACGAAATCGACGACCGCGTTGGCGACAACCACGAACATGGAAGCGTACATCACCGTTGCCATGATCATCGGCAGATCGAGATTCTGCAGCGCGTCATAAGTGAGCTTGCCGATGCCGTGCAGCCCGAACACCACCTCCGTCAGCAGGGCCGAGCCTCCGACCAGCGCACCGAAGTCCAGGCCGAACAGGGTGACGAAGGCGATGAGCGACGTGCGCAAGGCATGGCGCAGCAGGATGCGGGTCTCCGACAGCCCTTTGGCCCGGGCTGTGCGGATATAGTCTTCCTGCAGGGATTCGATGATTGCCGCGCGCAGCACGCGCCCGTAAATACCGATGTAGAGAATGGACAGTGTGATCCAGGGAATGACCAGGGTCAGGAACCAGCCCTTCGGATCGTCGGAGAAATTCTTGTAGCCGAGCGGCGGCACCCAGGAGAACGCCCAGCTGTCGTGGTAGCGGCTCTGGGTGATCAGGTTCATCACTTCGCCCAGCCAGTAGACCGGCATGGAAATGCCGAGCAAACCTAGCGCCATCAGCAGCTTGTCCAGCCAGCTGCCGCGCGTGGCGGCGGCGGCGATGCCGATGATGATGGAGACGACCACCCACAGGATCGCTGCTCCGAACAC
>NZ_RZQL01000236.1 GCF_003997935.1 Mesorhizobium sp. M7A.F.Ca.US.006.01.1.1
CAACAATTCCGAGATGGGACTTGCGGCCTACGTCTATACCCAAGATCTCAACCGAGCCATGCGGCTCTCCGACCGGCTCGAATATGGCATGGTTGCCGTGAATACTCCAAAATTTACGGGGCCGGGCATTCCGTTCGGCGGCTGGAAACAATCCGGCCTTGGTCGCGAGGGCTCAAGGCACGGTCTTATCGAATATCTCGAACCCAAATACCTCTGCATCGGCAACATCGCGGCCTGAAAGGAAGCATTCAATGACCATCAACATCAAAGAGATCACCGAAAAGGACCGCAACTCGGTCTTGCATCCTTTCACTCAGCTTAAAGATTTCGCCACTGGCAAGCTCGGCGACCCAACGATCGTGGTGACAGGGAAGGGGATCCGCATCCAGGACGCGCATGGCAACCAATTTATCGATGGCTTTGCCGGCCTATACTGCGTCAATGTCGGGTATGGCCGCACGGAAGTCGCCGATGCGATCTCGCGTCAGGCCTATCGCTTGGCGTATTACCACTCCTATGCGGCGCACACGACCGACGAGCTTGCGATCCTCTCCGATCGCCTTGTGAAGATGGCGCCGGGCAAGATGAGCAAGGTGTTCTATGGCATGTCCGGCTCGGATGCGAACGAGACCCAGGCCAAGCTTGTTTGGTACTACAACAACCTGCGTGGCAAGCCGACCAAAAAGAAGATCATCTCCCGTGAACGCGGCTATCACGGCTGCAGCGTCGTGTCGGGCTCGATGACGGGCATGAGCTTTTATCACGACCACATGGACCTGCCACTTCCGCAGATTGTTCACACGGGTGTTCCACATCATTACTGGGGCGCAACCCCGGGCGAAACCGAGCGCGAATTCTCCGCTCGCCGCGCCGCCGAGCTTGATCAGTTGATCGAGCGGCTCGGCCCGGACAACGTCGGCGCCTTCATTGGCGAGCCCGTCCTCGGCACAGGTGGTATCACGCCTCCGCCGGAAGGCTATTGGGAAGCGGTACAGACGGTCCTCAAAAAACATGATGTGCTGCTGATTGCCGATGAAGTGATCACAGGGTTCGGCCGCACCGGTTCCATGTTCGGCTCACAGCACTATGGCATCGAGCCAGACCTCATCACGATCGCTAAAGGTTTGACGTCGGCCTACTTCCCGCTTTCAGCGGCAATCGTCGGTGAGAAGGTGTATAAAGTCCTGGAGGATGGAGCCGACAAGGTCGGGGCATTCTCGCACGGCTACACCTACTCTGGTCATCCGATCGGCGCCGCCGCGGCCAACGCGGTCCTCGATATTGTCGAGAAAGAAGACCTCCCCGGCAATGCGCGTGACGTCGGCGCGTTTTTCCAGGCGCAGTTGCAGGAGAGGTTCGCGCAGTTGCCGATCGTCGGCGAAGTGCGGGGCGTCGGTCTTATGGGCGCAATCGAGTTCGTTGCCGATCGCGACAATCGGAAGCGTTTCGATCCGGCGCTCAAGGTAGGTGCGCGAATCTCGAAGGCCGCCCGTGACCGTGGTCTTATCGCTCGGGCCATGCCGCACGGGGACATTTTGGGCTTTGCTCCGCCGCTGGTTACAACCAAAGCTGAGGCGGAGGAGATTGTTGCAATCGCAGAAAGCGCCGTGCGCTCGGTTATGGATGAGCTTGTTCGCGAGAGTGAGAAAATCTGAATGAGTTGGGCCATCTTGTCGTAATCAAGGCGCAAACTCAAGCGACGGCCTGATCGGCTTGCGGGGCTGCCAGCTGAGCTGGTGCCGCGTTCCGCTCATTGAGTTTTCGGCGGAATTCAATGCAGACACTGCTCAGGAGGAACTGGTGGCCAATTCGACCGCACTCAATCCCTGGGAATGGCCTGAAAGCCATTGGCGGCGGCGCATCAACAAAGTCAGAGCGGGCAAGGCACTAAGACCAATGTGGCCCGGCGGTAAACGCTGTGCCTTCGCCATCTCGTTCGACGTCGATCATGAGTCGAACGAATTGCGCAGGGGAGGGCGATCGCTAAGCAGATTATCCTGGGGTCAGTACGGGAGCCGACGAGGGATGCCTCGGGCTTTGGAACTCTTGAGAAAGTACGACGTTCCGGCGAGTTTTTTCGTTCCCGCTGTGATCGCTCAGTTGTATCCAGACGAGCAACGCGCAGTTGTCGATGAAGGCCATGAAATTGGCATGCACGGCTGGATACACGAGCTAAACTCGGAACTGAGCGCAGAGAGCGAGCGCTCTTTAATGATGAGGAGTGCCGACACTCTTGAAAAAATCACTTCCAAACGCCCGACGGGAATTCGAACGCCTTCCTGGGATTTTTCCGACGCAACTCTACGGATCATACGTGAAACCGGATTGACATACGACTCATCCCTTATGGCCGATGATAGTTGCTATGAGCTGCTGGAAGACGAGGAACCCACGGGAGTGATTGAAATACCGGTCGAATGGATTCGAGACGATGCCACTTATCTTTGGATGAGTCCCGATGGGTCTTCACGGCCAGATTTATCAGTCGACGACGTGCTTTCTGTATTTATTCGGGAGTTCGAAGGGGCCTATCAAGATGCCGATTTATTTCAGCTGACTCTGCATCCACACGTCATTGGATATCGCTCACGGATCTGGATCGTAGAAGAATTAATTCGACGCGCCAAAGCAAAGGGTGACGTTTGGTTCGCCACACATCATCAGGTCGCCGAGCGTGCGTCCTCATGTCTCTGAAAACTCTCAGACAGGAACGCCGGTAGAGTGCGGTGTTCTTGGGGCGGCGCAAGCCGTCCTGCGCCTCGACCGTTGCGGCGGTCACCAATGGATTTGGAATGACGCGGATCATCCGCTGTCCGGTATTCGCTTTCAGAGCGGGTACAGTGGGAGTTCTTATCTTGGAGGAGGACTACAATCTTGATTGACACGACCTTTGCCGGAAAAACGGTGCTGATTACCGGCGGGTGGCGCGCTTGGCCCGGCCAGTGCCAAACTGCTGGCGGCGGGTGGAGCGGATTTGGTGTTGGCTGACCTGTCGCAAGAGGCTCTGGACCAAACTCTGGCCGCCTGTCCTGGTGCCCGTTGAGTTGTCTGCGACGTGACCGATCCGGCGATGCTGGAAGGGCTGGTCGACCTCGCCCGCGAGAGCTTTGGCCGGCCGGTTGAGGGCTTGGTCGCGGCCGCTGGCATTACGGTGCGATGAAGCGGCTGATAGACGTGAAGGGTACGAAGCCATGTTCAGCTTCAACGTCGGGGCCATTTGGCGAATCTGCAAGCTGCATCCCGCAGATGCGCGAGCTTGGCCGCGGATCGGTGGTGCTCTTCAGCTCGACTGCTGGTCTGCAGGCCTCGAAGGACGTGCCGATCTATTCGGTGACCAAGGCGGCGGTTGTGATGATGACTCGCACGCTGGCGCTGAACCACGCGGCAGAAATATCCGCGCAAACTGTGTCTGCCCCGGAACCATCGCCAGCCGTTGGCCGAGGCCGGCGTCGCCTTCGCCCGGGGAGAAGCGGCACAGGTCGAGCGCCGGACGAAGATCATCGCTGCGCATCCGATGGGCCGAATGGGGTTGCCGTCCGAGGTGGCGACAGCTGTCGGCTATCTGCTGGACGATGCGGCGGGCTTCACCATCGGCGCCGCGCTTACGGTCGACGGAGGCAGCCTTGCCTAAGCTCCGGTCAGAAACACTGTCGTCGTCACCGGCGCGGCGCGCGGGATCGGTGCCGCAACAGCGGCGTGGCTTGGCTCGGAAGAGGCGTGGGTGTTGCTAGTGGATGTTCTGGATAAAGTGCACGACACAGCTGCGGGCCTTGGCCAGACGGCGCTCGTCTGCGATCTGGCCATGCCCGACGCCGCAGGGCGGGTTCTGGCCGCCTTGGATGCCGCAAGGATCGAGACGCTCGACGTCCTCGTGAACAATGCCGGCATTGGCGGTTCGAAGTCGCTCGCCGATACTGACGATGCCTTTTGTTCCCGCTGATCGATATCAACTTGCGTGCAGTCATCAGCCTGACCCGCGAGTTGCGGCCGCGGATGCGCCAGCCGGGCGGGCGGATCATTAATGTCAGCTCGATCCTCGGGCTTACGGGCTATCCCGGAACGGTAGGCTATTCGGTGGCCAAGGCCGGGATCGCGTATCTCACGCTCCAGCAGGCCGGCGAGCAGGGCCTGTAGGGTATAACCGTGAATGCGGTGGCGCCCGGCGTGGTCCCCACCGACATGACTCGAGCGCTGCACGTACGCAGCTACCAACGCCTGATGGTCGCGCCAATCCGCTCGAGCGCGTCTCCTCGCCGGAGGAGCAGGCGGCGGTGATCGCCTTCCTGCTTCGGACGACGCGTTCTACGTCTCGGGCGCAGTGATCCCCGTCGACGGCGGCTCCCGCCTGTCACAGTAGAGAAGAATAGCGCAATTTAAGCCTATACACAGGATGGCCCTGCAATTCCCGGATGCAGACCGACTCTGCCGGTAACCGGTTCCGGTGGTCGATCCTGTTAGCGGCGCCATTACCCGGCGCACATTTGATCGCGGTGGTGGGCAAGTTGAATTTACCCTTCGCGCGCTTCCCAGCGATCAATATGGCAGTGTCGTACTGCTCGGTCATTGTCGCAACGGTCGCGTTCAGCGTCGGCGCGAACCACAGCGCCTTGGCCACACCAGGTTGTAGCAGACGGATCGCCTCAGTGACCCGCCGAAGAAGCTGAGGCCGTCAATCCAGTCGGGCAGCTTTTGAGTCAGAGTTGGCAAAGGCTGCTCGAACTGAACGACTGTTGAGGAAAGCCTTTGCAGGCGCGGCGGGCGCGAGCACCGCGGGGAGCCGCAAAAAGGCACGCGGAGAGCTCTGCTGAGGCTGCAGTCAACTCAGCGTCCTTGGGAGCATATTGAAGTAGTATTTGCCCATCTCTCCCTGTTATGGCGATTTGAGAAGCAAAAAGCCCGTTCAGCGTTTAGCTTGGAGAATGTGCCCACTGCACTGCTCGCCCGCGAATCACCGATATTATGCAGATTTAGGAGCTCGACGCCGATCTCCTGCATTTGTTGGCGAGGATTGCTGGAAGAGTACCCATTCAATGCACTAAAATCCTGGAGTGGTCTGATCCTCATATTGTAAGTGTAGGCTGGCCTGATGCGGCTGGTTCCAAGTCTTCACAAAGGTTCCAACTACGCCTCCTCCCAAGGCGCATCGGCCCGGCAGCGAGTTCAATCTCCTGCCGGGCGTTGTAACTATTTGCGCACATTGGCCGATTCGGACCTTCAACGGGTTGGGCGGCTGCTGGCTGTCGGAGCAATGTAAAACTGGCTCATAGGCAAGAGTTAGATTGATGAGCAGTCTTGCGGACCAAGTCGCCGATCCAAATTCGCCAGGAGCATTTGCGCCCCTCAGAAATCCGAGCTTTCGTTCAATCTGGTTCGCCACGCAGGTCAGCTCGCTCGGCTGGTTGATGCAGACTGTTGCCATCAGCTGGCTGATGGCTACGATTTCGACTTCCGATCTGATGGTCGCGCTGGTTCAGGCTTCTTCAAACCTGCCAGCGTTCATCTTATCCGTCTTCGCCGGGGCCTTGGCTGATAATTTCAGCCGGCGCCGGGTCATGTTCGCCGGCCGGTGCCTTATGGTATTGGCATCTGCGATGCTGACGGCTTTTGTGGTGCTGGGCTTTGTCGATCCGTGGATGATCCTCGGCTTCAGCTTCTTGATCGCATGCGGCGGCGCTCTCCACGATCCAGCCTGGCAGGCCTCGGTTGGCGATATGGTGAACCGACGCGACGTTCCCGCCGCCGTCACGCTCCTCTCCGTTGGCTTCAACACTGTTCGGACCGTAGGCCCGGCGCTCGGTGGCATAGTAGTTGCCTCTTTTGGGCTGATGACGGCTTTCGCCGTAACCAGTCTTACCTATCTGGTCCCTTTGGTAACCATATGGCGCTGCAAGTGGATGGTTCGCTCATCACCTCTCCCACGTGAGTCGATGAGGACGGCGATCTATGACGGGCTACGCTTCACGGCGATGTCGTCGGAGATTAAGACGGCGATCACTCGCGGAACCCTCTTTGGTCTGGCGAGCATCGCCATTCTCGCGCTGCTGCCGCTGGTTGTCCGCGACCAGCTGGGAGGCGGACCGCTCGCCTATGGCACGCTCATGGCCGGATTCGGGACAGGCGCCGTCTTCGCCGGCATCTCGAACAGCGTGTTCAGACGGAGCTTGTCACAAGAGCGGCTGATGACGCTCGCATGCGTCGCCTGCGCGGCATGCTCCCTTTCGCTTGCGCTGACTTCTTCGATTGCAGTGGCGGCAATTGCACTCGCCATGGGTGGCGCGGGCTGGGTCACCGCCTGGTCCGGGGTCGGCGTGACCGTGCAACTGGCAAGCCCGCGCTGGGTCGTGGGGCGCACCATCTCGATTTACTATGCATTGATCGATGGCGGCATCGCAGCGGGCAGTTGGGTGTGGGGCACGGTGGCCCAGAACCATTCACTGACCTTGGCACTGGAGGGCTCCGCTGGAGCCCTTCTGCTGGTCGCCGCCACGGGCCTCCTGTTTCCCCTTCGCGAGCGCCGCGAATCCGATCCAGATGCTTTGGAGGACTTCGACGCACCGGCAGTCGCCCTCAATCTCAAGCCAAGAAGCGGTCCCATCGTGGTCAAAGTCGAGTACCTAGTGCCCGAGGAAAATCGCGAAGCATTCCTGGAACTCATGCGGGCGCGCCGGCATGTGCACAGTCGCGTCGGCGCTCGTCATTGGACTCTCCAGCGCAACCTTCAGGAGCCTATGCAATGGATAGAGACATTCCGCACGCCGACCTGGACCGACTACCTTCGCCTGAACCATCGTCTCACGGAAGCAGACAAGGAATTGGGTAAACAAGTGCTGAAATTGCATGCAGGACAGCTTCCGCCTAAAATCATGCTTTTTATCGAGCGACCAACAAGCTCGGCCCTAAAGTCCGATGAATCAGCACGTTATTTTCTCCGACACTGACTCTTCGAGGTTAACCCCTTGTATCTGCACGCAGAGGACTTTGTGCGATGGAAGCGACTGAGCCTCGAACCGGATGGCCATCCGGTTCGAAGCAAGGCGAAGTCGCCCGACACCCCTCCGGCCACAACCGTGGGTGAGCCTGGGATCTTCGCCTTCGTCACGTACGACCGAATAGTCGCTTGGCTCCAATCGCACGCACAAGGCAGGTTACCGTGAACAAGACTATCTGTGGAGTGGATGTTTCGAAAGACTGGCTCGATACCCATGTCGTGCCGAGCGGAGCGGCGGGCCGCTTTCGCAACGATGCGGCAGGCATAGCCGAGCTTGCTGCCTGGTGTTAGGTCAATGGTGTCGAGCTCGTCGTCATGGAGGCCAGTGGCGGCTACGAACGGCTTCCCTTCCTGCTGTCGTGGGAGTTGGGAGTAGCCTGCGGCATGGCCAATGCGAGGAGCGTACGCTGATTCGCCGAGGCGATGGGCTTCCTGGAGAAGACCGACAGGATCGACGCCGCCGTCATCGCCCGCTATAGCGAGGTCAAACGGCTGCAGCCGACGCTGCCGCCGAGCGCGGCCCAGCAGCGGCTCAAGGCGCTGGTCGCCCGGCTTTCCCAGGTAACCGCCGATCTCACCGTCCAGAAGCAGCGCAAGAGCGCTGCCACTGATGCCGATACCATTGCCTGCGTATTCCGATGAAGCCGGCCACCGATTCCGATTTGAAGCCGGCCAGTCATTCCGATTTCATTCCGGCCAGCATTCCGATTTGAAGGCGGCCATTTTTCGGTCTGATCCTGGGTCTCGTTGATGTTTGGGTTGGGTTTTGTTTCAGGTCAAGCTGACGGATAAGCCCGAAAGCGGCACCATGCAAGAATACAATAGGTCCACCGGTTCCATTCTCGCAATACAAAGTCGCGACGGCCCCAATCAATATGCAATGTTCGGTGATCATTGTTTCCTCAGCAAAAGCGAGCCAGATCGGTCTGCATTATGCATATGGGAAGCGAGGCTTCTGGTATTTACTTCATAAGCGTAGCAGCGTCTACAGGCCTTTTGCGCCAATTGCCCCCTAGCCGAACGCAGGAATTCGGCGTAGGCGCCCCAGTTCTTCAACCGCGAATTTGCAGGAAATTCCTAAACAAGCGCGGTGACCGTCTAGTGCATCAAGTTACGCGCGGAGCATCCTCCCCAATGCCTGCATCTGCGGCCTTCTAATCCGATCAATGTGGTCGCAAGCGGGGTGCGACCCGAAGCGCGCAATCACCATCTCCGCCTTTGGCGCTATGTACAGGTTCTGGCCGTAAAGGCCCCGACCTTCAATAGCATCAAGCTCGTCGTGTGATACCCACCATTGGCTTCGGTATGTATAGCCGAATGGGAGGTCCGGCTTGGCGGGGTGGTCGAGATCTTGAAGGTCGTAGACAACACTCGCGGGAACCAGTTGCTTGCCATTACACGAGCCTTCACATCGCATCAGCTCGCCGAAACGCGCCAAGTCGCGCAACGTCACATTGAGTCCGCTATGCGCCCTCGGCATACCGTTTGTCGGGTCGATCTCGACATAGGCGTCTTCTTCGCAGCCCAGTGGCAACCATAAGCGCTCCTCCAACAGTTGTGCGAACGACCGGCCCGTTGCGCGCGACATAACCCAAGCCATAACATTGGTATCGACGCCTTTGTAGACAAATTTGCCGTGCGCCCCTTCCTTTCGTATGGTACGCAGGTATTCGCATCTATATGACTTGTCTACACTTGTGTAATCTTCAGTAAAAGCAACGTTAGTTTGCATGTCCATGACTTGGCGGAGCGTTGCATCTTCCCACCCTGTACCTCGTAATTCCGGCACAAACTGCGATATTGTCTTCCTGTCGTCGAGAATGCCCTCATGCACCAACGCCGCGGCTAGGGTGCCCGCATACGATTTGGTGATTGACTGACACGAATGTTGTACGTGCGGCGCGAGTGCGCCGAAGTATCGTTCGTATATGATCCGCCCCCGATGCAGGACCAAAATGCCGTCGGTGTAGGTGTCGAATAGCGCCTCCTCGAACCGGTTGGTGCGGTCGTCCATGTCGACGAACGTGAGCCCATCGATTTCGGTAGACCTGTTGCTGCACTCAAGCTGCGACGGTCCGCCCCGCCCTCGCCACACTTGGACTGTGGGCCGCAGCTCACGCATATGCGATAGCGACCAGCGAAGCTGAGGAAAGGTCCAAACAGTTTCATTCTCGAATGTTACACGCTTGTCTGGCGGCGGCGGCGCACCGCGCATCCAGCCAAATTCGCGAGGATCCGATGCACGGCCGTCCAGGTATTGCTGTCCGTCGAATTCGAGTACGCTCTCCGACGCGTTACCGACGGTTTGCCGTTGTTTGAATTCTGTCATACATGGGATCCAATTTCATGCCTAGGCGCCCCCGGCGCCAGCTGGCTATCGAGAGTTGCGACCCAACCTCGGGAGTTCGGACTGGACTAAATCACAACATGTTATGATCATAGCAGCGGCAGGCGCGCATTCTATGCGAAATGTCCTCGACAACGCAGCAAATCAGCGTTGTATTGCGGCCGGCGCATACTTGCGGCCCCGCTCTCGCGTGGCAAGTAGGACCTAACTTGCCGAACGCTTCCAGCTACAAGAGGCATGAGCCATCATGCGCAGTATGCCGAGTACATCTCGATTAAACCGGGTCCGAACGGGTTGACAATTGTAACGCGTCTCCGCTGTCCGAGCTACGATGAGTCAAAAATTCTCTGGTCTATCAACGATGTTGACCCAGAGGGATACGTGCGAACTCGCAAGGCAAGAAATCGCGAAATGGCATGGGCGACTCTGCATGTTGGCGACGCGATAGTGGATAACGCCGTCGCCTTCGTAGGTGGGCTCGGCTTGAGTCGTCGCATGCGACGTCTCGAAGCAACCGCCCTGGTCAATAGCGACGTCGACCAGCTCCGAGCCCTTCTTCATGCCGGACATCATTTCGCGGGTGACGAGCTTTGGCGCGGCAGCACCGGCGATCAGCACGGCCCCGACCACGATGTCGGCAGAGAAGCATTCTTCCTCGAGCGCCCCGACGGTTGAGTAGCGGGTGCGCACACGGCCGGCGAAGAGGTCGTCGAGATTAGGGAGGTCGAGATTAGGGAGGTCGAGATTAGGGAGAGAGAGGGGCTTGGACCGCAGTTCCCACGTGACCAGAGTCAGCCCTGCAAGGTGTAATTCAACGCGCCAGTCCAGTTTAGATCCTTCCAAACAAGACGTCTTGTGGCGATGCAATCTGCAGCCTTCGGAGTCCAGCGAGTTGGCGAGTTCGCCGACCTCTCTGAGGCCAGGGTATCCGTGCTTTGTGAAATCGCCAGAGCGATCCGGCGAAAGCCAAGGGTAGTTCGCAGGAAACCTGCATCATCGAACTCGATTTCGCTGAATGCCAACAATGCAGAGCGATAAGGTGTCGTTCGTTAAATGACGGACCGGGATGGGTCCAATCAGCAGGGAGCAATGGCGCACCGCTAAGACACTCCTCTCGGTGGCGACGAAGGTAGCTTTCAAGAAAATAAGAACGAGAAAAAAGGGAACTATAGATGAACAATCATGTAACGACGGTCGTAGTTGCAGTCTCCATGGCGGTTGCGTCGATGTCTTTGTCAGCCAAGGCTTGCGCCGGCGAAGTCCTTGATCGTGTGCTCGCGGCACAGACATTGACGGTAGCGGTCGGGTCCGACTGGGGAGCCTTGTCTCACTTGAACGACCAACATGAACTCGACGGTGATGATGTAGAGGTCGCGAAGGGCATTGCGGACTACTTGGGCGTGAAGATCAAATTCGTGACCCCGGGCTGGGATATCATTCAGGCAGGCCAGTGGGGGGGGCGTTGGGACATGGCCATGGG
>NZ_RZQL01000237.1 GCF_003997935.1 Mesorhizobium sp. M7A.F.Ca.US.006.01.1.1
ATCGTGACGGGCATCACCACGAATGTCTGCTGCGAGACGACAGCGCGTGAAGCCAATATGCGCGACTTTCAGGTCTTCTTCATCAGCGACGGCACGGCGACGTTCGATCTCCCCGACGTGACTGCTGAGGAAATCCAAAAGGCGGTCTGTGCAACTCTCGCCATGGCTTTCGCACAGATCGAGACCACGGATTCGATGATAGAGAAGCTCAACAAGAGCGAATCCGCCATCGCTGCATAGGCCTCCCAAGCCGATGACAGTGGGAAAGGCCGCGCATGGACTTGCGGCCTTTCCCACACAAGATATTTTGACGATCTTGCGACAGGCGAGTCAGAAAAGGTTGTAATTCTTGCAGAAACCATTGATCGCTCCGCGCAACTCCCTGCACGACGAAGTCGTCCCAATTCTTCGCGACATGATTTTGGACGGCAAGCTGAAGCCCGGCGACAAAATCTCCGAACGCGAATTGTGCGAGCAGATCGGTGTATCACGCACGCCCTTGCGAGAGGCCCTTAAGGTCCTTGCCTTTGAAGGCCTCATTCAGCTTCACACAAATCGTGGCGCCACTGTCGCGACCTTGTCAGCCAAGGAGATCGACAATCTTTTTCCAATTATCGGCGCGCTGGAAGCCTTGGGCGCCGAACTGGCCTGCGCGCGAATCACCGATTCGCAAGCTGCCGCGATTCGCAAACTGCATGACAAGATGATCGAGAGGGCCCAGAAAAAAGATTGGCTTTCGTTCTCGAAAGTCAATCGTTCGATCCACTACGCTTTGCTGGAAGCGTCGCAGAATCCCGAGTTAGTGAACTTTTATCAGCAACTCGAAGTCAGAATTCACAGCATTCGCTACCAGAATGAAGAAAGTGGCGCAGAGCTCGAACGATCAATCGTCGACCACGAGAACATCATTCAGGCTCTCGAAGACCGGGACGGCCCACGCTTAGCTGCGTTGATGCGCGAGCATTTGGGGCACAAGGCGGATGCGGTGCGAAAGATCCTCGGAATCTCCGACCAAGAATCCTCTTAGATCCTTCCAAACTGCAAATCAGGTGTTTACAGCCGGCGCAATTTGAATGCAAAATGCGAAATGCGAAAATTGATGCCTGAAGCAATGATCCTCCATCCAAGCCACCTATTGCCCAGCTCATCGGCAGCTAGCCTGATGTCGGGCGTCGGCGTTGTGGTGGCCGAGGGCCGTGTCGTTGAGATCGGAGAATTGCCGTCGCTTCGGACGCGATGGCAGCACGCCGAGGTGCTGGACCTGACCGGCTGCATTCTGATGCCTGGCCTGATCAACGCGCACCAGCATGGCCGCGGTTTGAGCCAAATTCAAATTGGCCACCATGACCTCCCGCTGGAGACATGGGTGGCCCAGCGGCGCGCGCGGGGGATTCTCGATGCTTACCCACTGGCAAAGTTGACGGCTCTCAACATGCTCGCAAACGGGGTCACGACCGCAGTCCAAGCCAACTTTGCATTTGGCTCGGGCGACTACGAACAGGAGTTTCGCGATCAGTGCCGGGGTTATGATGAGGCCGGCATCCGAGTCACGATGTGTCTCGGCGCGATGGATCGGGGCGGATCGGTATATCCTCCTCATGAAGCATGCTTCATGGCGGGTCTGCCGCTTGAAACAAGAGCCATGCTCGCGAACGCATCGACTGGCGCCTATGCCGGTAACGGACAGGCGACTGTCGCGCTAATGGGCCGCCTGCTCGGCGAATTCGAAAACCATCCGCGGATTCGGCTGTGCTACGGCCCCGCTGGTCCACAATGGGTGACTGACGAACTCTTTGGAACGTTGGCTAAGGACGCCGCCGACAAGGGCTTGGGCATGCATATGCACGCGCTTGAATCGCCGATCCAGCGCAAAGCAATGGGCGAACTCTATCCAGAAGGTGTCTTCAAAAGACTTGAGTCTCTGGGCGCCATGAATGAGCGCACGGTTGTCGCGCACTGTGTATGGGCAAATGAAGAGGATGCGGACGTCCTGGCCCGCACCGGGGCCACCGTGGTTCGAAATCCCGGATGCAATTTACGGCTCAGCAACGGCATTGCCCCCATAGCGCGTTATATGGCGCAGGGCGTTCGTGTCGCCATCGGGACGGACAACCACACCCTATCAGATGACGAAGATCTTCTGTCTGAATTGCGGCTAGCCAGCTACCTGGCGCGTGATCCCGAATGGAAAGGCTCTCCAGCCCCGCAAGTCGACGATCTGCTGGCGATGGCGACCGTAAACGGAGCCGTTGCTGCGCAATTTCCCGGCGAGATCGGCGAGATAAGAAAAGGCATGCGGGCAGATCTAGTAGCGTTCTCGCTCGACACCACGCGCGAGCCCTATCTGGACAACGACATGCCGCTGCTCGAGGCGTTTCTTGCGCGCGCCCGGGGCGGCGATACGCGTCTTACCATGGTTGAGGGCCGTATTTTGTTTCGCGACGGCAAGTTTACCAGCGCAAGCTTCAACGCGATTGTCGATGAGGCAGCCGAGGCCGCCAGGAAAGCCCGTCGGCCCAAGGATTCAGCCAACATCAAAATGGCGGCCGATCTTCGGACGCGCATTCACGACCATTATCGCCACTACGCGAGCCAGAGCCAATAGCGGAACAGGATGTATCCATGCCGTCGAATCCCCGCGCGCCATATCTGCTTACGACCGATCATAAACAGTTGTCGCCTCCACGCGGCAAACCGCTCATCGTTCATGTCGTTGTCAACATCGAATATTGGGCGTACGAACAGCTGACCCCACGCACCATTGTCATTCCACCGCATGGCCGATCGCATGTTCCGGATCTGCCGAATTTCTGCTGGTCAGAATACGGCAATCGCGCCGGAATGCCGCGTCTGCTTGATCTGTTCACGTCCCGCAACATTCCGGTAAGCGCGAGCATCAATGCCAGTGTTCTTGAAGTCTACCCAAGTCTCGCGTCAGCGGTGAGGGATGCGGGGTGGGAGTTTATTGGCCACGGCATGCATCAGCGCGCCTTGGGCGGCGAGACCGATGAAGCTTCGCTAATTAAGGCCTCCATTGAAGCTCTCCAGGCCTTCACCGGAAAACGGCCGGTCGGCTGGATGAGCCCAGGCTGGTCCGAAAGCTTTGATACTCTCGATCACCTTCGCGAAAACGGCATCGAATATGTCTGTCAATGGGTGATCGACGACATCCCGACGCTGCTGAATACCAAGCATGGGCCGATGGTCTCGCTACCTTATGGGCTGGACATTAACGACAGCGTCATTTTCGCCATTGAGAAGCACTCATCGGCCGAGATGCGCATGCGCATCGAGGAAACAATCAAGACCTTCGAGCGGGAGATCGCGGAACAGAAGCAACCACGCGTTCTAACGATTCCCCTTCATCCGCATCTATCCGGCGTCGCGCACCGCATTAACCATCTGACTGCGGTCATCGATCAATTGCTGGCCCGCGACGACACCGTGTTCATGAACGGCAGCCAGATCCTGGACTGGTACCGCAAGGCTGGCGGAGCGCTCTGAGAATGTCTTCCTCCCCCTCAATCTCGCAAGCCCTCGAGACCGGCATAACCTTTGCGGAGCCGTTGTTCGAGCTGATTGGAAGACGGTCTTTCGACGGCGTTGGGTTCACACGCGCGGCCTACGGCAAAGGCGAGCAGATGGCGCATGAAGTTGTCGCAAAAGCGGCAGCTGAACTTGGCCTTGAGGTCACCCATGACGCGGCCTTGAACATGACGATGGTACTGAAGGGCCAGAACAGCGCCCTTCCCCCGCTGGTCATCGGCTCCCATCTCGACGCGGTGCCACAGGGCGGAAACTTCGATGGTCTGGCGGGTGTACTCGCCGGCCTCGCATGCGTCGCGACTCTCATAAAAAGCGGGCGCATACCTTCTCGGGATATCCACGTTATGGCTATCCGATCGGAGGAAAGCGCCTGGTTCGGAGCCCAGCATGTCGGGAGCCGCGCCATGCTCGGAACTTTGCCCGCTGAAATTTTGAGCGAAGCCCGCCGGGTAGACACCTACCGCACGCTCGCCGAACATATGGAAGAGGCAGGCGTCGACATCTCCAAAATTGCGTTCGGCACGCCGCTCCGCGATCCGCAAACGATCGCGGGCTATGTCGAAGTGCACATCGAGCAGGGGCCAGTCTTGGTCAGACGCAAGCATCCGCTCGGAGTCGCTGTGGGGATACGCGGCAATCGCCGCTGCCGCAGAGCGATTTGCCACGGCGCATATGGACATTCGGGCACATTGCCGCGCGCATTGCGCAATGATGCCGTCTTTGCGGTCGCCGAGTTGGTCTGTGCGATGGACCGCCTCTGGCGCGACATAGAAGAAGATGAAGGCGGGGACCTTGTCGTCACGTTCGGCAAGTTCGTCACCGACTACCAAAGGCACTCGGTAACGACGGTTCCCGGGCAGGTCGAATTTTCATTCGACGCAAGAAGTCTTTCAGCCGAGACCTTGGATCGGGTCGAGCGAACGCTGATGGATACGGCTAATCGTATTTCAAAAGAGCGTGGTGTGCGTTTCGAGTTTTCTACTCTCACCGGCGATGTGCCGGTCGACATGAATGATAGTTTTTGCCGGCAATTGATCAAAGGCGCCCACGAACTCTGCATCCCGGCGGAAAGCATCATGAGCGGCGCTGGGCACGATGCGGGCGACTTTGCCGAAAGCGGTGTTCCGTCAGCGCTGATCTTCGTCCGCAACGATAAGGGCAGCCATAACCCGGAAGAGGCGATGGAGATAGCTGACTGGGCTGAAAGCGTACGACTTTTGGTTTGGTTCGTGAGCCACTTCGAGGAGATTGCCAGCCATGCTGAATAAGGCAAAAGAGCAATCGGAGGCATCCGTACTGCCAAGAGGAGAGGCTGGATCACGGTATGCTTTTGGCACCCCTATCCTCGTCCTCGACCTCGACATTCTGGAGCGCAATATCGGCGTTATGGCGGAAACAATGAAACGGTTTGGGCGCGCGCTCAGGCCTCATGCCAAATCACACAAGTGCTCCAAGATCGCGATGATGCAATTGCAAGCGGGGGCGATTGGCATTTGCTGTGCTACGCTGGACGAAGCCCAAATCATGCAACGCGCCGGCGTGACCAGTTTGCTGATCACCTCTCCCGTGACAACGGATTTCCAGATTGCCCGCCTGATCGATCTAACTCGGCGGGCTGCCGACACAATGATCGTCGTCGATGCTTCGGAAAATATCGAGGCAATCGCCAACGCCGCACGCGCGGCCGGTGTTTCCGTCAATATCCTGATCGATATCGAGCTGGGGTTCGGACGCACTGGCGTCGCTGGCCCAGCGGAGGCGCTGATGCTTGCTCGGCTGGCTCGACGACTGGACGGTGTGCTGTTCTGCGGAGTGCAAGCTTATGGCGGCCAACTTCAACATACCGCGGACTACGAGGAGCGGGCGCGGGTCACCGCAGAAGCCGGACTTTTCATCTCTTCGATACTCAATCACTTGTCACAGAACGGCTTTGAAACGCCGATCGTCTCGGGTGGCGGGACAGGAACGCACGCCTTTGACGGCAGTTCCGGCCCGTTTACCGAAATTCAGGCTGGTTCATACCCGCTTATGGATGCCGACTACGAGCGGATTGAATATCGGCCCGGCCAGCAGTGGCCATTTGACGTCTCGCTGTTCGTGCAAACGTCGGTGATCAGCCGCAATGTCCTTGGTACCGTGACCGTTGACGCTGGCACTAAAGCCTTGGCGCTCAATGGCGCTCGGCCCCGCCTGACCACGCCCTCGTTGGCTAGTTCCGCCTATGAATTTAGTGGCGATGAGCACGGGCGCATCAAGCTGGCAAAGGGCGTTGAGCAACCGCGTCTCGGCGCACGACTGGAACTCGTGACGTCACACTGCGACCCGACCGTCGCGCAATACGGTTTCTACCACTGCGTGAGGGGTGACGTCCTGGTCGACATCTGGCCGATCGACGCGCGGGGACGGACGACAGAATAACAATAACAAAATGAACGCGCAGTGTGCTGCGTGAGTGATTGGACATGCAAAACAGAGGAGAGTTTATCATGAATGAACTGATCAGTCGAAAAATACACCGCCGCTCAGCTTTAAAGTTGGCGTTGGCTGGCGCCGCAACGCTTGCAATGCCAGCGTTTGTCCGCAACGCTTTCGCGCAAGACGGCCCCATCAAGCTTGGCTGTCTCATGGACGAAACCGGTCCTTTAAGTTTGGAAGGCAAGCCAATGGTGCAAACCACCCAATTGGCGGTTGAAGACCTCAATGCCGCCGGCGGACTGCTGGGGCGTCAGATCGAGTTGGTCAGCTATGACACGCAATCCGCAATGCAGCCTTACAGTCAATATGCCCAGCGCCTGGCGCTACAGGACAAAGTCGATGTCGTGCATGGCGGCCTGACCTCTGCGTCGCGCGAAGCAATCCGACCGATTTTCGGTCGTGCCCAGATCCCTTATTTCTACAACACACTTTACGAAGGCGGGGTGTGCGACCGGAATACCTTTTGCACCGGAACGACGCCGGCGCAGACCATCAGACATCTGATCGAATATGCGCTAAAGAATTGGGGCAAGAAGGTTTACATCCTCGCAGCGGACTACAATTTCGGCCAGATCACGGCCAACTGGATCCGCAAGTTCATCGAGGAAGGCGGTGGCAGCGTGGCCGCAGCCGATTTCTTCCCGCTCGATGCGACCAACTATTCGTCGACCATCAGCCGCATTCAATCGGAACAGCCCGACTTCCTGTTCTCGGTGCTGGTGGGCGGCGCGCAGACGGGCTTTTATCGTCAATGGGATGCCGCCGGCATGGCCCGCAAGATCCCTATTGCATCCAACGTTTTCGGGCTGAGCGACGAACTTAACCAGATGGATGTGTCCACAACCGACGGTATTCTGACGAGCTACGGTTGGTATCCCAATATCGACACGGCGGACAGCAACGACTTCGTCAAGAAGATGAAAGACAAGTTCGGTTCCGATCTTACAGGCATGAGCGAACTGGATGCATGCACCTATGAAGGCATCATGCTCTGGGCCGAAGGCGTAAAAAAGGCCGGGACACTCGAGCGGGGTGCACTTCTCGCCGCACTGGAAAGCGGACTCAGCATCAAGGGTCCGTCCGGTCTCGTTACGATTGACCCTAAGACCCACCACACGACCAGGCCGACCTATCTGGCTATCTCAAAGGATCGGAATTCGGAACTTCTCGGCTCGTTCGACGCACAAGCCGCCAACGATGCCGGCGATCGCTGCGACCTTATCAAGTCGCCAGACACCAACGAGCAATTCGAACCGATCTTCTAAGGAGCAAGCATCATGAATGTCGTCGGGCTGCTTGGTTACAATATTCTTACGGGCATTGCGACCATCGCCCTGGTCACATTGGGCCTTGGCATAATTTACGGGATGATGCGCGTCATCAACCTGGCCCATGGCGAGTTCATGATGCTTGGCGCCTACACGTTCATGATCGCCAACGATGCGGGCTTCAACATCTGGATTTCCATGCTCGTGCTGCCGCCGTTGACGGTAGGTGTCTTTGGAATGATCATTGAGCGCACCGTCATCCGGTTCCTCTATGGCCGAATGCTCGATACGATGCTGGCGACCTGGGGTTTGAGCCTCGGGTTGACGGGTTCCATTGCCACAATTTACGGCAATGGGGTGCGGTCCGTGCCGTCTCCAGTCGGTAGTTTTTCTATAGGTGCGTACTCGGTCAGCGGATTTGGCCTCGTCATAGTCATCATTGCCGTTTTGCTGTTCGCAGGTCTCTACATCGCGTTGCGGACCACCCGTTTTGGCTTGATCTTGCGTGCGACCATGGAACGGCCAGACACAGCCGCAGCTCTTGGCGTCAGGCCGGCGACAGTCTATCTCGCAACATTCGCCCTCGGCTCGGCCATGGCAGGTCTCGCGGGGGGCGTCCTCGCGCCGTTGTCGGGCATCTCTCCGACCATGGGTGGCGCCTATATCGTAAGCGCCTTTATCACGGTTCTCACCGCCGGCGCCGCCGTCATTACCGGCACCGGCATTGCAGCAACGCTCTTTGGCACCATTGAGGGGATCACCGCCTTCCGCGCGGGGCCGGTCGTCGCAAACCTTGTATTGCTGACTACTGCAGTGGTGCTTATCCGTATTCTGCCAACAGGCATAACTGGAACCTTCTGGAGGCGGAGCCTATGAGTTCGTCATCTGGACGGATGCTAAACTTTTCTGCGGCGGGATGTGCGGGCGCATGCGCAACCATAGCAACATTGCTTGCCATAACGCTGGTGCTGCCGGCCGTATTGAATCCATTCTCCCTTCTTCAAGCCACGCTTTTGTTTGTCGTGGCGATATATGGGCTGAGCCAAGGCTTCATATGGGGGTTCGGCGGGATTTTGTGTTTCGGCCAAGCTTCGTTTTTCGGGCTAGGCGCCTATGCTTATGCGATCTCCGCTATAAACATTGGTGAAAGTACGGTCCCGCTGATGCTGGCGATCATCGTGCCCATGCTGTTTGCGACGCTTTTAGGCTACTTCATGTTCTACGGCAGGGTCAGTGACGTTTATGTCGGTGTCATCACGCTCACCGTATCCATCATATTGTTCCAACTCGTCAACGCGACATCGGGAAACCAATACCGGATCGGCCGAGTGGCAATGGGCGGCTTCAACGGCATCCCTGCGGTGCCTCCGCTGAACGTCCCTGGATTTAAAGGTTGGCAGTTCGATACCACAGGCGTCTGGTACCTTACCATGGCCGCCCTGATTGGCTGTTATGCGTTGCTGCGCTTCATTCTTGCCGTCCGGCTGGGGCGTGTCATCGTCGCGATCCGTGAAAACGAAACGCGCGCGGAGCTCGTCGGATATGATCCCCGTTTCTACAAGTTGACGGCGTTCGTTATCGGAGCAGGTGTAGCTGGGCTAGCGGGCTGTCTATACGTCAACTGGGCGGGCTTCATCAGCCCGGCAGTTTTTGCCCTCACCATGTCTGCCCTGGCCCTCATATCGGTGCTTGCGGGCGGCCTGGGTACCCTCGCGGGTCCTATATTCGGCGCAGTACTTATCCAAGGGATCGTGAATTCCATGGGCGACCAGCGGCTTCTTGATCCCAGCCTTGCGACGGGTTTACTGCTGATCCTGTTCGTTTTGGTAGTGCCCAAGGGGCTTTTACCAACCGCAGGTCTTGTGTTGACTCGCATTTCCGAAATCCTCCAACGCCCAGAGACCCTCGATCAGCAAAGATCTCATTCCGACACGGATAGCGGACGGGGCAAAAGACCATGACCGAGACCATGGGAAGCACCGGTCTAGCCGATCCTATTGCTCCTCTCCTGCGAGCTGACAGCGTCACGAAACAGTTTGGCGGGCTGACTGCGATCAAGGACGTTAATTTCACGCTTAGGCCAAGGGAACTCCGTTGCCTCATCGGGCCAAATGGCGCCGGCAAGAGCACGTTCTTCAAGATGCTGACGGGGCAAATCGTCCCGACCTCCGGGTCGATCAAGTTGCGCGACATCGAGATTTCAGGATCACATCCGTTCGACATTGCGCGCATGGGAGTCGGCATCAAGACGCAGGTTCCAAATCTCTTCAACGGCTTGTGCGTGCGGGAAAACCTAGTCATGGCCGCAGCACGCGGCAAATCGATCCGGAGAGCCGAACAGATCGCCTCAGACACGCTAGACCGGCTTGGACTGACGGCACTTGCAGATAAGATTGTCGGCGTCCTCGCTCATGGTCAACGCCAGTGGACCGAACTGGCGATGGTACTCTCGCAAGAGCCGGACCTAGTCCTTTTGGATGAACCGGCGGCCGGCATGAGCCATGCCGAGATCGACCGCACGGCAGAACTCATTCTTGAGATCAACAAGACTCAGGCGGTGATCGTCGTCGAGCACGACATGTCCTTTATTCGCAAGATTGCCGATGTCGTCACCGTGTTCAATCGCGGGTCAGTTCTGATTGAAGGGAATGTGCACGATGTCTTGCGAGACAAGACGGTGCGCGACGTCTATCTCGGCAAAGAAACGCTGGGAGGACGAGAATGATGACCAACGCTGCATCGCCAGGGGATGTCCTCAGTGTGGGTCAGTTGCATTCAGGCTATGGCCGCATCCCAATTCTCAACGGCATATCGTTCGACATCACCAAAGGCGAATTCCTAAGTATTTTGGGTAACAACGGGATGGGTAAGACCACGCTGTTGCGCACCTTGATGGGGTACTTGCCGGCGACACAAGGATATGTCCGCCTTTTCGGTGCCGACGCCACATCCAGATCGCCGACTGCCCGGGCCCGATCGGGGGTAGGTTTCGTGCCGCAAGGCCGCGAGATCTTCACCAACCTCACAGTGGAAGAGAATTTGCGCATGGGCTGCGTCCGCGCAAAGAATCGGGACCGCGAGATGGTCGAGGAGATCCTGACGATCTTTCCGCGACTGAAAGCATATTTGTCACGCCCGGGCGGCGCGCTCTCAGGCGGCGAACAGCAGCTCCTTGCGCTGGCCAGATGCCTGTGTTCTCGACCCAAACTCATCTTGCTTGATGAACCGACCGAGGGCATTCAACCGTCGATCATCGATGAAATCATCGAAACGCTTTTGCAACTATCGAAAGATGGAACCCGCACTTTTCTGCTTGTCGAGCAAAATCTCAATTTTATTTCAGCCCTTTCCCAGCGAATCCTTATCCTGGAGAAAGGAAGAATCGCTCAAGAAGTCCCCCGCAACGTCGTAGGAAACCACGCGATGGTGCACGACTTTGTTGAGAC
>NZ_RZQL01000238.1 GCF_003997935.1 Mesorhizobium sp. M7A.F.Ca.US.006.01.1.1
GTTCTCAAAATCGTCGAGCCGCAACGGCTCGAACAGGGATTTCTCCAGCCTCGAGACCATGCCGAGCAGGTCCTTCTGATCCTTGAAGCGCTTGATAGCCGCGAACTCGTCACCGCCGAGCCGGGCGACGAACTCGCCCTCACCGGTGAGTTTCGCCAGCCTGCGGGCAACGATCTTGAGAGCCTGGTCGCCGGCCGCGTGGCCCCTGAGGTCGTTGATCTCCTTGAAGCGGTCGAGATCGATGACGATGACCGCCGTCATTGTGTCCTCGCCCTCGCATGCCCGGTCGATCTCATGGTCGAGGCGATCGTTGAAGGAGACCCGGTTGGGAAGGCCGGTTAGAGCATCGTTGAGGGCGAGATGCTGAAGCCGCTCGAAACTCTCCAGACGGCCACGCTCATCGATCAGATAGCTGGCGAAGCCGGTGGCCGCGACGATCAGGCCGACCACGGCGACGGCGACCGCCATGGCCACCAGAATATCGGGATTGGTGCCTGTGCTGATGAAGGACAGCGGCGTCACCGCCACCGCGGCCATGGCCGTAAAATGCAAGCCGACGATCGCCAGCACCAGCAGCCCGATGGCGAGATAGTGCGACCAGCGGTATGGCCGGCGCACGGCATGGCCGACAGCCAAGGCGGAGAACACCGCCGAGATGACCAGCGAGGCGGCGACATAGGAGCCGTTCCACTCGACGATGCCGGCAACGTGATAGGCCATCATGCCGGTGTAGTGCATGGCCGAGATCGCCAGGCCGACGACGACGCCGCCCCATTCCGGGGCTAGGCGCCGGCTCTTGCCGGATGCGAGGGTGAAGCCCAGCCCGGTGCCGACGATGGCGATGACCAGCGATGCCATGGTCAGGACCGGATCGAAGGTGATCGGCGCGCCGGGCTGGTAGGCCAGCATGGCGATGAAATGGGTGCACCAGATCGACGAGCCTGCGGCGACCGCGGTCAGGAACAGCCAGCCCTTCATCTGCACGCCGGTGGTTTTTCTAGAACGGTCGAAGAGGCCGATCGTCACCCAGCAGCCGGTGACGCACATCAGCGCCGCCAGCAGGACAAGCCACAGATTATGCTCCATGGCGATGCATGATATAACGCGCATCAAGAACGGCCCAAGTCCGAGGACACCCACGACAAAGCAGGCAAGAAGCCGCCCGGAACGTGGTCAAGGCGGCTTTGTCGTAAGTGTTAGCGGCGCGGCGTGAAAACTTGATTAAGTCCCTCCAGCAAATGCAGCCTTTGATTGCAGCAGATTGTTTTCGCTGCCGGCCGCCCCGGGGCATGCCTGGACCAGAAGCCATGCATGCACGCGTGCTTGCTCGCTCTGCCGTTCCTGCTAAAAGGCGCTGCGACAATCCGTGACGCCCAGGCTGGGGCGTCCGCCATCGACGGAGTAGAAATGTCCAAGGCCAAAGACGTCAAGAAGGTCGTGCTTGCCTATTCCGGCGGTCTCGACACATCCATCATCCTGAAATGGCTGCAGACCGAGCTCGGCGCCGAAGTCGTGACTTTCACCGCCGATCTCGGCCAGGGCGGCGAACTCGAGCCGGCCCGTCGCAAGGCCGAGATGATGGGCATCAAGGACATCCGCGTCGTCGACGTGCGCGAGGAATTCGTCGCCGACTTCGTCTTCCCGATGTTCCGCGCCAACACCGTCTATGAAGGCACCTATCTGCTTGGCACCTCGATCGCACGGCCGCTGATCTCCAAGCATCTGGTCGATATAGCGCGGGAAACCGGCGCCGACGCGATCGCGCATGGCGCCACCGGCAAGGGCAACGATCAGGTTCGCTTCGAGCTTTCGGCTTTCGCACTGAACCCCGACATCAAGGTCATCGCGCCGTGGCGCGACTGGTCGTTCAAGTCGCGCACCGACCTGATGAATTTCGCCGAGCAGCATCAGATCCCGGTGCCGAAGGACAAGAAGGGCGACGCACCGTTCTCGGTCGACGCCAACCTTTTGCATTCGTCCTCCGAGGGCAAGGTGCTGGAAGACCCATGGGTGGAGCCGCCCGAATTCGTCCACCAGCGCACCGTTTCGCCGATGGACGCGCCTGATACCGTCACCGAGATCGAGATCGAGTTCCTGAAGGGCGATCCGATCGCGCTGAACGGCAAGAAACTGTCGCCGGCGACCATGCTGGCGGCACTCAACGATCTTGGCCGCGACAATGGCATCGGCCGGCTCGACCTGGTCGAGAACCGCTTTGTCGGCATGAAGTCGCGTGGGGTCTACGAAACACCAGGTGGCACCATCCTGATCGCTGCCCACCGCGCCATCGAATCGATCACGCTCGACCGTGGGGCCGCCCACCTCAAGGACGAGTTCATGCCGCGCTACGCCGAACTGATCTACAACGGCTTCTGGTTCGCGCCCGAACGGCTGATGCTGCAGGCGATGATCGACAAGAGCCAGGAAGACGTCGAGGGCACGGTGCGCCTCAAGCTCTACAAGGGCAATGTCATGGTCACTGGCCGCAAGTCGAAGAAGACGCTTTACTCCGATGCGCTGGTCACCTTCGAGGACGACCGCGGCGCTTACGACCAGAAGGACGCCGCCGGCTTCATCCGTCTCAATGCGCTGCGGCTCAGGACGCTGGCCGCGCGCAACCGCACCAAGTAGCGCGGATGCGCGGTTTCGGTCGCTGCCTGGCGCCGCTGGTTGTTCTGACGACGCCCGCCGCCGGCCAGGAGTTCGACCCCACCTCTCTCGACCTTCCCGCGCTGATCGAGTGCAGGGCGGACGTTCCGACCTACAACGACTTTGCCCTGTGGCTGTCCAGCGCACCGGGTGCCGTTGAAACGCTTGGCTGGAAGGAGGTTGCCTCGGGCAATCCGTTTCTCAGCCAATACGAACTGCCGGCCAAGATCCGCGTGTTCAATCGCGAGACAGGATCGATCGTGTTTACCGCTGCGGGGCCGATGGCCCTGCTCGACGGCGTTGCCGCGCCGGAGCTTGCCAAAGAACTCAACGTCATGGCCGTTTTTTCCACGCCCCAAAAATTCCTTGGCGAGAAGGTCGTTGTCCAAAGCACCGAAGAGTCGGAAGGATTGACCTTCTCCACGGACGTCAAGCTCAACGTCTCGACCGTCGAGTCCCACCCCGGCAAGACCCTGGCCGGCTGCTCCTACACGCTCGAAATCAAATGAAAAAACCCGGCGTCGCGCTGGGTTTTTCATTCAAGCCAAGTCCATGAGGACGATCCTGTCAGTCGCCGTCGATCGCCGTGGCAATGCGGGCGATGGCCTGCTGATAAACGCTCGCGGAATTCCAGCCGGCAATCGCACCCATATTTGCACTCGCGCTCGCGCCCGCCCGCCAGCCATGGCCCTTGAGGAAGTTGGCGGTGGAAGCCAGCGCCGTGCTCTTGTCGCGCAGGTTCCCGCCGCCGACGCCATATTTCAGGACGTTTCCTGGCAGGAACTGCGTGTGTCCGATCTCGCCATGCGCGGCCCCGACCGACGAGGCTGTCAACGCCCCGCGATCAACCAGCTTCAGGGCTGCAATGGCATGCGGGTAGAAGAACCCCGGGCGGCGGCAATCATAGGCAAGCGTCAAGATGGCAGAAACCGTGTTCTGGTTGCCCATGGCCGAACCGAAGCCGGTTTCCATGCCCCAGATGGCGAGCAACACGCCCGGCGACACGCCGTAATTCGCTTCGATCTTGGAAAACAGCGCCGCATTCGACTTCTTCAGGGAGCGGCCCTTGGAGATGATCGCGGCGCCGCCGCGACGCCGCATGAAATCGTCCACGGAGCCGCTGAAGGCCTTGTGAATGCCGCGGTCCACGGAAATCGTCTTAGTCGCGTAGTTCGCCCCGGCCAGAGCGGCCAGCCCCTTGGCGCCTACACCTTCCGACCTGGCCTGCGCGGCAAAATCCTGCTTCCAGGCCTCGAAGCCGGCGCCGGTCTTGCCGCAGCTGGCCGCCGCCTGTGCGCCCGTCGCCAGCGCAAGCACCGCCACCACGGCCGCTGCAAACATCTTTCCCTTGGCAAGAATTGCCATGTTGATCTCCTGGTTGCCTGAATCACGTCCCAATTGCGAACTTGCCAGCGAAACGCGCACTTGTCACTGTCACCGCTGCAATGCTGGCGAATGCCGTGGAATTTGCCTAGGATCAAGTGATTATTGTGGCAAGGGGGCTGCATGCAAGACGTTGATGTCGTCATCATCGGCGCCGGCTCGGCGGGTCTTGCCGCCGCCAGGAGCCTGCAGGCGGCGGGGCTTTCCTTCACGCTGCTCGAAGCGATGGACCGAATCGGCGGGCGAGCCTGGACCAGCGACCAGCATTTCGGCGTGCCTTTCGACATCGGCTGCGCTTGGCTGCATGCCGCCGACCGCAATCCCTATTTTCCCGAAGCCCAGGCGGCAGGCTGGACGTTGCATCATCACGACATGAACGTCGATCATCTCTACTACCGCGAGCGCAAGGCGAGCGAAGCGGAAGAAGCCGACATGAAGGCCGCCGACGCAAAGCTGTTCGAACTGCTGGCCAGGCATGAAGTGAAGGACGGAGATGACGATCGTCTTTCGGCGCTGTTGGCAAAAGGCCATGCGCCGCGCGCCGCCGCCACCTTCGCCGGGCCGATGGATTTTGGTGCCGACGAGGACGAAATCTCGATCCTGGACTTCCAGGCCGCTGCCGATCTCGATCCGAACTACTTCAGCAAAGAGGGCCTTGGCGCGCTGGTGGCGCGTTTCGGCACCGGCGTGCCGGTCGAACTGTCGACTCCGGTGCGCAAGATCCTGTGGGACGTGCCCGGCGTCGCCTGCGTCACCGATCGCGGCACCGTCCGCGCCAAAGCGGTGATCGTCACCGCTTCGCCAGCGGTGCTCGCCTTCGAGGAGATCGCGTTCTCGCCGGCCTTGCCAGACACGCATTTCGGCGCCTTCTTCGACCTGCCGATGGGCATGCTGACCAAATTGCCGGTCGAAATATCGGGCACAAGGCTCGGGCTGCAGCCCTTCGACGACCTGCTGATCGAACGGATGGCCAGGCACGACATCTATTTCCTGTGCTTCCCGTTCGACCTTGACCTGATGGTCGGCTTCGTCGGCGGCGATTTCGCTTGGGAAATGTCGGCGGCCGGCGAAGCGGCCGGCATCGACTTCGTCGTCGACCGGCTGTGCGGCATCTTCGGCGGCGATACGGGCAAGCACGTCGGACGCGCCATGATGACCAATTGGGGCGGCGAGCGCTTCGTGCGCGGCGCCTATGCCGCCGCCCGCCCCGGCCGTTCGCTGGCGCGCGCGGCACTCATGCAGCCGGTGGCTGACAAGATCTTCTTCGCCGGCGAGCATCTGGCCGGTCCTCTGATGCAGACCTGTGGCGGCGCACGGCTGTCGGGCGAAGGGGTGGCAAGACAGGTTGTCGCCCAGCTTGCGGCCAAATAGCTTCAGGAAAATGTGGAACGCCGCGCGGCTGTTCGCGTTTGGCACGGGCCGCCGTGAACATCTATGTCACCTCCGGTGAATTGAGACCGACATGAAACTCTTCGACTGCCCGCATTGCGGCCATCGTATCTATTTCGAGAACGCCCAGTGCCTGAACTGCGGGAACTCCGTGCTCTACGATCCCGAGCACGCCTGTTTCGCGCTGGCGGGCGTCGACGGCGTCTTCCAGTGCACCAACGCCGACGAATGCGCCTGCAACTGGATGGCGGAACCGGGTCACGCTTTTTGCCGCGCCTGCGTGCTGAACCAGCTGATCCCGAACCTCTCCGTCGACGGCAACCGCCGTCGCTGGATCCGCGTCGAGGCAGCGAAGAAGCGCGCCATCTACTCGCTGCTGGCCTTCGGGCTGCCGGTGGCGCCCAAGCAGAACCCGGCCGACGAGATCGGCCTGGCATTCGACTTCCTCGCCGATCCGATCGGCGGCGGCCCCGGCGGCGAGCGCATCCTGACCGGTCACGACAATGGCCTGATCACGCTCAACGTCGCCGAGGCGGATTCGGCCGAGCGCGAGAAGCGGCGCGTCGAGATGGGCGAGAACTACCGCACGCTGCTCGGCCATTTCCGTCATGAGCTCGGGCACTATTACTGGGACCGCCTGATCCGCGACGATCCGCACAGGCTCGAAGCTTTCCGCGCACTGTTCGGCGACGACCGCGCCGACTACGAACAGGCGCTGAAGGCCTATTATGCCAATGGTGCGCCGCCCGACTGGCAGCAAGGTCATATCTCGGCCTATGCCACCTCGCATCCTTGGGAGGACTGGGCCGAGACCTGGGCCCACCACCTGCACATCACCGACACGCTGGAAATGGTCCATGCGCTGAACTTTCCGCTCGGCCGGCTGGAGACGGTGGAGGCCAACGACTTGCCGCGCGGCGACACCGGCGGCGAATTGCAGGCCGCACCCTCGGAGCCGGCGACCGTGCCGGAGCCTTTCGAAAAGATCCTTGCCCGCTGGCTGGTGCTGTCGGAAGCCTCCAATTCGATCAACCGCTGCATGGGCCTGCCCGACCTCTATCCCTTTGTCATTTCGGACGTCACGGCGCGAAAATTGGAATTCGTTCACGAACTTCTGACCGATTTGCCTGGAGAACAGGGAACAAATCGTGAGTCGGCGCAGGCGCTTTAGCGGGAACGCATGAGCTGCTGCCCCGTTTTCGCTGGCGAGGGACCATGAAAACGGAGAGAAACCATGAAATCCCTGTTGTTTCCGGCGGTCGCCGGAATGCTGACCGTGGTGTCGGGCGCCGCGTTTGCCGATACCGCCGTCTCAGCCGTCACCGATCTTAACGTGCGCGCCGGACCCGGCCCGCAATACCCTGTGATCGGCGTGCTCGCCGCCGGCCAGTCGGCAACGCTCAATGGCTGCATCGAAAACAGCAAATGGTGCACCATAGCCGAGGCCGGCGGCCAGGGCTGGGTCTATTCCGACTATGTGACGGCCGACATAGGCGGCAGCCGGGTGGTGCTGACGCAACGGCGCTCCAGTGTTGCTGTCGTCTCGCCGCCGGAGGACATCGGCAACTACTCGACCGATTATACCGGCGCGATCATCGCCAGCGATCCGGTCGTGGATGATTTCCCGCCACCCCCGGCTGAAGTCCGCACCTATGTCGACACGCATCGCCTCGATCCCATCTATCTCGATGGCGAAGTGGTAACCGGCGCGACCCTGCCCGACACCGTCGAGCTGCGCGAGATTCCGGACTACAATTACCGCTATGTCTATGTGAACGGCCAGCGGGCGCTGATCGATCCGCAGACAAGGCGCATCATGTACGTCGTGCGTTGACGACAATTGGCACAAGCGGCCGCTGCGACAGCAGCGGCCGCCAGCAGGCGGCACCGCAGCGCGTCGCCTCTCTTGCGCAGACGCTGCTCTGAGCGTTGTCCTTTGCGGAAAACGATTCCGATTTTCCGGGCCATCGGTTAGTCAATAGCGATGACTTTGGCAAAGGAGCCCGCGTGACCATCGATCCGGCCGCCTTCGAGCGTTACAGGCATTCGCCGAACGTCAGGACGACCTTGCCGCGCCTGTTGCTCGGAACGGGGATCGTCGTCCTTTTTTGGGCAGCAACCACCGTGGCCGTGCTGGTCGGCGGCACCTATGCCTTCTTCGCCTGGCAGGCGGCCCCATCATCTGGCATTAAAGGTTTCCTCGCTTCGCCCCTTGGCATCCTCACTGCGCTCGTCTCCTTCGCCGGCATCTGGCTCGGCCTGTGGGTCGCGATGCGCTGGGTGCATGGCGAGAAGCTGCCGGCGCTGCTCGGCAACAGCCGACGTGTTTCATGGTCGGGCTTCCTCAAGGGGCTGATCGCGGTGCTGATCACCTCGTTGATATCCGAAATCCTGCTCTATCTCTTGCAACCGCAGATCGCGCGCGGCCCGATCAGCCTGTCGTCCTGGCTGCTGTTTGCGATCCCGATCGCCGCGCTCACATTGCTGCAGACATCCTCGGAAGAGGTGCTGTTTCGCGGCTATCTGCTGCGCGGTCTCGCCAGCCGGTTCACAGCCCGTTCGTCTGGGCCCTGCTGCCGGCCCTGCTGTTCACCTCGCTGCATTGGAGCGCGAGTTCGTCGCCAGCCATCAATGCTTGCGTGCTGGCGTCGATCGCCGCTTTCGCGCTGCTGCTGACACTGGTGGTCTATGCAACGGGCAATCTCGGCGCCGCGCTGGGTGCTCACCTCGGCAACAACCTGACCGGCTTCCTGCTGATCTCGCATCAGGAAAGCTACAATTCCTTCGCCCTGTTCAACGCCAGGCCGCTCGAGGGACCGGGCTGGGCGACGTTGGATGCGGTTCTCATCGCTTTCATCGGCATCGCCTGCAGCCTGCTGACCATCGTGCTGCTTCTACATCCGCGTTCGCCGCTCAAGGTCGCCGCCGAGCTTCCGGACAGGGCGAGCACGGCCTGATTGCAGGCCCGGGAACGACGCAATCCGGTCTTTGTCTTGACTCTGCGTCCGATTTCCTGTCTACACGCCCCGAATTCCGCGACGAGTATCCCTCCGAGCAAGCCGACCAGGACGCCGAAGCCTCTTTGAGGTGAAGTGCTGTAAATCGATCCTGGAGGCCAACACCCGGCAGCGCTGAGCGCCCCCGGGTGCTTTTTGGCTTTTCGCTTGCACGGGCTTTTGCTTGGACACTTGGCGCGAACGCATTACTTCTCGGTCACCGTCCGGGTGCCTGGGAAAAAGGAAGAAGAATGTTTGAAACGCTGCAGGAGCGCCTTGGCTCCATCCTGAACGGCCTGACCGGCCGCGGTGCACTGTCGGAGGCGGATGTCTCGGCAGCACTGCGCGAGGTGCGCCGTGCGCTGCTCGAAGCCGACGTGGCGCTGGAAGTGGTGCGCTCCTTCACCGACAAGGTGCGCGAGAAGGCCGTCGGCGCTGCCGTGGTCAAGTCGATCAAGCCCGGCCAGATGGTCGTCAAGATCGTCCATGACGAACTGGTTGACATGCTCGGCGCCGAAGGCGTCGCCATCGATCTCAATGCCCCGGCACCGGTCGTCATCATGATGGTCGGCCTGCAGGGTTCCGGCAAGACGACCACTTCGGCCAAGATCGCCAAGCGCCTTTCGGAGCGTCAGAACAAGAAGGTCCTGATGGCCTCGCTCGACACGCGGCGCCCCGCCGCGCAGGAGCAGCTTCGCCAGCTCGGCGAACAGGTCAAGGTGGCCACGCTGCCGATCATCGACGGCCAGTCGCCGGTCGACATCGCGCGGCGCGCCGTGCAGGCAGCCAAGCTCGGCGGCCATGACGTCGTCATCCTCGACACCGCCGGCCGCACCCATATCGACGAGCCGCTGATGGTCGAGATGGCCGACATCAAGAAGGTGTCTAGCCCGCACGAAATCCTGCTGGTCGCCGATTCGCTGACCGGCCAGGACGCCGTCAACCTGGCCAAGAGCTTCGATGAGCGCGTCGGCATCACCGGCCTCGTGCTGACCCGCATGGACGGCGACGGCCGTGGCGGTGCGGCTCTTTCGATGCGCGCCGTCACCGGCAAGCCGATCAAGCTGATCGGCACCGGCGAAAAGATGGACGGGCTGGAGGAATTCCATCCCAAGCGCATCGCCGACCGCATCCTCGGCATGGGCGACATTGTCTCGCTTGTCGAAAAGGCCGCCGAAAACATCGACGCCGAGCAGGCGGCGGCGATGGCCAAGAAGATGCAGTCGGGCAAGTTCGACCTGAACGACCTCGCCGGCCAGCTTCAGCAGATGTCGAAGATGGGCGGCATGGGCGGCATCATGGGCATGATGCCGGGCATGGGCAAGATGAAGGACCAGATGGCCGCCGCCGGTCTCGACGACAAGATGTTCGGCCGCCAGCTCGCCATCATCTCGTCGATGACCAAGGCCGAGCGCGCCAATCCCGATTTGCTCAAGCATTCGCGCAAGAAGCGCATCGCCGCCGGTTCCGGCACCGACGCGGCCGAAATCAACAAGCTGCTCAAGATGCATCGCGGCATGGCCGACATGATGAAGGCGATGGGCGGCAAGGGCAAAGGCGGCGGCCTGATGCGCGGCATGATGGGCGGCCTCGCCTCCAAGATGGGCCTTGGCGGCATGATGCCGGGCGGCCCCGGGGGCATGGGTGGTGGCATGATGGGCGGTGGCATGCCGGACCTGTCGAAGATGGACCCCAAGCAGCTCGAAGCCTTGCAGAAGCAGGCACAGGCAGCCGGCCTCGGCGGCGGCATGAAAGGCCTTCCCGGCGGCGGGCTGCCCGGACTGCCCGGCGGCATGAAGCTCCCCGGCCTGCCCGGAATGGGTGGCGGCCTGCCCGGCCTTGGCAAGAAGAAGTAAGGACGCCATGAACGAAGAAAAGGACATGGCCGACGCACGCACCATCCTGGCCGACTACCGCGCCTCGATCGACAACATCGACGCAGCCCTCATCCACATGCTGGCCGAGCGCTTCCGCTGCACCAAGGCGGTTGGCGTGCTGAAGGCGACGCATGGCCTGCCGCCGGCCGACCCGGCACGCGAACAGCAGCAGATCGCCCGGCTTCGCCAGCTGGCGAAGGATGCCCATCTCGACCCGGATTTCGCGGAAAAATTCCTCAACTTCGTCGTCCGCGAAGTGATCCGCCACCACGAACAGATCGCCGCTTCCGCTTCCAACGGCGTGACGAAAACCAACTGAAACCCAATCAACGAACTTAGTTTTTAGGAGAAAAGAAATGCCCTTGAAGATCCGACTGGCCCGTGCGGGCTCGAAGAAGCGTCCCTACTACCACGT
>NZ_RZQL01000239.1 GCF_003997935.1 Mesorhizobium sp. M7A.F.Ca.US.006.01.1.1
CGAACGAAGCTGATTGATTCGGACATTCAGCCCGCTGACGATTTCCCAGGCGACACGCTTGTCGGCGGCCTCGAACAGCGCCTCATAGAATTTCGTCGTCGCCCGCATCACTGCCGGCGGCGTCGCCGACGCCCATGCCCCGAACAAGTCCGCCAGCGCGCGTTCGAGCGTTGCCAGTTGCTCGCCGGTGGCCGACAGGGCGCAGGCGCGTGCCGCAATGCCTTCAAGCAGTGCCCTCAACTCATAGATCTCGTCGGTGCGGCCGAGATCCGGCCTGGCTACGGCCGGCCCGTGCCCAGGGATCATCTGCACGAGCCCCTCGGCCTCCAGTTGCCGCAGCACCTCGCGCACGACGGAACGACTGACGCCAAGCTGGTCGCAAAGCGGCCGCTCGACCAACCTTTCGCCAGGCTGGAAGTGGAAATCCATGATGGCTTCGCGCATGCGCTCCAGCGCCAGCGTTCTCAAGGTCTTGGCGCTGCGGTCGATGCGAAGGGTGTCGTCTGGCATGTCTTGGCTCCTGACCGCCACGAAAACAGATTCCATGCCCGGTTGACAAGGTACTTGGTGCTCCATAGCATGGTATACCATAAGATGACACAGAGATCGGACGGTCCCTGGCATCGCCGACCCGAGGATTCCATGCAGCCTGCCATCCGCAAGATCGTGACTTATACCGAGAACACGCTGATCGAAGGCGGCAAGGCTGCACCGCGGCCGCTGCGCCTGATCGGCGTCGCCGCGGTGCTGACGAACCCTTGGGCGGGACGCGGCTTCACCGACGATCTGTCGCCCGAGATCCGCGACTGTGCGCCTGTGCTCGGAGAGACCCTATCCCGCGAGATCATTGCCATCGCCGGTTCCGGCGACGCGATCGAGGGTTATGGCAAGGCAGCCATTTGCGGCACGTCTGGCGAGATCGAGCATGCCTCGGCGCTGATCCACACGCTGCATTTTGGCAATCATTATCGCCGCGCCGTCGGCGCCAAGACCTATCTTGCCTTCACCAACCTGCGCGGCGGGCCGAACACGCCGATCATGATCCCACTGATGGACAAGAATGACGAAGGACGGCGCTCGCATTACCTGACCGTGCATTTCCAGATCGGCGATGCGCCGGCGCCGGACGAACTGGTGGTGGCGCTTGGTGCGTCGATCGGCGGTCGCCCGCATCATCGTATCGGCGATCGCTATCAGGACCTCAAGGAGCTTGGGGACGTGCATGGCTGACGCTTCCACCTGGGCGCGACAGGGCACAACGTTCGATGGCACCTGCTTCATCCGTGCCGGCGCTGGCACGCCGGTGCTGTTCATCCACGGCGTCGGCATGAACGCCGCGATCTGGCAGCCGCAGTTCGAACGCATGGCCGACAGCTTCGACGTCATCGCGATCGACATGCTCGGCCACGGCCAGTCGCCACTGCCGCCGCAGCACCCGGAACTGGCCGACTACGCCGACCAGGCCATTCGCCTGCTCGACCATCTTGGCCTCGACCGGGTGTCCGTCGTCGGCCATTCGATGGGTGCGCTCGTTGCCCAGGAGTTGGCCCTGCGCGCACCGGAGCGCGTCCGCCGCATCGTTTCCCTGAATGCCGTGTTCCGGCGGCCACCTGAACTGGCCGAAGCCGTTCGCCAGCGCGCGGTGGCGCTCAACGGGCGCAGCGATACGGCCGGCACGGCACAGACCATTGCGCGCTGGTTCGGCGATCCGGTGCCGACCGAGCTGGAGGCGGCAGCGCGGAACACGGCATACGCACTGAGCGCGGTCGACCCGGAAGGCTATGCCCGCACCTACCGCCTGTTCGCTCGTGCCGACGGCGATCATGCCGACCGCCTGCCGACGCTGGCCGTACCGGCCCTGTTCATGACCGGCTCCGAGGACAGGAACTCTTCGCCGGCAATGTCGGCCGCGATGGCACGGCTGGCGCCGCATGGCCGCTGCACGGTGCTGCCGGGCGAGAAGCACATGATGGCGGTCGCGGCGCCGGACCTCACCACGCGCCATATCGTTGACTTCCTCGCGGAGGACGAAGCGATCGAGCGAAGCGGCACTGCTGAGGCGAATACCGGGTTCGACAGCGGCGAGTTCCGCCGTGCGCTGGGATCCTTCCTCACCGGCGTCACCATCGTCACCACCATCGGGCCAGAAGGCGAGCCGCGCGGCTTCACCGCCAACTCGTTCACCTCAGTGTCGCTCGATCCGCCCCTGGTGCTGGTCTGCATCGCCCACAAGGCCTTAGGCCATCCTGTCTTCGCGACATCGAAAAGCTTCGCCATCAACATCCTCAACGAGGGCCAGAAGGCAGCGTCCGGCATCTTCGCCTCGAAAGCCGCCGACAAGTTCGCCGCCGTAGCATGGCGGCCGGGAAGGACCGGCAGTCCCGTTTTGGACGGCTCCGTCGCGTCCTTTGACTGCGACATGGAGCGGCTGGTCGAGGCCGGTGATCATTCGATCCTCATCGGCCGCGTCCGCGATTTCGAGCACAATTCCGCGCAGCCGCTCGGCTATTACCGCGGCGCCTATGTTGCACCCGGCCTCAGCCAGGACGCGCTGGCCGCCACCCAGCCCGGCACCGATGTCGGCGCCATCCTCGAAAATGGTGGCCGGATCCTGTTCGTGGAAACGACGGACGGTTTTGAACTGCCGCGCGGCCGAGGGTTGGGTTCGGCAGGCGATGGCAATAGTCTGCGTGGACTGCTTGCGGCAAAGGCCATCGAGGCCCAGCTCGGTTTCCTGTTCGCCGTCTGGGACGACGCCGGACCTGTTTCGCGCACGCATGTCTACTATCGCGGCACGTTCGACGTGCCCGCTTCCAGCGATCGCGGCATTCGGCTCATCGAGATCGACGCGATCGAAGGATTGAAGATCGCCGATCCGGCGATCCGCTCGATGCTCACGCGCTATATCAGGGAATGCTCGGTAGATGCATTCGGCGTCTATGTCGGCAACGATGTCGAAGGCGAGGTCCGGCCGCTCGCCAGACCCAGCGCTTCCACCGTCAATACAGGTGCCCACGGATGAAATTCTCGCTCTTCGTGCATATGGAACGGTCGGATCTGGCCAAGCCGCATTCCGAGCTTGTGACCGAGCTCGAAGAACTGGTCCTGATGGCCGAACAGGCATGCTTCGAGACCGCCTGGATCGGCGAGCATCACGGCATGGAATTCACCATCTCGCCCAATCCCTTCATCAACATCGCCTATCTCGCCGCCAAGACCAGCCGTATCCGCCTCGGCACCGGAACCGTGATTGCGCCCTTCTGGCACCCGATCAAGCTTGCCGGCGAAGCGGCGATGGCTGACGTCATCAGCGGTGGCCGGCTGGACATCGGCATCGCGCGCGGCGCCTACAGCTATGAATATCAGCGCATCTTCCCAGGTCTTGACGCCTGGGGCGCCGGCCAGCGCATGCGCGAGATCATACCGGCGATCCGCGGCCTATGGGACGGCGACTTCGAACTCTCCGGCGAGTTCTGGCAATTCCCCGCCACCACCTCCTCGCCCAAGCCGCTGCAGAAACCCTACCCGCCGATCTGGGTGGCGGCCCGCGACCCGAACTCGCACGATTTCGCCGTCGCCAACGGATGCAAGGTCCAGGTAACGCCGCTGGCTTCCGGCGATGACGAGGTGACGAGCCTGATGCAGGGCTTCAACGCCGCCTGCGCCGCGCATCCCGAGATCGAACGACCGGAAATCATGCTTTTGATGCACACCTTCGTTGCCGACGACGCGGCTGACGCCGATCGCCTGACGCAGGACCTGTCGACTTTCTATTGCCAGTTCGGCGCCTGGTTCCAGAACAAGAAACCAGTGCATCAAGGCATATTGGAGCCGCTGACGCCGGACGAGATCGCGGCCATGCCGCAATACGCGCCCGACAAGATCAGGCAGAACCTGGTGATCGGCGAGGCCGATGAGGTCATCGCCCGGCTGAAGACCTATGAGGCACTCGGCTACGACCAGTATTCGATCTGGATCGACAGCGGGCTTTCGCACGAGCACAAGAAAAAATCGCTGCAACTGTTCATCGACCGGGTGATGCCGGCCTTCCTTTGATCGCGAGCCCATGACCGACGCCCCCTTCAGGAACTTCATCGACGGCCGCTTCGACGAACCGTCCGCTACTTTCGACAGCGTCGACCCGTCGACCGGGGCGGCCTGGGCCAGGATGCCGGCGGCGAGCGAAGCCGATGTCGACCGCGCCGTCGAGGCGGCGCACCGCGCCCTGCGTTCCGGCCCATGGCGTAGGATGACCGCGACGGCGCGTGGAAAGCTGCTGGTCAAGCTGGGCGACCTCGTCGCCGCCAATGCTGGGCGACTTGCCGAGCTCGAGACCCGCGATACAGGCAAGATCATCCGCGAGACCCGCGCCCAGATCGCCTATGTCGGCGACTACTACCGCTATTATGGCGGGCTTGCCGACAAGCACGAAGGCGCGCATGTGCCGATCGACAAGCCGGATCTCGACGTCACCATCCGCCGCGAACCGATCGGTGTCGTTGCCGCGGTGGTTCCGTGGAATTCGCAGCTCTTCCTCTCGGCCGTCAAGCTCGGTCCGGCGCTCGCCGCCGGCTGCAGCATCGTGCTCAAGGCCTCCGAGGATGGCCCGGGGCCGCTGCTCGCTTTTGCCGAACTGGTTCATGAGGCTGGCTTTCCCCCAGGCGTCGTCAACATCCTCACCGGTTGGGGCCATGATTGCGGCCGGCGCCTGACCAGCCATCCGCTGGTTTCGCGAGTCGCCTTCACCGGCGGTCCCTCGACGGCGCGTGCCATCGTCAGGAACACGGCGGAGAACCTTGCGTACACCACTCTGGAACTCGGCGGCAAAAGCCCGGTCGTCGTCTTTGCCGACGCCGATCTCGACAGCGCCGCCAATGCGGTGGTCGCCGGCATTTTTGCCGCGACCGGCCAGAGCTGCGTCGCCGGCTCGCGGCTGCTGGTCGAGCGTTCGGTCAAGGATGAATTCCTCGCCCGCCTGAAGCGCAAGGCCGAGGCGATCCGCATCGGCGATCCGCAGGATCCGGCGACCGAAATGGGTCCGCTCGCCACGCTGCGTCAGCGCGACTGGATCGAGAAAGTTGTCGCGGAAAGCGTCGCCGGGGGCGGCACGCTGGTCACCGGCGGCACAAGGCCAGCCGGCAGCGGCTTCTACTATGCGCCGACCATCATCGATGCCGGCGCCAGCGACCTGCCTTGCGTGCGCGAGGAACTGTTCGGGCCAGTGCTCAGCGTGCTTGCCTTCGACACCGAAGCGCAGGCGCTGGCGCTCGCCAACGACACGCCCTTCGGCCTCGCTTCAGGCGTGTTCACCAGCAATCTCGCTAGGGCGCACCGCATGGCGCGCGACATCCGTGCCGGCGTCGTCTGGGTCAACACCTATCGCGTCGTATCGCCGCTCGTTCCCTTCGGCGGCTACGGCCTGTCGGGGCTCGGCCGGGAGGGTGGGCTCGACACCATCAGAGATTACACACGCTCGAAATCCGTCTGGATCAACACCTCGGACGAGCCGATCCCCGATCCCTTCGTCATGCGCTGAGAACCGCGGGACGCAGGTGCACTGAGAAAAACAAGAACAGACCAACAGAGGAGAATGACATGAAACTGATTTTGACCGGCCTGCTGGCCGGGCTACTCACGGCAACCGCCGCCAAGGCCGATGAGATGGCGTTCACCAGCTGGGGCGGCACCACGCAGGAAGCGCAGACCAAATCCTGGGCAGCCCCCTTCGAAGCCAGCTCCGGCATCAAGGTGCTGCAGGACGGACCGACCGACTATGGCAAGCTCAAGGCCATGGTCGACGCCGGCAATGTCACCTGGGATGTCGTCGACGTGGAAATGGATTTCGCCATAAAGGCCGCCAAGGACGGGCTGCTGGAGCCGATCGACTATGCGGTCGTGCCCAAGGCCGATCTTGACCCGCGTTTCAGCAATGAGCATGCCGTCGGCAGCTTCTACTACTCCTTCGTGCTCGCCTGGAACAAGGGCGCCGTCTCGGGCGAACCGACCGGCTGGGCCGACATGTTCGACACCAAGAAGTTTCCCGGAAAGCGGACCTTCTACAAATGGTCGGCGCCGGGCGTCATCGAGATCGCTTTGCTGGCCGACGGCGTGCCGGCGGACAAGCTTTATCCGCTTGATCTCGATCGTGCCTTCAAGAAACTCGACACCATCAAATCCGATATCGTCTGGTGGGGCGGCGGCGCTGAATCACAGCAGCTGATTGCCTCCGGCGAGGCTGCCTTCGGTCAGTTGTGGAACGGGCGTGTCTTCGCCCTCCAGCAGGATGGCACCGACGTCGGCGTCGCCTGGAAGCAGAACCTCACCGCCGCCGACGTGCTCGTCGTGCCGAAGGGCGCCAAGAACAAGGACAGCGCGATGAAGTTCCTCGCCGCCGCCACCAGCCCGACCGGCCAGGCGAAATTCGCCGAGGCAAGCGGCTATGCGCCCATCAACACCAAGGCCAAGGCGGAGATGCCCGCCGATGCCGTCAAGGCCCTGCCTGATGCCCATGTCGACGGCCAGATCAACCTCGACATGAACTACTGGGCCGAGCATCGCGACGAGATCGCCGCGCGCTGGTATGCCTGGCAGACCAAGTAACACCGTTGCAGACCGACGGGGCGCAGCTTGCGCGCCCCGTTTTGAGACAGGACCGCTCGATGCAGGGAAGTTCTTTCAGACGCAGCTCGGTTGCCGGCCTGCCAGCCGGCAGCGGCAGCGCCTTGCCGGCCCTGCTTCTGGTTGGCCTGTTCTTCATCGTGCCGGTGGTTGCCCTGCTGCTGCGCAGCGTCACCGATCCCGAACCCGGCTTGCAGAACTACGCGGCGCTGTTCGGCAGCGACACCTATGTGCGGGTGTTCCTCAACACCTTCCTGGTCGCATCGGTCGTCACAGCCGTCACCATCCTGGTGGCTTTCCCTGTTGCCTGGATGCTGGCGATCATGCCGCCGGCCCCGGGCTCGATCGTCTTCGGCATCATCATTCTGTCGATGTGGACGAACCTTCTCACCCGCACCTATGCGTGGATGGTGCTGCTGCAACGCACCGGCGTCATCAACAGGGCGCTGATGGGGTTGGGCATCATCCATGAGCCGCTGCCGCTCATCAACAACCTCGCCGGGGTCACCATCGGCATGGTGTACATCATGCTGCCCTTCATGATCCTGCCGCTGGTCGGCACTTTACGCGCCATCGACCCTATGACGCTGCGCGCGGCCGCCCTTTGCGGCGCAAGCCCGTCCGAGGCCTTCCGCCGCATCCTTTTGCCGCTGTCGCTTCCCGGCATCGCCGCCGGAGGGCTGATGGTCTTCGTCATGTCGCTTGGCTACTTCGTCACGCCTGCCCTGCTTGGCGGCACATCGAACATGATGCTGGCCGAGATGATCGCCCAGACGGTGCAGTCGCTGCTCAACTGGGGGCTTGGAAGTGCGGCCGCCTTCGTCCTGCTTGTCGTCACCATGGCGCTCTACGCGATCCAGCTTCGCCTGGTCGGCGCCAGGCGCGCCGGCGGAGGGCTCTGACATGCTGCTCGACTATGACCGGCTCGGATGGCTGCGCGTGGCACTTGTCGGCTTCACGGCGGCAGTGGCGGCTTTCCTGTTGCTGCCGGTGGTCTTCATCGTGCTCCTGTCGTTCGGCTCGTCGCGCTGGCTCGCCTTCCCGCCGCCCGGCTGGACGCTGAAATGGTACCAGCAGTTGCTGGCTGATCCGACCTGGATCGATGCCGCGCTGACCAGTGTCCGGATTGCCGCCATGGCCGCCATCCTCGCCGTCGTCATCGGCCTGTTCGCCTCCTTCAGCCTGGTCAGGGGTGAGTTTCGCGGACGCCAGGTCCTGCGCGGCTTGCTGTTGATGCCGATGGTGCTGCCAGTCGTCGTGTTCGCCATCGCCATCTACGCCTTCTTCCTGCGCATCGGCCTTGCCGGCACCACGGTCGGCTTCGTCATCGCCCACACCATCCTGGCGCTGCCTTTCGCCATTATCCCGATCACTGCGGCGCTAGAGGGTTTCGACAAATCCATCGAGGACGCGGCCATAGTCTGCGGCGCCAGCCCGCTGCAGGCACGGTTGAGGATCACCTTGCCGTCGATCAGGATCGGCATCTTCTCCGCGGCGATCTTCTCTTTCCTGGCCTCATGGGACGAGGTCGTGGTGGCGATCTTCATGGCAAGCCCGACCTTGCAGACCTTGCCGGTCAAGATCTGGGGCAGCTTGCGCGCCGACCTCAGCCCGGTCATCGCCGCCGCCTCCAGCCTGCTTGTCGGCCTGACCTTGTGCCTGATGATCGTGACCGCACTCCTTCGCAGGAAAATGTCAAGATGACCCGGCCATTCCTGTCCATACGCGCGGTGAGAAAGACGTTCGGCGCCTTCGTCGCCGTCCATGACGTCACCATCGATGTGCCCAAGGGGGAGTTCCTGACGTTCCTTGGCCCGTCGGGTTCCGGTAAGTCGACGACACTCTACGCCATCGCCGGTTTCCAGGATCCGAGCTCGGGCGATGTGCTCCTGGAGGACAGGTCGCTGCTTTCGGTGCCGTCGCACAAGCGCAACATCGGCATGGTCTTCCAGCGCTACACGCTATTTCCGCATCTGAGTGTCGCCGAGAATGTCGCCTTTCCGCTGCGCGTGCGCCGCCGACCGGATGGCGAGATCAAGCGCAAGGTCGCCGACATGCTGGCGCTGGTGCGCCTCGAAAACTTCGCCGACCGCCATCCGGGCGCGCTGTCGGGCGGCCAGCAGCAGCGCGTGGCGCTTGCCCGCGCGCTCGCCTACGACCCGCCGATCCTGCTGATGGACGAGCCGCTGTCGGCGCTCGACAAGAAGCTGCGCCAGGAGATCCAGGCCGAGATCCGCCGCATCCACCGCGAGACCGGCGTCACCATCCTCTATGTCACGCACGACCAGGAGGAGGCGCTGCATCTTTCGGATCGCATCGCTCTGTTCAGGGAAGGCCGCATCGAACAGATCGGTACTGGCGAGGATCTTTACCTCCGGCCGGCGAGCGAGTTCGTCGCCGGCTTCATCGGCAACTCGAATTTCCTGCCGGCTGAGCATTTGCAAACCGCAGATGGCGCATCGACGATCCGCCTGGCCGGCGGCTCGATCGTGACCGGCGTCAAGGCGACAACGTCGTTCGGCCAAGGCCAGAACGTCCGGCTGATGGTGCGCCCGGAAGCCTTCCGCTTGACGCCTACGCCGACAAGCGTGGCACTCGCCGTCGAGATCGTCGATACCGCCTTCTTCGGCGACCGACGGCGGGTCGTGGCACGCACGGCCGGCGGAGATGAGATCGACGTCAGGCCAACCTCTGACGCAGAGGTGGGCGATGGCACCGCCACATCAGGTCAGCGCATCTTTTTCGATCCCGCTTCGGCGTTCCTGTTCCCGGCCTGATGGCCGGGATTGCGCATGTCAAAGCGATTCCGTTGCGGAAAGAAAGTCCGCTTGTGAAAATGCGCGCTTAGAAGCTGTCAGTCCGCTTCAAGCCCCTTATCTGCCAAACAAAGTTGCTTACGGCCTAGCGAGAGGGTCAGACGCCTCTGGCTGGAAAGCTGTTCGGTTGCCATCGCACGCCTGCTGGTCTGCAGTCCCTTAACACCCCGCCGACCAGTGTCCCTGGCCTGCGCGTTATGCATGCGGCACCTCTACCCCGAGCGCGTGCGGTGGCCGCTCTTGCTGCGATCGGCCGAGGCGTTTATGCAGGTGGAGGATCGCCGCGAACAGCTGGACGTCGTGAGACGCCGCGACTGCATCGTCGCTCAGCTCGCGCATTTGCTCAAGGACCAGGGCGCACGCGCGACCTCGGAGCTGAGCAGCGTCAACCTACATCTGGTCGAGGATGACATTGGCGTCTTGCATACCTGACTATAATCAGGTTACGGAACATTGTGTGCAAAAAACGCACAAGAAAGTTCTGCTTCTCTTCTTTTTTCGTTCCTACGAGGGAGCCGCCGGTAGCCCTTTCGGACGCTCTTCTGCCGACGATATTGACCGCCCCAATGCGAATGTTCGCCGGTGTATTCGTAAACCTCATTGTCCGCAGCGCCGTTCAGTCTGCTTGGGTTTCCTAGAAGCTTTTCGAACTTTCTGTCTTGCGGCTCCCGTCGAGATGCGGGCCCTTCTCGAGGAGGTCGGGGTGTTTTGGATCCGCTGTGGTGCAACCTTGATCCAAGCATTTATGGGGGTTCGAGTCGGTAGAGGGCTACCGCCAATTCACCGCTGCTACCGAGTTCGTCTGTTGAATGTACTCGCAAGCAGGGACGACAGAATCACATCCTGTCCCCTGGCTGTGGTGGCCGGCTGATTTGAACTGTCATCAGAGGCCCGCAAAGTTCCCGTAAACCAGACATGCAAACGATAACACTTGAGGCCGCGGTTGCGCCAGGTTCGGTGAATCTTCCATGTGCCGCACGCCACCTTGGCTCCCGGCCTTCATTGTCGTACCCTCGCGTCGCAAAGTCAGCGTGTGCAGAGGAGGCGCGTTCGAATGCGGGTTCCAATTTGGCTCCTTTCGACCTTTGTGCTTTTGTTGGCAACATTTCCATCCGGGGTGCACGCTGCCAGCGACAATCCGAAGCTCACGCCACTCGTTGCGGAGATCATCGCTCCCCCGCATGTGATTCCAGGCTCGGACGGCAGGCGTCACATCGTCTACGAAC
>NZ_RZQL01000240.1 GCF_003997935.1 Mesorhizobium sp. M7A.F.Ca.US.006.01.1.1
TGCTCGAACACCGCTTCGACCGCCGCGCGTGGATTCTGGTAGCCGAATTCGAGGCCCATCGCCCAGCCGCGCAGGTACTTTTCCAAAAACGCCTTGCGGTCGGGATCCTCGAGATCGGCGGCACGCACGACGAAGGTGTTGGCCGGCAGCTTCGAATTCTGCACGCCCAGCCAGTATTCGAAGTCGAGCCCCTTGGCGATCCATTCGGCGCGCAGCCCTTCCCACGACAGGGCGGCGTCGCCCTGGCCGCCGGCCAGCGCCGTGCCCCAGGTCGGCCAGCCGGCCTCGACATATTTCACCTTCTTGATGTCGACGCCTTGCGCGGCCAGCAGCGGGTCGGTGATCGACTGCCAGGCGGCGGAGCCGAGCAGGATGGTCTTGCCTTCCAGCTTCTTCAGATCGTTCGATCCCTCGCCCTTGCGGAAGGCGATGCTGAACGTGTCGCGGGCGCCCATGTGGAACACCGACTTCAGCTTCATGCCGTTCTGGATTGCGAAGGAGAACACGCCGGGCGACGGGAAGCCCATATCGGCCTGGCCGACATCGACGAACTTCACCGTCGCGGTGCCGTCCGACGGCCCCGGCTGCATGTCGGTGTCCAGCCCATCGAAATAGCCGGCCTTCTTGGCTGCCCAGTAGGGATAGTCGTCGAGCACTTCAAGCGTGCCGCGCGGCGAGATCCAGGTGAATTTTCCGTAGGGTTCGGCCCTGGCCCTGAGGCCGGTGGCGCCGAGCGCCGTGGCCGTCACCAGACCGGCGCCGGTCACCTGCAGGAAAGTGCGGCGGCTGATCCCCGCCGGGTTGATCGAGAGATTATTGGTCATGGCATTCCCCTTTTTTGTTTGATGTCAGTCTCTTGCCGCCCGCCTCCCGGACGTCGTCATATCCCTGTGTTCAAGCCTCCCAGCTCGCCCATTTCTTGCCGATCAGGAAGAACAGCACGTAGATCAGGATGCCGAGCGTCGACAGGATCAGCACCACGGCGAAGAACTGCGGCATCTGGATCATCGACGAATAGGTGGTCAGCCGGTTGCCGAGGCCAAAGCCGCCGCCGACCATCTCCGCGCCGACCGCTGTCAGCAGGCCGAAGATGGCGCCAATCATCAGCCCGACCAAGATCATCGGCAGCGCCATCGGCGCGCGGATCTTCCAGAATATCTGCAAGGTGCTGGCGCCATAGGAGCGCGCCAGCGCGATCTTGGCGCTGTCGACGCGGCGAAAACCTGTCGCCGCGTTGATCATCACCATCGGCCCGGCGGCCAGCGCCACCGCGATGATGCGCGGCGTGTAGCCGAAGCCGAAGCGCAGGATCAGAAGCGGCACCAGCGCCAGCATCGGCGTGGTGACCAGAAGCAGGATGTAGGGCGCGACGATCTTCTCGGCGAACGGAAACTGGGTGATGACGGCGGCCAGCACCAGGCCGACGATCGCGCCGATGGTGAAGCCGGACACCAGCTCGACCAGCGTGTAGCCTAGATGCGGCGCGATCAGCGGAAACTCGTCGAACAGTGCATAGGCGATCGAGCTTGGCGGCGGCATGATGTAGAGCGGCACGTGGAACAGCCGCAACGCCAGCTCGATGCCGCCGATGATGATCACCGCCACAGCAAGAATGGCCGCCACCTCCTTGCCCGACTTGATGCCGGGGCCGCTGGCGAAGGCCGACAGATTGGTCAGGCTGACCTCGTGGCCATCGCCAGACTTGGCACCCGACTTGGACTTCGAGAATTCCGGAATGGCATCGCCCCCGCTCACGGCCTGATCCTCACGATTTCGGCGCTCGGGCGCTCCGGGGCTTTTGGCCGCGTGCGCTCGCCGACAATGTCCATCTTGATCCGGTTGGTGAGGTCGAAGACCTCCTTCGTCGCCATGATCTCCAGCGAGCGTGGCCGCGCAAACGGCACGCGATACTCCTTGGCGACACGGCCCGGCCGGGCGCTCAGCACCACCACCCGGTCGGAGAGGAAGATCGCCTCCTCGATCGAGTGGGTGATGAAGACGATGGTTGTCTTGGTGTCGAGCCAGATCTCCTCGACCAGCCGGTTCATCTCCTCGCGGGTGAAACTGTCGAGCGCGCCGAACGGTTCGTCCATCAAAAGCACCGAGGGCTTCAGCGCCAGCGCCCGCACGATCGCCGCGCGCTGCTGCATGCCGCCCGACAGCTCGCGCGGAAACTTGCCGCCGAAGCCGTCGAGACCGACCCGGTTGAGCAGATGCGCGATCCACGCCCGGTCCGGCTTCTCGCCCTTGATCTCGAAGGGAAAACGGATGTTGGCGTCGAGATTGCGCCACGGCAGGAGGTTCGCCTCCTGGAAGACGATGCCGATATCGGGATGAGGACCGGTGATCGCTTTGCCATCGAGCCGGATCTCGCCGCTGGTCAGGCTGTGCAGGCCCGACATCGACCACAAGAGCGTGGTCTTGCCGCAGCCGGAAGGGCCGACGATCGAGACGATTTCATTGGCGCTGACATCGAGGCTGCAACGATCCAGCGCCAGCAGGTCGCCGGAGGCCGTGTGATAGATCTTGGTCGCTGCCTGCACGCCAAGCTTCGGCTTTTTTGCATCGCCCGTGTTCATCTGCCCCCCGGGAAGATTGCGCGATGATCCATTGGCTCATCCCCAGCGAAATCAGTCTGTAACTATCCTACTTTCCTGTCAAGCACCGACGATGGTCGCCGTATCATGAAAATCGATTAGTATGTCTATCTGCTTGTTTTAATATCGGTTTTACGGCCTTGAAATGCATGTTGCTTTCCTACATACTTCCGGACTGACACGGGCTGGAGAGGAACGGAGGAAGGTGAGCTTTCCCCAACGACACGCTGCGGTTGCGATGCCGTCGGGCACGTGGAGCCAGGGCGTGCAAACATGCTAAGACGGCAGCCTCGCAACCCAGGGAAAGACCAGGAGCCCATGACCGAAGCTGGCAACCAGGACGAGCCTGTTCCAGGCCCCGATACCGAGGGGCGCGATCCTGTCCGGCGCATTCCCGACATCATCTCGCTGGTCAAGGACTCCTACAGCGAATTGCGCCCGGCCGAACGGCGTGTCGCCGATGTCGTTCTCGACGATGTCAAATACGCCGTCGACGCGTCCAACGCCGCCCTTGCCCAGCGCGCCGGGGTCAGCGAACCGACGGTGACCCGGTTCTGCCGCGCCATCGGCTGCGAGGGCGTGCGCGACTTCAAGCTGAAGCTGGCGCAGAGCCTCGTCGTCGGCGCGCTCTATCTGGCCAAGTCGCCTTCCGTCAGCAATGACAATGGCATGCCGTTCTGGAACGCCGTGTTCGGCGAGGCGAGGCGGGCGCTGCAGGAGGCCGAGCGGCAGCTCGACCCGGCGCAGTTGCAAAAGGCGGCCGATCTGATCGCCAAGGCGCGCCAGGTCACGGTCTTCGGCCTCGGCGGCAGCTCCTCGGCACTGGCGCAGGAAACCCAATACCGGCTGTTCCGCTACGGCATCACAGTCAGCGCCCAGTGCGACCCCTATCTGATGCGCATGACCGCCTCGACGCTCAAGCCGGGCGATCTGGTGATCGCCATTTCGGCGACGGGACGCACCCGCGAGGTGATCGAGGCCGTCGAGCTCGCCAAGCACTACCGCGCCAACGCCATCGCCGTGACCGCGCCCGACACCGAGCTCGCCCGCGCCTGCGACGTCAGGCTGACGGTGGCGGTGCCCGAATACCCCGACACGCTCAAGCCGACGGCGTCGCGCTTCGCCTTCCTGGCGGCGATCGACCTTCTGGCGGTGGCCTCCGCCTACAAGCTCGACGGCTCGGCCCGCGAGACGGTGCGCCGCATCAAATACAACGCCCAGATCCACCGCACCGGCAAGGAAATGGAACCGCTCGGAGACTAGCTCCCTTCTCCCCGTTCACGGGGAGAAGGTGCCGGCAGGCGGATGAGGGGCGGCGCCGAGTTCAACAATTGACGGTCCCAACTTGGCTTGGGCACATGCTCAAAGAGGGAAGACATGCTCGAAATAGCACCAACGAAACAGGCAGCCGCATGGCTCGAATCCCTGGCGCAGGCACTCGCAGCCGGCGACGTGGCCGCTGCGTCCAACCTCTTCGTCGACGATTGCTACTGGCGCGATCTCCTGACCTTCACCTGGAACATCACGACCATGGAAGGCCGCGTGGCGATCGCCGACATGCTGGCGACGACGCTGGCGACCGCCAAGCCGAGCGCGTGGCAACTGACCGGCGAGGCGATCTCGGACGATGGCACCATCGAGGCCTGGTTCAGCTTCGAAACCGCAGTGGCCAGGGGAGAGGGCATCATGCGGCTGCGCGACGGCCGCTGCCGCACGCTGTTCACGGCAATGACGGACCTGAAAGGGTTCGAGGAGCGCAAGGGGGCGGCGCGGCCGCTCGGCGTGCGCCACAAGGCCGATCCCCAGCGCGAGACCTGGTCGGAGGCGCGGGCGCGCGAGACGCGCGACCTCGGCACTGATGAACAGCCCTACTGCCTGGTCATCGGCGGCGGCCAGGGCGGCATCATGCTGGGCGCGCGGCTGCGCCAGCTCGGCGTGCCGACCATCGTCATCGAGAAGAATGCGCGGCCGGGCGATTCCTGGCGCAACCGCTACCGCACGCTCGTGCTGCACGATCCGGTCTGGTACGACCATCTGCCCTACATTCCCTTCCCGGAAAACTGGCCGGTGTTCACGCCCAAGGACAAGATGGGCGACTGGCTGGAAATGTACACGCGCGTCATGGAGCTCAACTATTGGGTCGCCACGAAATGCCTTAGCGCCAGCTATGACGAGATCGAAAAGGTCTGGACCGTGGTGGTCGACCGTGTCGGCCGGCAGATCACGCTGAAGCCGAAGCACATCGTCTTCGCCACCGGCGCCTATGGCCCGCCACGGCGGATCGATCTTCCGGGCGCCGACCGGTTCAAGGGCGAGTTGCTGCACTCCAGCCAGTATGCCAGCGGCGACAAATTCCGCGGCAGACGAGTCGCCGTCATCGGCGCGGCAAGCTCCGGCCATGATGTCTGCGTCGACCTCTGGGAAAGCGGCGCCGAGGTCACCATGATCCAGCGTTCGCCGACGACGGTGGTCAAGTCGGACACGCTGATGGAAGTCGGCTTCGAGATCTTCTCGGAAGACGCACTGGCACGCGGCATCACCACCGAGAAGGCCGACATGATCGTCGCCTCGACGCCGTTCGCGTTGGTGCCCAAGGGCCAGCGGGCGCTCTACGAGGTGATCAAGACGCGCGATGCTGCGTTCTACGACCGCCTGTGCGCCGCCGGCTTCGCCATCGATTTCGGCGACGACGAGACCGGCCTTCTGATGAAGGCCTACCGCACCGGCTCCGGCTACTACATCGATGTCGGCGCCTCCGACCTGATCATAAATCGCAAGATCGGCGTCCGCAGCGGCGTCGCCATCAAATCGCTGACGCCTGAAGGCATCCTGTTCGAGGACGGAACCGAGTTGGCGGCCGACGCCATCATCGCCTGCACCGGCTATCAGTCGATGAACGAGAATGTCGCCGCGATCGTCTCGCGCGAAGTCGCCGACAAGGTCGGCCCGTGCTGGGGTCTTGGCTCGGGCGTCAAGGGCGACCCCGGCCCATGGCAAGGCGAGCTGCGCAACATGTGGAAGCCGACCGCCCAGGAAGCGCTGTGGTTCCACGGCGGCAATCTGGCGCTGTCGCGCTTCTATTCGAAATATGTGGCTTTGCAGATCAAGGCGCGGATGGAGGGGATTGCGACGCCGATTTACGGGGCGGTTAGCAATTCGGGCCGGTAGTACCTCCTCCATCTGCGCAAGAGGTCGACCCCCACTCCGTCGAGCTACGCTCGACACCTCTCCCCCGATCGACGGGGGAGAGGAAAGGCGCGAGCTTATCCAGGCTGGCTCCCTTCCTCTCCCTCCGGAGGGGGGAGAGGTGGCGCCGCGAAGCGGCGACGGAGTGGGGGAAGCCATTCGCCAAACGCGCAGCCGCCGCAAGACAGGCACAACCTGCCGAGATCAGCTAATCATGCCGATGCCCAAAGTGCCTCGCCGCAACCTCGACATGCGTATGCGCGGCATGCGCCACAAAACGCTCGGTCTCGTTGTGATCAGCCGCCTCGTTCGGCCACCAGGTGCCGCCGATGACGATGCCTTCCGACATCAGCCTCTGATCAGCGACCAATGACGCGCCGACCGCATCGACGAAGGTGAAGCGGCCCGGGCGCTGCCGGAGCACGGCGACATCGCCGACGGTGCCGACCGCCAGCGTGCCCAGGTCAGGCCTGGCGATCGCCCGCGCCGGCGCTTGCGTGGCGGCGCGCAGGACCTCGACCAGCGGCATGCCGAGCGCCAGCAGCTTCGACATGCAGACCAGTATGTCGAAGGCCGGTCCGTCGACGCAGTAGAGATGCACGTCGCTCGAGATCACGTCCGGCGCCAGCCCTTCTTCGAGCATGGCGCGGGCGACCGCGAAATCGAACGAACCCATGCCGTGGCCGATGTCGAAGATGACGCCGCGCTCGCGCGCCAGCCGCATGTCCGGCCGCACCGCGCCGGAGGCGAACACCGGCGCATTGGGGAAAGGACGGAAGCAATGGGTGAGGATGTCGCCCTTGCGCAGCCGCGGCAGCACTTCCGAACGGCCGGGCGGCGGCTCGTCGATATGCGCCATCAGCGGCAGGCCGGCCTGGTCGGCGGCCTCCAGCGCCAGATCCACCGGCGCGATGCCGCTGGTGCCGCCGGCATGCTTGCCCGAGCGGACCTTTACGCCGACCACGACATCGCGGTGCTCGCGCACTGCCGCAACCACCTCGCGCGGTTCGCAGAGCCTGAGGTCGCTGCACTCGCCGACCGACACCGTCTGCGAGAAGCCGAAAATGCCGGCAAAGGAAATGTTGACATAGGCCAGGATGCGCACCTTCGAGCGCTCCATGACATGGCGGCGAAAGCCGAGGAAATTGCCCGCGCCCGCACTGCCCGCATCGATGAAGGTGGTGGTGCCGCTCTTGGCGGCCAGCCGGTCGGCATCGACGCCAAGCGACGTGCCACCCCAATAGACGTGGCTGTGCAGGTCGACCAGGCCCGGCGTGACGATGCAGCCGCCGGCATCGACGATTTGCGCGGCGCTGTCCGCAGGGATATCGGCATCGATCGCCGCAACGCGGCCATTGGCGATGGCGACATCACGTAGCGCGTCGAGGTCAGCGGCCGGATCGATCAGCCGTCCGCCCTTCAGCAGGAGGTCGAATTGCATTGGGGTCACCTCCGCTTCGTTGCTTTGCCTACAGAGGCCGGTAGGCGACCGCCTCGACCTCGATCTTGATATCGATCATCAACCGCGATTCGACCGTGGTGCGGGCCGGCGGGTCCTTGGGGAAGTGCCGGGCATAGACCGCGTTGAAGGCGCCGAAATCGCGCGCGTCTTCCAGCCACACGGTTGTCTTAACGACATCGTCCATTGTGCAGCCGGCCAGCGCCAGCGCGGCCTTGATGTTGGCGAGCACCTGCTCGGTCTGTTCCGATATGCCGCCCTTGACCACGATGCCGTCGCTGCCGACGGGAACCTGGCCCGAGACATAGACGAGATCGCCGGCCCGCACAGCTGGCGACAACGGCACATGCGACGTTCCAAAACACTGTTTCGGCAAGGGACAAGCCTCCTCTGATGACAGGACCGGGTGCCATGGCAGCGCGCCCGCTTCGATCGACATTTACGCCGATCGGGGCGATCCTCATAGGGGCCTTGTTGGAAAGCAACATTCTTCGAAATCCGCGTTGCTTTATTACAAGAGCGCTTGCATCGTACGCGCTGACGGACGGCTTGTAAGCCGCACCGCACAGACGCATTTGCCAGAGCGGAGACACCCAGCAATGACCTACGACAAGAACCCGTTTCCATCAGGCGATGCCGACCGCCACGCGCTGTGGGAAATGCTGGTGCGGCGCGACATCGACGCCTTCATCGGCCAGGACTGGGCCATGGTCGAGGATGATTTCATCGCCGAGAGCTTCTTCGGCATGCATGCGCATTTCCTCAGCAATGCCGACGCCTGGCGGCTGCAGTTTCCAAGGCTCGAAATCTATCGCGACGAATGGCTGCGCCAGGCCAAGGAGACGGCGGCGACGAAATTCGCCGAGCCGCTGCGCGAGGCGCTGTTTCGCGTCACCAACATGCGCGACATCGACGTCGACGGCGACCGCGCCGTGCTGCACAAGAAATTCGACGGCTCGGTCGCCAAGGCGGACGGCAGCGTCGACCGCCTGAAATGGCAGACGCTGTATTTCTGCAGCAAGGTCGGTGGCAGCTGGAAAATATCAGGCTTCGTCGGCTACATGCCGCATCCGCTCGGCAGCTAGAACCACCGATCACTAGAGCGCGCGTCCGCCATCAGCGTGCCGTTGAGCGGCGATGGCGGATGCAAGGCGCCGCATTCATCAAACGCATCGCCAGGCATTCGCAATGCCGTTTGCGCCCCATTCTTACGAATTTGTATGCCGCCGGACAGGCCGGTGTGAACTCGTTTGCTTACGATGCGCGGGTCGGATCGCCACCGCCCCGCCGCAACCGTCGACCTCTGGACTTCAGCCATGCTCGCGCCCCACAGGCAACAACCCGCCGCACCGAGCCACAACAGGGTTCCCGACGTCACCCTCGGCTTCTGGCTGGTCAAGCTGATGGCGGTCACCACGGGCGAGACCGCGGCGGACTATCTTGCCGACACGATCGGGCTTGGGCTGACCGCCACCTCGCTGATCATGACCGGCATCCTGATCGTAGCTCTCGTCCTGCAGTTTGCGCAGAAGCGTTACGTGCCGTGGGCCTACTGGCTGGCGGTGGTGCTGATCAGCATCGTCGGAACACTCGTCACCGACAACCTCGTCGACAATTTCGGCGTGCGCCTGCAGACGACGACCATCGCCTTCACGGTAGCGCTCGCCGCGACATTCGCGGTCTGGTACGCCAGCGAACGGACGCTGTCGATCCACACCATCTTCACCACCAGGCGCGAGATCTTCTACTGGCTGGCGATCCTCTTGACCTTCGCGCTCGGCACCGCCGCCGGCGATCTCGTCGCCGAAAGCTTCGACATGGGCTACCTCACCACAGGCCTGCTGTTCGGCGGCGCCATCGCGCTCATCGTGCTCGCCTACTGGCTGCTGCATCTCGACGGCATCCTGGCCTTCTGGCTCGCCTATATCCTGACGCGGCCGCTTGGTGCCTCCTTCGGCGACCTGCTGTCGCGGTCGGCCAGGCATGGCGGCCTGGGCTTCGGCACCATCTTCACCAGCCTGCTCTTCCTCGGCTGCATCATTGCGCTGGTCCTGCACATGACCCTGAAGGGGACAACCGACGAAGCCGATGAACTGTTGCTGGACCTGGACTGAAGCCTTGGCCTCGTCATCCGCGCGCGGAGCAAGGTGCGTAGCGACGCAGCGCGGACCCGACGATGACGAAGTTGGGAGAAGCCGCTCCGAATGCCTGCGCCTTCGTGACATCCTAGGAACGGACCCGTGCCGGTGATAGCCTTTCCATCTCGGCAACGGACCGGACCTTTCATGCGACTGCTTCTCGTCGAGGACGACCACAGGACGGCCGACTATATCGTCAGGGGACTGACCGAGGCCGGCCATGTTTGCGATCTCCTGCGCAACGGCCATGACGGGCTGTTCGCGGCGACCCGGGGCAATTACGACGTGATCGTTGCCGATCGGATGATCCCCGGCCTCGACGGCCTGTCGATGGTCAAGGCGGTGCGCGCCGCGGGCGTCCGGACGCCGGCGATCTTCCTCACCTCCGTCGGCGGCATCGACGACCGCGTCGAGGGCCTGGAGGCAGGCGGCGACGATTATCTGGTCAAGCCCTTCGCCTTTTCCGAGCTTCTCGCCCGCATCAACGCGCTTGGCCGGAGGCCGGCGGCGCAGGAACAGAAAACCGTCCTGCGGGTCGCCGACCTCGAAATGGACCTGATCATGCGGCGGGTCACGAGGCAGGGCCAGCCGATCGACCTGCAGCCCAGGGAATTCAGCCTGCTGGAAGTGCTGATGCGCGGCGAAGGCCGCGTCATCACCCGCACCATGCTTCTGGAGCGCGTCTGGGATTTTCATTTCGATCCGAGGACCAGCGTCGTCGAGACCCATATCAGCCGGCTGCGGGCCAAGGTCGACAAGCCTTTCGAAACCCAGCTCATCCACACCGTCCGCAACACCGGCTACAGCCTGCACGCGCCATCATGACCGGAACATGGTCCCGCCTGCTGCGCAGCACGCCGTTCCGGCTGGCCCTGACCTTCGCCTTCCTGTTCGTGCTCGCCTTCGTCCTGTCGGGCGCCATCGTCTACCAGATGATGAGCGCCGATCTTGCCGAGCGGCTCGACGACACCATCAAGGAGACCTACGCCGTCGTCGCCGCGACCTATGCCGAGAACGATCTCAAGGAACTGGTCGAAACCGTCGGCAGCCACTCCCTGCGCAGCCTCAAGAAGGAGCAGCTGTTTTCGCTGACCGACGCGACGGGCAATCGTCTGGCAGGCAACTTCACCGCGGCAGGGCTTCCCGACGGCTTCTCGATGTTCGACGCCGAAATGCCCGGCGTGCCGCCCGGCGCCGAGTACCGCGCCTATTCCGGCCCGGTCGGCGGCAACACCCTGACCGTCGCCTTCAGCCTTTCCGAGACGG
>NZ_RZQL01000023.1 GCF_003997935.1 Mesorhizobium sp. M7A.F.Ca.US.006.01.1.1
GTCCATCAGAGGCCGAGCATCAGGTCCATGTTCTGGACGGCGGCACCCGAGGCGCCTTTGCCGAGATTGTCGTAGACCGCCAGCAGCAGGGCCTGCGCCCGTTTGTCGTTGGCGAAGACGTAGACCTTCATCCGGTTGGTGCCGTTGTAGATCTCCGGATCGATCTCCGGCATGCGCTCCGAATGCGCATAGGGCGCCACCTCGACCACGCCGCCCTTGATGGCGGCGAAATGGTCGGCAATCGCCGCATGCAGCTCCGCACCGGTCGGCACATGGTCGAGGCCGCCGAGCTGCAACGGCACGACGGTGATCATGCCTTGCGCGAAATTGCCGACCGCCGGCTGCATGATCGGATCATGCGACAGCCTTGCATAGGCCCTCAATTCCGGCACGTGCTTGTGCTGCAGAGTGAGACCGTAGGGCAGGAACTCCGAGGCGTCCTCGCCCTTGGCGACATAGTCCTCGATCATCGGCCGTCCGCCGCCCGAATAGCCCGAAATGCCGTTGACGGTGATCGGGAAATCCGCCGGCAGCAGGCCTGATGTGACCAGCGGCCGCAGCGTGGCGATCGGTCCCTGCGGCCAGCAGCCGGGGTTGGCGACGCGCTTTGCCGAGGCAATCGTCTTTGCCTGTGCCTTGTCCATCTCGGCGAAACCATACGCCCAGCCTTCAGCCACGCGATGCGCGGTCGACGCATCGATAACCTTGGTGGTGTCGTTGGCGATCAGCGAAACACTCTCCTTCGCCGCGTCGTCGGGCAGGCACAGGATCGCAACATCGGCGGCATTGAGGAACTCGGCGCGCGCAGCCGTTTCCTTGCGACGCTCGGCGGGAACCGAGATGATTTCCAGGTCGTCGCGCTCGGCCAGCAGCGCCCGGATCTGCAGGCCGGTGGTGCCGTGTTCGCCGTCGATGAAGATTTTCGGTTTCATGGATCGATCAAATTCCCTGATATTTCAAAACTATATGCCGTGACCATGATTCACTGCGGCGCCATTGTGGTTGCCGTTGTTCAGCTCTTCAAGCCGGGCCTTCCGTTCAGCCAGCAGGCCGAGATATTGCATGGCCACCATCGAGCCGGCGATCGCCGTTATATCGGCGTGATCATAGGCCGGCGCAACCTCTACGACATCGGCGCCGACAATGTCGACCTGGTTGAGCTGGCGCAGCGTCGACAGGATCTTCGCCGAGGACGGTCCGCCGGCAACCGGCGTGCCTGTGCCAGGCGCATAGGCCGGATCGAGGCAGTCGATGTCGAAGGTGAGATAGGTCTTCTTGCCGCCGGTGCGGTCGACAATGGCGTAGGCGATGTCGGACGCCCGCATCTCCTCGATTTCATGGCCATGGAGGATCTTGATGCCGAACGTGTCGGGCGCATGGGTGCGGATGCCGATCTGGATCGAACGGTCGGGATCGATGATGCCTTCCTTGACGGCGCGGCCAACGAAGGATCCGTGGTCGATGCGCTTGCCGTCGTCCGGCCAGGTATCCTGATGGGCGTCGAACTGCACCAAGGCGAGCGGACCATGGACGGCGGCATGCGCCTTGAGCAGCGGCCAGGTGACGAAATGATCGCCGCCGAGCGTCAGCAGGAAGGCGCCGGATTTGAGGATCTTCGCCGCTTCGCGCTCGATCGTGCCGGGTGTCTTCTGGTGATTGCCCGAATCGAGCAGGCAATCGCCATAGTCGACGACTGCGAGATGCTCGAACAGATCGCGTGAAAACGGATACTGCGGGTCGTTGTCGAGGATCGCCGAGGCGCGGCGGATGGCCTGCGGCCCGAAACGAGCGCCTGGCCGGTTGGTGACGGCGGCGTCGAAGGGGATACCCCACACCACCGCATCCGCCCCCTTCACGTCCTTGGTGTATTTGCGCCGCATGAACGACAGCGCGCCGGAATAGGTCGGCTCGAACGCGGCACCCGTTTTGGAACGGGCGGTGAAGGCGTTGTCGATGTTGTTGTTCGCCATTACGGATCCTCGTTTTTCATCGGGTTGCAACAACTACAGAACCGGCACGGAAGATGCCAGTCACAGCTTGGCGAGACGGAATGGCGCTGCCCGAGTGCCACGGCAAGACAGGATTGTATCATCATGACGCAGACCGCGTTTCTCAACCCCACCCGTGCCGCGGCGTCGACCCACACCGGCACGATCGCGGGTGAACGGTTCCTGGTCCTCGATTCGTGGCGCGGCATCTGCGCGCTTCTGGTGGCGCTGTTTCACTTCCCGACCGGTTCGACGGTTTCGCAAAGCGCCTTCATCGGTTCGTCCTACCTGTTCGTCGATTTCTTCTTCGTGCTTTCCGGTTTCGTCATCGCCAGCAGCTACGGCGATCGGCTGAACCAGCCGAAACAGGTCGCGCGCTTCGCACTGGTCCGTTTCGGCCGCATCTATCCGCTGCATCTGCTCATGCTTGCCGCCTTTGCCGGCTTCGAGCTGCTGCGGCTGATGCTGCCGCAACTGCATGGAACCGGGGCCGCTCCCTTCACCGGCGGCTTCGACCCTAGGAGTCTGCTTGCCAATCTTCTCCTGCTGCAGGGTGTCGGCTTCGAGGATCAATTGACCTGGAATGCGCCTAGCTGGAGCATTTCGGCCGAGTTCTTCGCCTATCTCCTGTTTGCCGGCGTGGTCTTCGTTGCCGGCGCGCGCGCCTGGATATGGTTCGTCGCTGCCGCCGTCACCGCGCCGCTGTTCCTGCTCGGCTTCTCGACCCATCATATGGATGTGTCCTTCGATTTCGGCTTCATCCGCTGCCTGTACGGCTTCTCGCTCGGCGCCTTGCTGGCCTGGTTTCAGCATGATTCCATTGCAGGGGCGCGACAGGCTCTCGCCAGGGGCGGCCCGCGGATGGCTTGGACCCTTGCCGAGATCGTCATGGTGGCCGTCATCGTGCTTTTCGTCTCGCTGGCGGGCGACAATGATTTCGGCATCGCGGCCCCCTTGGTGTTCGCCCTGGCGCTGTTTCTGTTCGCCCATGAGGGCGGCTGGATCAGCGCCTTGCTGAGAGCGCCGTTCATGCTGACCCTCGGCGCGCTGTCCTACTCGATCTACATGGTCCACATTTTCGTCCAGGCGCGCCTGATCAACGTCGCCGGGCTCGTCGAGCGCAAGCTTGGCCTCGGCCTGATCGGCGACTTCATGCTGCGCGGCCAGCCTGCCACCGGCTTCGGTGCCGGCTGGACGGGAGCGGTGGCGATCGTTGTCATGCTCGCCGCTACCATTGCCGCCTCCTGGATCACCTGGCGTTTCGTGGAGATGCCGGCCATGGCGTGGTTCCGCAGGCTCTCGAAACGCATCTGAGGCACCCGCTGCGAGTATTCCGCTAGCCGGCTTCGTTCACCCAGATGTCACGGGCATCGCCTATCCGGGTGTCGATCCGGCAAGGAGCGATTCTCGATGCGGACCATCTGGCTGAGCCTTCTGCTTTACACGGCCCTGGCAGCCGCCTCTGGCCAAGCTTTGGCCGGCGAGACCCGCGCCAGACAGATCCTCGACCGCTTTGAGCATGCCAACCAATGGCGCGACCACGTCATGGTGGCCGCGCATCGCGCCGGCAGCATGCAGGCCGGCAAGACGCTCTATGCGGAAAATTCGATCGCCGCTGTCGAAGGCTCGATCGCCATGGGCGCCGAAATCGTCGAGGTCGACATAAGGCGCTCGAAGGACGGCGAGTTCGTCGTCATGCATGACAGCTGGCTCGACCGCAGCACGACCTGCAAGGGCGAGGTGGTCAAATACACGCTGGCCGAACTGAAGACCTGCAGGCTGGTGGTCGAAGGCACCGGTGCGGTGACAGGTGAAACAGTCTCGACGCTGCGCGAGATGCTGATGGCGACCAGGGACAGGATCCTCATCAACCTCGACAACAAGCTCGACGTCGGCGACCTCTCGGGCATGATCGCGGTGGCTCGCGATCTCGGCATGGCCGAGCAGGTCATCGTCAAGGAGAATTTGTGGAACCAGAACCGGATCACCACGGTCAAGGCCGCAATGACCGCTATCGGCGGCGGCTTTCAGTTCATGCCGATCATCGCCGACGACGCGGTGCGTGATGCCGGCTTCGCCGGGACGGTCGACCATGCGTTTTCGCCACGTGCGATCGAACTCATCAACTGGCGGGCAGGCGCCGAGACGCTGACCGGGACCGGCGGGCCGCTGTTCAGCGCGCGCATGCGCGCGGCCGCGGTCAGGGGCAACTGGCACATCTGGGCCGACACCTACGCCATCGCCAACAAACCGGGTGGCTTCCTGGCCGGCGGCCGCGGTGACGAACTGGCCGTGCAGGCCAGCCTGCCACGCGAAAGCTGGGGTTTCTGGGCCGATCGCGGCGCCACCATCATCCAGACCGACGAGCCGAAGGCGGCCATCGGCTGGCTGGCGGCGAATGGTTTTCGTGTGCCCTATGCGGACGAGGCGCGGCCGACTGAGCCGGCGAATACGGCGGGCATCAATTAAGCGGGGTGGCCTAAGCTGCCAATCTTCCCCACGAGGGGGAGATTGGCTAGCTTCAAGCCGCCAGCGCCACGCCGTCCAGTTCGCTGAGCGCATCCTGGGGCAATTCGAGTTCAGCCGCCGCTAGATTCTCCCGCAAATGCCCCACCGACGACGTGCCGGGGATCAGCAGGATATTGGGCGCGCGGCGCAGCAGCCAGGCGAGCGCGACCTGCATCGGTGTGGCGCCGAGGCGCGCCGCGACGTCCGACAGGGTGGAGGATTGCAGCGGATTGAAGCCGCCAAGCGGGAAGAACGGCACATAGGCGATGCCGTCGCGGGCAAGGTCGTCGATCAGGGCGTCGTCACCGCGATGCGCCAGATTGTACTGGTTCTGCACGCAGACGATCTCGGTGATCCGACGTCCTTGCGCAATCTGCTTCGGCGTCACGTTGCTCAGCCCGATATGTCTGACCAGGCCTTTCTGTTGAAGCCCGGCCAGCACGGTGAGCGGCGCTTCGATCGACCCTTCGGCTGGACCATGGGTATTGAACATGATGCGCAAATTGACCACATCAAGCACGTCGAGCCCGAGATTGCTTAGATTGTCGTGCACCGCCTGGGTCAGCTCTTCCGCGGAAAAGGCCGGCAGCCACGATCCATCCGCGCCGCGCCGGGCGCCGATCTTGGTGACGATGACGAGATCGTCAGGGTAGGGCGCCAGCGCTTCGCGGATCAAAAGATTGGTGACGTGCGGGCCATAGAAGTCGCTGGTGTCGATGTGGTCGACGCCTTGCGTCACTGCCTCGCGCAGCACGGCCAGTGCCGCGTCATGGTCCTTGGGCGGCCCGAACACGCCGGGTCCGGCGAGTTGCATGGCACCGTAGCCGAGCCGCTTCACGGTGCGGCTGCCAAGCTTGAAGATGGCGGGGGCGAAGGTGCCGGATTGTTGGATGTTGGACATGATTGATCTCCTTTGAGGAGGCAGAGATAGGCGCTGCCCAACCTCGTGATAATCCGGTACAATCCACACAGGCCGTGCGGAATGGCGAACAATGATGGACCTCAGCGATCTGAACGCTTTCGTGGCAGTGGCGCGCGCCGGCGGTTTTCGCGATGGGGCGCGTGCCAGCGGCGGCAGCGCCTCCGGCTTGAGTGAGGCGGTGCGTCGCCTGGAAGCGCAGCTCGGTGTCAGGCTGTTCAACCGCACGACGCGCAGCGTTGTTCCGACCGAGGCGGGCCTCAGCCTGCTGGAGCGGCTCGGCCCGGCGCTGTCGGAGGTGGAGGCGGCGCTGGATGTGGTGAACGGCTTTCGCGACAGGCCGGCTGGCTCGTTGCGTCTCAATGTGCCGGTTAGTGCCGCGCGGTTGATCTTGCCGGACATCGTGCCGGGTTTCCTCGCCGCCTATCCCGGTATCCGGCTGGAGGTGATCGCCGATGAGAACTTCGTCGACGTGCTGGCGGCCGGCTGCGACGCCGGCATCCGCTATGACGAGCGGCTGGAACAGGACATGATCGCGGTGCCCATCGGACCGCGCGTGCAGCATTTCGCCACCGCCGCCAGCCCTGCCTATCTTGCTCGCCATGGCCGGCCGCAACACCCGAGCGACCTGCTTGGTCACTCTTGCGTGCGCGGCCGGTTTGCCAGCGGTGCGATGCTGCCTTGGGAATTCGAGCGCGACGGCGAGGTGGTCCGAATCGATTCGACGGGGCCTCTGATCGTGCGGATCGGCGGGGCGACCGATCTTGCCGTCGACGCGGCCATTGCCGGCACCGGCATCATCGGCCTCTTCGAGGGCTGGCTTCGCCCTTACTTCGACAGCGGCGCGCTTGAGCCCGTGCTCGAACCGTGGTGGCAAAGTTTCCCCGGACCGTTTCTCTATTATCCCGGCCGGCGCCTGGTTCCGGCCCCGCTGCGGGCGTTCATCGATTTCATCAGGGCTGGCAAACCCTGACGTGGCGCCAGGCATGAATTGCGCCGGCGCCATCACCCCAAAACAAAAAAGCCGCCCGGGGGCGGCCTTTTCGATTGTCTGAAGCTGCGAAGTGCTTAGCGCTTCGAGAACTGGAACGAACGACGGGCCTTCGCCTTGCCGTACTTTTTGCGCTCGACGACGCGGCTGTCGCGAGTCAGGAAGCCGCCCTTCTTGAGCACGGCGCGCAGCGTCGGCTCGTAGTAGGTCAGCGCCTTGGAGATGCCGTGGCGCACGGCGCCCGCCTGGCCGGAGAGACCGCCGCCGACAACGGTCGCGACGATGTCGTACTGGCCGGCGCGGTTGGAGGCGATGATCGGCTGGTTGAGGATCATCTGCAGGACCGGACGCGCGAAATAGGTCGCGAATTCCTTGTCGTTGACGATGATCTTGCCGGAACCCGGCTTCACCCAGACGCGCGCAATGGCGTTCTTGCGCTTGCCGGTGGCATAGGCGCGGCCCGACTTGTCGAGCTTCTGGACGTGGACGGGTGCCGCCGGCTGGGTATTGGTGTTGCCGGTGGCGGCGCCCAGTTCTGCGAGCGAGGAAAGCTCAGCCATCTTATGCGACCTTCTTGTTCTTGGCGTTCAGCTTGGCCACGTCGAGCACGACGGGCTGCTGGGCGACATGCGGATGCTCGGCGCCTGCATAGACGCGCAGGTTCTTCATCTGGCGACGGCCGAGCGGGCCACGCGGGACCATGCGCTCAACGGCCTTCTCAACGACACGCTCGGGGAAACGACCCTCGAGCAACTGGCGCGCGGTGCGCTCCTTGATGCCGCCTGGGTGGCCGGTGTGCCAGTAATAGACCTTGTCGGTGAACTTCTTGCCGGTGAACACCACCTTGTCGGCATTGATGACGATGACGTTGTCGCCGTCGTCGACATGCGGGGTGAACGTCGGCTTGTGCTTGCCGCGAAGATGATTGGCGATGACAGTGGCCAGACGACCGACGACGAGACCTTCGGCGTCGATCAGGATCCACTTCTTCACCACATCCGCAGGCTTCTGCGAAAAGGTTGTCATGTTTTCTGCTTTCGGTTCGGACCTTCACGGGGAAGGCGTTTCTTGTTGCTTGGATTGGCGAAAAGCGCTTGCCCGCCGCCAATAACAAAACGGCGGCCTTTGCGGGCCGCTGCTTCGTGAGGGGCTTATAGGCGAGGGTGGTTGCCGCGTCAAGGCGAGTGAAAAGGCTTGCAGCAGCTAAAACATAAGAAAACCAATGACTTGGCCAAAAGGTATTATTTTACCACATCGCCGCTCCGCTTCGGCGGGATCGAATAGGTGCCGGTGGCGTGCGCCACCGTATGTCCTTCCGGGCCGGCAACCATGTCGATGTCGAACACCATCAGGCTCTTTCCCAGCTTCAGGATGCGGCAATGGCCGTCGATCGGTCCGGCCGCGGCCTTGCGCACGAAATTGATGTCGAGGTTGACGGTAACGGAAAGCGCATCCGGCCCGGCATGGCTGAGCACGCAGACGTATCCGCCAATGTCGGCCAGCGTGAACAGCGACGGGCCGGATACGGTGCCGCCGGGACGCAAATGCCGCTCGCCGGCATTGAGCCGCACGGTGCAGCCGCCAGGGAACACGTCGATGGCTTCGAAATATTTGAACTGCTCGTTGAGCTGCGGATAGACGGTCTCCATCAGCGCATTGACTTGTTGCGCGGTCAGCACCGGCTTCAAATTGGTTTGGGCGGGCATGTCGGTCTCTCGTTTTGGCCTACCTGTATGGGCGCGGCGCGGCATTTCTGACAACCTTCGTCCCCTGGCGCAAGCGATCGGTGTTGGACGAAACCTGATCCGGTATTAGATACTCTGGCAGCCCCAGGCGGAATCGCGGAGACCTTATCCATGGCCGAAATCCTTGCCATCAAGCCTGTCGCCGTTGAGGGTCCGGTTGTCGCACAACTGGACAAAGGCGTGCTGCGCCTCACACTCGCCAATCCGCCCGCCAACGCGCTGTCGCTGGCGGTGATGGCGGCGCTGACGGCCGAACTCGAGCGCGCCAAGGCCGACAAGGCCGTTCGCGTCATCGTTTTGTCGGCGGCCGGCAAAGTGTTCTGCGCCGGCCACGATCTCAAGGAAATGACGGCGCGCCGCACTGACGCCGATCATGGCAAGGCCTTCTTCGCGGAGACGTTTGCCGCTTGTGCGACGCTGATGCAGGCGATCGTGCGTCATCCCGTGCCTGTCATCGCGGAAGTCGACGGCCTGGCCACCGCCGCCGGACTGCAGCTGGTCGCCAGCTGCGACCTGGCGATCGCTTCGCATGAGGCGACCTTCTGCACGCCGGGCGTCAACATCGGCCTGTTCTGTTCGACGCCGATGGTGGCGCTGTCGCGCAACGTTTCGCGCAAGCATGCGATGGAGATGCTGCTGACCGGAGAGACGATCGATGCGGCAACCGCCAAGGAATTCGGCCTGGTCAACCGCGTCGTGCCGCGCGAATACCTGAATCAGATCGTCACCAAATACGCGCAAACCATTGCTTCCAAATCATCTTTGGTGGTCAAGAAGGGCAAGGAGGCGTTTTACGCGCAGGCCGAAATGGGGCTGGCCGACGCCTATGCCTATACCGGCCGCATCATGGTCGAAAACATGCTGGCACGCGACGCGGAGGAAGGCATTGGCGCCTTCATCGGCAAGCGCAAGCCGGAATGGACGGATGAGTAGTCATGGAACCGCGCATCTCCATCATAACGATCGCCACCGACGATCTCGACCGCGCCGTGCGTTTCTATGAGGCGATGGGCCTGGCCCGTCACGCCGGCATCACCGAAGGTGTCGCCTTCTTCCAGATGGGCGGCGTCATTCTCGGCCTGTTCCCGCGTGCCAGCGCCGAAGAGGATTCCGGCATTGCCTTCAGCAAGGCGCCATCGGCGGTCTACCTCGCCTACAACACCCGTTCCGACGCCGAAGTCGACGACGTGCTCGCCAGGGCAGAAAAAGCCGGCGGCCGCATCGTCAAGCCGGCCGGCCGCGCTTTCTGGGGCGGCTGGTACGGCTACTTCGCCGACGCCGACGGGCATGTTTGGGAAGTGGCGCATAATCCGGCTTTTCCGATCGCGGAAGACGGCACGATTTCGCTGCCTGGCTGATGGCCCATCGCAAGCAGCTGACGCGGCTTAAAGCTCCCTATCTGAAGCGCATCCTACTCGCCCCCGAGCGGGTCGAGGATTGGGAAAAATATCCCTGGAACCTGCCGCTGTTTCGCGGGCACGAATTCGAGCTCGAATTCACCACGCCAATCACCATCATCGTCGGCGAGAACGGCACCGGCAAATCGACGCTGCTCGAGGCCATCGGCGCGCTGGCCGGCTACGACGAAGCCGGCGGCGGCAAGGGATATAGGCCGGTCGACCATTCCAGCGCCATCGACAAGAGCGGTGCCGCGCTGGCCAACGCATTTCGCGGCCATTGGCTGCCGAAAGTCACCGCCGGCTGGTTCTTCCGAGCCGAATCCTTCTATTCCGTGGCGCGCTATCTCGATCAGGCGGCGCTGGAAGATCCGTTCAGGCCGCCGCCGCCGGACTTCCTGTCCTGGTCGCATGGCGAGGGCTTTATCCGCTTTTTCGAGGAGCGCTGCCGCAGGCAAGGCATCTACATCCTCGACGAACCTGAGAGCGCGCTGTCTCCGACGCGTCAGATCGAGCTGCTCAAGATGCTGCGGCGCATGGACCAGTCCGGTACGGCGCAGGTGATCATGGCGACGCATTCGCCGCTGCTGATGGCTTGCCCCGGCGCGCGGCTGTTCCGCATCAGCCGCTTCGGGCTCGACCCGACCGATTTCAGCGACACCGATCATTTTCGCATGATGCGCGACTTCTGCACCGATCCGCAGGCCTTCATGGAGGAAGCACTGCGGGAGGATGACGCGTGAGCGCCGGCGACGATGATCTCAATTGGCGCGTCGAGCAGGCGTGCCGCGAAGGCTGGCCGGCGGCGACCGAGACGGTGGTTGATGGCTGGCTTCTACGGCGATCGGGCGGACGGATCCGGCGCACCAATTCGGCCAATCCCTTGCGCGAAAAGCGGGGCGTGCCTGATGCGGTCATCGACGCCGCCGAGTCTTTCTACATCGGCCACGGCCAGATGCCCTTGTTTCGGGTTCCCGACATCGCCGGCGAGCTCGAAACCGCGCTTGACCGTCGCGGCTACCAGCCGGAAGGCGGCACGATCCATCTCCATGCCGGGATCGGCGACCTGGCTGAAGTCCGCGACGATCAGGTCACCGTTTTAAAGGTGCCGGGCGAGGACTGGCTCGCGGCGCGGTTCCGCATGGGAGCCTTTGACGACGCCGAGCGCCGCATTTTTCGCGAGATGACCGGACTGATCGTCGGCGAGCGGGCGTTCGTTTCGTGTGAACGCGACAGCGAAATTGCCGCCTTGGCCTATGGTGTCATCCGCAATGGCCTGCTTGTGGTGGAATCGGTTGAAACCGACGGCCGTTTCAGGCAGCAAGGCCTGGGCCGCAAGACCGTCGGCGGCCTCATCGACTGGGCGCGGCGGGCAGGGGCTCACGCGGCATGCTTGCAGGTGGTGGCCGACAACACGCCGGCTCGCGCACTCTATGCCTCGCTTGGGTTCAGCCGTGAACTTTACCGATACCACTACCGCAGGAAGCCGCATGAACCACGATAGCTACGACAACACCTACATCGCCGGCATCCTCAATTCGGTGAAGACCATCGCCATGGTCGGCGCATCCGCCAATGATGTGCGGCCGAGCTATTTCGTGCTGAAATATCTGCTGGCCAAGGGGTTTTCGGTGTTTCCGATCAATCCTGGCCAGGCCGGCAAGGAGATCCTCGGCCGGATGACCTATGCGAGGCTCGCCGATATTCCAGAGCCGATCGACATGGTGGATGTCTTTCGCGCGCCGGCGGCGGTGCCCGGCATCGTCGACGAGGCGCTGCGGCTCGATCCCTTGCCGAAAGTGATCTGGATGCAGCTTGGCGTGCGCCATGACGAGGCGGCCGCGCGCGCCGAGGCCGCCGGCATCAAGGTGGTGATGAACCGCTGCCCCAAGATCGAATATGGCAAGCTGTCCGGCGAGATCGGCTGGACCGGCGTCAATTCCGGCGTGCTGTCGTCGAAGAAGCCGTTGATGCGGTCGGGATTCCAGAGTTTCGGCGTGCGCCAGAAGTAGTGCACGTCGCTCAAAGGTGCGCGGCGGTTTTGGGATAACGACGCGCAGCAAAAGCAAGGCCTGATGCGCAATGCGCCTTGGACGCAAAATTGTTCCTTAGACCAGCGCATTTTCTCGTCCTTCGGCCGTAGATCGCTGACCGAAGGGTAATTTCTTCTTTGCATTCGCGCTCGTGCTTCGCCAAGAATGCGCGGCGATTTCAAGAGTTTCAAAAGGGAGGTTTTCAGTGACCCGCACGCCAGGTTTCAACACGCTCGCCGTTCATGCCGGCGCCAAGCCCGACCCGGCGACCGGCGCGCGTGCCACGCCGATCTACCAGACGACCTCCTTCGTCTTCGACGATGCCGACCATGCCGCGTCGCTGTTCGGGCTCAAGGCCTTCGGCAACATCTACACCCGCATCATGAATCCGACCCAGGCGGTGCTGGAAGAGCGCATGGCGGCCCTCGAAGGCGGCACGGCGGCACTCGCGGTCGCTTCCGGCCACGCCGCGCAGGTGATCGTGTTCCACAATCTGATGCAGCCGGGCGACAATTTCGTTGCCGCCAACAAGCTTTATGGCGGTTCGATCAACCAGTTCGGCCATGCGTTCAAGAATTATGGCTGGGAGGTGCGCTGGGCCGACACCAACGACATCTCGACCTTCGAGAGCCAGATCGACGACAGGACCAAGGCGATCTTCATCGAGAGCCTCGCCAATCCGGGCGGCACCTTCGTCGATATCGAGAAGATCGGCGACATCGCGCGCAAGCACGGCCTGCCGCTGATCGTCGACAACACGCTGGCTTCGCCCTACCTGATCCGGCCGATCGAGCATGGCGCCGACATCGTCGTCCATTCGCTGACGAAATTTATCGGCGGCCACGGCAATTCGATCGGCGGCGCCATCGTCGATGGCGGCACCTTCGACTGGTCGAAGTCGGGCAAGTACCCGATGCTGTCGGAACCGCGCCCGGAATATGGCGGTCTTGTCCTGCACGAAACCTTCGGCAATTTCGCCTTCGCCATTGCCGCGCGCGTTCTCGGCCTGCGCGACCTCGGTCCGGCGATCTCGCCGTTCAATGCCTTCCTCATCCTGACCGGCCTAGAAACCCTGCCGCTGCGCATGCAGCGCCACTGCGACAATGCCGTCACCGTTGCTGCCTGGTTGTCCAACCATCCCAAGGTCGCATCGGTGAACTATCCCGGCCTGCCCAGCGACAAGAACAACGCGCTGCAGAAGAAGTACTCGCCTCTTGGCGCCGGCGCCGTGTTCACCTTCGCGCTGAAGGGCGGCTATGACGCCGGCGTCAAATTTGTCGAGGCGCTCGAGCTGTTCTCGCACCTCGCCAATGTCGGCGACACCAAGTCGCTGGTCATCCACCCGGCTTCGACCACGCACCGCCAGCTTTCCGACGAGCAGAAGGTCAAGGCCGGCGCAGGACCGGACACGGTGCGGCTTTCGATCGGCATCGAGGACGTCAACGACATCGTCGCCGACCTCGAACAGGCGCTTGCCAAGGTCTGACCGATCATGAGCGAGTCAAAATTCCTTGCCATCGGCGTCGACACTGTCGACGCCGAACAGGGCGCGCCGGCGCCGGATCGCCTGATCTCGGGCGATCCCAAATTCCGCACCTGGAATGTCGAGGAGCGCGACGGCGGCCTCTACGCTGGCATCTGGGAATCGACCCCGGGCAAATGGCGCATCGTCTACGACGAGTGGGAGTTCTGCCACATCCTGTCCGGCGTTTCGGTGATCGCGGAGGACGGTGGGCAGGCGCGCACCGTCAAGACCGGCGACAGTTTTGTGCTGAGGCCCGGCTTCAAAGGCAGCTGGGAAGTCCTTGAAACGACTCGCAAGGAGTATGTGATCAAGCTCTGATACTTCTCGGAAACTGGCTGAGGCAGGCTTCCGGCGCCTTGTCATGGAAGGTCAAGGCAGATCCGCGCTTCATCAAAAGCCGACGGCGAGCTTTTCCAGCCCATGGAAGTGGTAAGTGTCGCGGAAGCTTGGCCGTTCGGCAAGATGCAGCTTCGGGTGCCGTTCGAACAGGGTTTTCAGCGACACCTGCAATTCGAGACGGGCGAGCGGCGCGCCGATGCAGAAATGGATGCCGGCGCCAAAGGATACGTTCTTCTGGTCGGCACGGTCGGGCCGGAAGGCGAGGGGATCGGCAAAGGCGCGTGGGTCATGATTGGCCATGCCCAGCAGCAGCCCGATCGTCTGGCCCGGCTGCACGACGATGCCGGGCGCGACCTCGATCTCCTGATAGGCATAGCGCGCGAACATGTGCAGTGGCGCGTCGAAGCGCAGGCATTCCTCGACCGTTGCCGCGGTCGCCTCGGGCGAACCGAAGAAGCGGCTGACATCGCCACCTTGCATAAGGATCGAGCGGACGGCATTGCCCGTCTGATGCACGGTCGCTTCATGGCCGGCATTGAGCAGCAGGATCGCCGAGGACACCATCTCGTCCTCCGACAACCTCTCACCGTCCTCCTGCGCCGAGATCAGCAGCGACAACAGGTCGTCGCCGGGATTCCGGCGTCGCTCGGTGACGTAGCCACGCAGGAAATCCGCAAATTCGCGGGCGGCGCGGTTGGCCGTCTCTTCGATCGCGCGTGTGCGTCCATGCATGTACATGGCAACCATCTGGTGCGACCAGTCGAGCAGTTGCGGCCCCATTTCGACCGGCACGCCGAGCATTTCGGCAATGATGGTGATCGGCAAGGGCGCCGCGAAAGCAGGCAACAGGTCGACCGTCTTGCCTGGTTCGAAACGGTCGATCAACTCGTTGGCCAAAGTCTCGACACGCGGCCGCAGCCGTTCGACCTGGCGCGAGACGAAGGCGCGGTTGACCAGTGTTCTCAGCCGCGTATGCACCGGCGGCTCCAGTTCCAGCATCGAATTGGCTTCGACGCCGTCGAAGGCCCTGAGATGGCTGCGGTCCTGTCCAATGCCGCGGCTGTCTGGAATGCCGGCCGGGTTCTGCCGGCCGAAACGGCGGTCGCGCAGCAGCCGGTTGACGTCGTCGAAACCGCCAAAGCACCAGAAGTCGAATTCTTCCCAGAAGAATGCATTCGATACGCCATGCAGGAAAGCATAGGCATCATAAGGGTTTTGAAAAAAAGCCGGCTCGTGCGGGTCGAGCCGCAGATGTCGAGTGGCTGGATCAAAGGCCAGGGCGGGAGGCGTCAATTTGCTCATGCCAGATCAATAGCGCGGCTTGCCAGCCTGGTTCCAGACCGTATGTTGGCGCCCGCAATCCAATACGTTGAGCCAGCCGACCGGCTGCGGAAAGTCTGATTTGATGAAGGTGATCGTTGTCGGCGCGGGTATTGCCGGTCTCTCGACGGCATGGTCGCTGGTCAAGGCGGGTCACAGCGTTTCGATCGTCGAACAGGGGCCGATCCCGAACCCGCTGGCCGCGTCGGGCGACCACCACCGCATTATCCGCCGCGCCTACCGCGCGGGGACCGGCTACGGCCGGCTGATCACCGAAGCCTATCAGGCCTGGGACGAGATGTGGGCCGATCTCGGCGAAAGCCACCTCGATCCCAGGGGATTTGTCTGCATTTCGCGCGAGCCGGGCGACGAGGCCGAGGAATATCGCGAGGGCCTGGAAGAAGGCAATTTTCCGTTCGAATTGCTGGAGCCCGATGCAGCGGTGAAACGCTGGCCATTTCTCGAGCCCGGCTCGTTTCGCTACGCCTATTTCTCGACCGAAGGCGGCGCCCTGCATTGCCGCAAGATCGCCTCCGGCCTGGCAAATTGGCTGCGCGCCAACGGCGCCAATGTCTACGAAAATAGCAAGGGCGTCGAAGTCGACGCGGAAGCCGGCCACATCGTGCTCGAAAGCGGCGAGACCATGCAGGCCGACCGCATCGTCGTCGCCGCCGGCGCCTGGGTGCTGAAACTGTTTCCGGAGCTGGACGGAGAGCTGAAGACCTATCGAACCGCACTTGCCTATGTCGAACCGCCGGCCGACCTCAAGGCGGCCTGGCAGGCGGCACCGGTCGTCCTCGATGTCGGCGGCGCGATCGACGGCTATGTGATCCCGCCCTCGGGCGGCGCCGGCATGAAATTTGGGTCCGGGCTGCACAGGGTGCCGACCAGCGACGCCGACTGGAATCGTCAACCGGTGGCGGGCGAGGGCGAGGCGATCCGCAACCTGTTTTCGCCGCCGATCGCCCGCATCGCGGAGTATCGGGTGACCGAGGTCGTCACCTGCGCCTACACTTTCACATCAGACGAAAAATTCATGGCGCATGAAAAGGGCAAATGCCTTGTTGTCTCGGCATGCTCCGGCCACGGCTACAAGTTCGGCGCAGCGGTTGGCAGGCGTGTTGCCGCTGCCGTCGGCGACGGGGATATCGCCGGCTTGAAGGCATGGCTGCGGGCGGAGGTCGCCTAGCCGCACGAGGCCAAATCCGCGGCGGCTCAATGATTGAGTTCGTCTGCGGCGGCAATGACTTCGGACACAATCGCCCGTACGTCATCCAAGGTCGTCCTGTGATTGACGAAACACGCCCGCAGCGCGAACTGACCGTTGATCGATGCATTCGACAGATACACGCGGCCGCGCGCGATCACGCGGCGCAGGATCGCTTCGTTGTCCTTGGAGCGGTGGCGGAAACAGACCGCGCTTAGCGATACCAGCGCAAGCTGCTCAAGGTCCGGCTGCGAAGCGATTGCCTGTGCCAGCATCTGGGCATGGTGCAGATCGCGCGCGATGGCTTCGCGATAGGCACGGCGTCCGTGATACTGCAGCGACATCCAGAGTTTCAGCGCACGGAAGCGCCGAGACAGTTCGATCGACTCCTCGAAGAAAGCAAATGCTTCCGTGGGGTCTTCGCTCAATATCCGGACATAATCATCGCTGTGCGAGAAAGTCGTGCGCGCGACGTCTGGGTGACGATTGAGCAGGCAGCCGCAATCGAGTGGCTGATATAGCCATTTATGCGCATCGAGCGACAGCGAATCCGCCAGGGAAAGTCCCTGGAACTTTTCCGGGACGGCCAGCGCCGCCAGTCCCCCATAGGCCCCATCGACATGCATCCACAACGCTTCCCTACGGGCGATGTCTGCGATTTCGGGGAGGGGATCGATCGCACCGGAGACGATGGTGCCGGCCGTGGCCACGATGGCGATGGGCATGTTGCCGACGGCGCGGTCGGCGGCAATAGCCGCCTGGAGGGCATCTGTACGCATCCTGAATTTGTCGTCGACAGGGATCAAACGGAGATTTTTTCTGCCGATGCCCAGCAGCGCGACGGCCTTTGGAATGGACATGTGCACTTGCTCGGAAGCATAGATCACGCAGGGCCGCACGCCTGTTTCGTTGGCTGGCAGCTTCGCTTCCCGCGCCATCGCCAGAGCCATGAGGTTCGCCGTCGAGCCGCCGCCACACAGGCTGCCTGTAAATCCGGGGCAACCGACAGCCTCCGCCAACCATTCGACGACGGCGCGTTCGATCGATGTCGCAGCCGGTGCCGAGCGCCACGACGTGACATTCTGATTGAGCACCGCAGCCAGCAGTTCCCCCAGCGCGCCGATCGGTTCGCCGGAGCCGACGACATAACCGAAGAACCTGCCGGTTGAAGGCCGGACATGCTCCGCGATCGACTTGAAATCCTGCAAGACTTCCCGACCGCGGCCGCTCTCCTGCCAAGGCCGCGAGAAGAGTTCCGTCGTCTGTTTGCCGCTTGTCGTAGGATACGTCCGACGTTCCTCGAGGGAGGCCCAATAGCCTTTGGCAAGCGCCAAGGCTTCTTCGGCAAGGTCTGACAATTCCTGATTGGAAATTTCCAGGTCGCGCATGCCCTCAGCCCAACGGAGATCCGCTGCGACGCAGGTTACGCTATGCTCGCTAATCCTGGCAATGCCTGGGAATATGCACTCGCCGCCAGCCTGAAGACCCCTCGCGAACCAGCACGCGGCGCGCGACGGTCTGGTAGAAGGCGGGGACATCGATGACGCGCCTTTGTTCCGGCCGCACCAGCACCTCCTGGGCAATCCTGTCATATTGTGCGGGAATGACGACGCGCCGCGTGCGTTCGGGCTGGATCACCACGGTTTTGGCGACACGTTCGTAGCGCGCCTTGTGCCAGACCTTGCACAGCACCTTGCGGCCGTGGATGACGCGCCATTCCCAGGAATAGCCGCCGCCATCGACCCGGACCGTACGGTAGACGGTGCGGGTGACGGCCGGTACGATCTGGTAGGTTACTTGCGCCGGAACGGTCATCACGACTCGCTCGCGCGTGCCATAGATAGGGGCGATATAGTCGACCTGCTGACCGGGCGGACTGATCATCACGTCTTCATAGACCGTGTCGTAGACGGCCGGACTGCGGACCGGCTCAAAACATTCGACGGCGCGGCCGCCAGCCGCCGTCTGCGAAATCGTGCCGAGCACGGTCAGCCCGGCAATGGTGAAGCATGCGGTTTTCCCGGGCATGACACTCCCCCTGTTGAACTCTACGCATAAGTTCAACGTTGAATTGTAGAGGAAGCCGTTTCCGAGAAAAGCGATTTCGGCGCATTTCGTTAAGTGACGCGGTTAAGAAACTGCTACCTTGCGGGGCCGGCCATGCGGCTCCGGACCCGCGGAGGCATCCGCCGCCCGCGAATCCTCGGTCAGAAAGCTTGATTCGACTTACCCAGATGGCTAGGAGGGGTCGGCCTTGCACAAGGATGAGCCGGCATCCTATTTACGGAATAACGATCCAGAACCGATTCTGCCGGCATTGCCGGCGCCGGAATCCCACCGCGAGATAAGAGATATCTGATGAAGAACCCCGTCGAAACCTACATGAACCTCGTTCCGATGGTGGTCGAACAGACCAATCGCGGCGAGCGGGCCTACGACATTTTCTCGCGTCTCCTCAAGGAACGCATCATTTTCATCACCGGTCCGGTCGAGGACGGCATGGCGACGCTGGTCTGCGCGCAGCTTTTGTTCCTCGAAGCCGAGAATCCGAAGAAGGAAATCAACCTCTACATCAATTCGCCAGGCGGCGTTGTGACCTCGGGCATGGCGATCTACGACACCATGCAGTTCATCAAGCCGGCCGTGTCGACGCTCTGTATCGGCCAGGCGGCCTCGATGGGCTCGCTGCTCCTGACCGCCGGTCACAAGGATATGCGCTTTGCCACGCCGAACGCCCGCATCATGGTTCACCAGCCTTCCGGCGGCTTCCAGGGCCAGGCATCCGACATCGAGCGCCATGCCCTGGACATCATCAAGCTGAAGCGTCGCCTCAACGAGGTCTATGTCAAGCACACCGGCAAGAGCTATGAAGAGATCGAGAAAACGCTCGACCGCGACCATTTCATGACCGCCGACGAAGCCAGGGATTTCGGCCTCATCGACAAGGTCATTTCGTCGCGCGAGCCGGCTGAAGGCGTCGTGGCATAAGGGCTTATTGGCAGTTGGATGGCGGCATCACGCGCTTTTGGTGTGTCTTGCGGCATTTCGGCCACAATTGGCTGTTCCCTCGGGGGACAGGATTGCCTACGTTAAGGCTATGTTGAGTTTCGGCGGCTTAGCTTTATGCGGGGTTGTCGCGAATCATTGCCACGTTTTCTGATTTGTGTTTCGTACGGAATGCGTTGCGGGAGCCGGGACACACTGGCGGCGGCGGTTTCCCGCGATAGATAGAGTATGCGCCCTTTCAGCCAGACCATCGGCGGGCGGCCATGAAAGGACATGAAAATGAGCAAGGTCGGCAACAACAGCGGCGATTCCAAGAACACGCTTTACTGCTCGTTTTGCGGCAAAAGCCAGCACGAAGTGCGCAAGCTGATCGCCGGTCCGACGGTCTTCATCTGCGACGAGTGCGTCGAACTCTGCATGGACATCATCCGTGAGGAGAACAAGACCTCGATGGTGAAGTCGCGCGAAGGCGTGCCGACACCGCAGGAGATCCTCAAGGTTCTCGACGACTATGTCATCGGCCAGCCTTACGCCAAGCGCGTGCTGTCGGTGGCGGTCCACAACCACTACAAGCGCCTCGCGCATGCCGGCAAGAACAACGATGTCGAGCTGGCGAAGTCCAACATCCTTTTGATCGGCCCGACCGGTTGCGGCAAGACGCTGCTCGCGCAGACGCTGGCCCGCATCATCGACGTGCCCTTCACCATGGCTGACGCGACGACGCTGACCGAAGCCGGTTATGTCGGCGAGGACGTCGAGAACATCATCCTGAAGCTGTTGCAATCGGCCGACTACAATGTCGAGCGGGCCCAGCGCGGCATCGTCTACATCGACGAAATCGACAAGATTTCACGCAAGTCGGACAATCCCTCGATCACCCGTGACGTGTCGGGCGAGGGCGTGCAGCAGGCGCTCCTGAAGATCATGGAAGGCACCGTCGCCTCCGTGCCGCCGCAGGGCGGCAGGAAGCATCCGCAGCAGGAGTTCCTGCAGGTCGATACAGCCAACATCCTGTTCATCTGCGGCGGCGCCTTCGCCGGGCTGGACAAGATCATCTCGGATCGCGGCCGCAAGACGTCGATCGGCTTCGGCGCCATCGTCGCTTCGCCGGAGGATCGCCGCACCGGCGATGTTTTCCGCCTGGTCGAGCCCGAGGATCTGTTGAAGTTCGGTCTTATCCCCGAATTTGTCGGCCGTCTGCCGGTCCTGGCGACGCTGGAAGACCTTGACGAACCGGCGCTGATCCAGATCCTGACCGAGCCGAAGAACGCGCTGGTCAAGCAGTACCAGCGCCTGTTCGAGATGGAGAATGTCGACCTGACCTTCCACGAGAACGCCCTTTCGGCGATCGCCAAGCGCGCCATCGAGCGCAAGACCGGTGCGCGCGGCCTGCGCTCGATCATGGAGGCGATCCTGCTCGACACGATGTTCGAGCTTCCCGCACTCGAAGGCGTGCGCGAAGTGGTGATTTCGGAGGAGGTGGTGACCGGCAGTGCCCGGCCGCTCTACATCTACTCCGAGCAGAAGGAAAAGAAGGGCAATGTCAGCGCCTGACATGAGCCCGCAGCGATACTCTGAAACGGCGCCGCAAGGCGCCGTTTTGCTGTCGCACAGGGGTTTTGCGCGGCATACGGGCTGGGCGTCGCAAATGTGCCACTGGTGGACGGTTTGGAAGTGCGGATTTGGACACGCCCCTTGATCTTTGGGGGTCGTGCATCCAACTAACTGGAGAAGGCCGAGGTGCCCGATTTCTGTGCTGTAAAACTCCCGTCACAAACGGTGGTAGGCGGAACGATCCCCGGTCGTTAATATAAGATTCGCGGTTGGCTCAATTAGCGGCCGCGACATGAAAGGTTGGACAATGGCCAAAGTATCCAAGGCACCCAGCGACGGCGTCTTCGCAGTTCTCCCGCTGCGCGACATCGTGGTGTTCCCGCACATGATCGTTCCGCTCTTCGTTGGGCGTGAGAAGTCGATCAAGGCGCTGGAAGAGGTGATGGGTCAGGAAAAGCAGATCCTGCTTGCCACCCAGATGAATGCCGCCGACGACGATCCCGAGCCCGATGCCATCTTCGACATCGGCACGCTCGCCAATGTGCTGCAATTGCTCAAGCTGCCAGACGGCACCGTCAAGGTTCTGGTCGAAGGCGCTTCGCGTGCGAAAATCGTCTCGTTCACCGACCGTCCCGACTTCCACGAGGCCCGCGCCGCGGCGCTGGTCGAGCCGGAAGAGGAAGAGGTCGAGGTTGAGGCGCTGGCGCGTTCGGTCGTCACCGACTTCGAGAACTACGTGAAGCTGAACAAGAAGATCTCGCCCGAAGTGGTGGGCGCTGCCAGCCAGATCGACGACTATTCCAAGCTCGCCGACACGGTCGCTTCGCATCTCGCCATCAAGATCCCTGAAAAGCAGGAAATGCTGGCCACGCTCTCGGTCAAGGAGCGGCTGGAAAAGGCTATGGGCTTCATGGAAGCCGAAATCTCCGTCCTGCAGGTGGAGAAGCGCATCCGCTCGCGCGTCAAGCGCCAGATGGAGAAGACGCAGCGCGAATACTACCTCAACGAGCAGATGAAGGCGATCCAGAAGGAGCTCGGCGAAGGCGAGGACGGCCGCGACGAGGCCGCCGAGATCGAGGCGCGCATCAAGAAGACCAAGCTCTCCAAGGAGGCTCGCGAAAAGGCGGAAGCCGAGTTGAAGAAGCTCCGGACGATGTCGCCGATGTCGGCTGAATCGACCGTCGTGCGCAACTATCTCGACTGGATCCTGTCGATCCCGTGGGGCAAGAACTCCAAGGTCAAGCAGGACCTGGCTTTCGCGCAGAACGTGCTCGACACCGATCATTTCGGCCTCGACAAGGTCAAGGAGCGCATCGTCGAGTACCTCGCCGTGCAAAGCCGCCAAAAGAAGCTGAAGGGGCCGATCCTGTGCCTCGTCGGCCCTCCCGGCGTTGGCAAGACCTCGCTCGGCAAGTCGATCGCCAAGGCGACCGGTCGCGAATTCATCCGCATGGCGTTGGGCGGCGTGCGTGACGAGGCCGAGATCCGTGGCCACCGGCGCACCTATATCGGCTCGATGCCCGGCAAGGTCATCCAGTCGATGAAGAAGGCCAAGAAGTCCAACCCGCTCTTCCTGCTCGACGAGATCGACAAGATGGGCCAGGACTTCCGTGGCGATCCGTCATCGGCGTTGCTCGAGGTCCTCGATCCGGAACAGAACTCGACGTTCATGGACCATTACCTCGAGGTCGAATACGACCTGTCGAGCGTCATGTTCGTGACGACGGCGAACACGCTGAACATCCCGGCGCCCTTGATGGACCGCATGGAGATCATCCGTATCGCCGGCTACACCGAGGATGAGAAGATCGAGATCGCCAAGCGGCACCTGATGCCGAAGGTGATCCGCGATCACGCGCTGCAGCCGAAGGAGTTTTCCGTCGGTGAGGACGCGATCCGCGCCATCGTTCAGACCTACACCCGTGAAGCGGGCGTCAGGAGCCTGGAGCGCGAGCTGATGAAGCTCGGGCGCAAGGCGGTGACCGAGATCCTGAAGACGAAGACGAAGACGGTGAGCATCACGGCGGAGAACCTCTCCGATTATCTTGGTGTGCAGCGCTACCGCTTCGGCCAGGTCGAGGCTGACGATCAGGTCGGTGTCGTCACAGGTCTTGCCTGGACGGAAGTCGGCGGCGAGCTGCTGACGGTCGAAGGCGTCATGATGCCCGGCAAGGGCCGCATGACGGTGACCGGCAATCTGCGCGACGTGATGAAGGAATCGATTTCGGCGGCGGCCTCCTATGTCCGCTCGCGCGCCGTCGATTTCGGCATCGAGCCGCCGCTGTTCGACAAGCGCGACATCCACGTGCACTTGCCGGAAGGCGCCACGCCGAAGGACGGCCCGTCTGCAGGTGCTGCCATGGCGACAGCCATTGTGTCGGTACTGACGGGTATTCCGGTCCGGGCGGATGTGGCGATGACCGGCGAGATAACGCTTCGCGGCCGCATCTTGCCGATCGGCGGGCTCAAGGAGAAGCTGCTCGCCGCACTGCGCGGGGGCATCAAGAAGGTGCTGATCCCGGAAGACAATGCCAAGGACCTGGCGGAGATTCCGGACAATGTGAAGAACGGCATGGAGATCATTCCAGTCTCACGTGTCGGCGAGGTGTTGCGCCACGCGCTGGTGCGTATGCCGGAGCCGATCGAATGGGTCGAACCGGTCAATCCGCCGGCCGCGACAGACAGTGCCGACGACGCTGGAAAGTCCCTGGCGCATTAAAGCGCCGGGCCTCCATCTGGACGCACAAAGGACGCTCTGACGCTCGGACTTGCGCATGGCCCCTGCCGGAAACCGGCTACGGTTTTCGGGGCCATGCGTTGGTTTTCGATGAGGTTGCAGTGCACAAACGGAGAGCCGGGCCTAGCGCCCGGCTTTTTCATGTGAAAAACCCCGGAATTCCGGGCTTTTTCCGCTTTTTTCCTGCCTTTTCGACTTGGTTGCGGGAGCGCTTCTTTCTAAAGTCCGTTTCCTGCCGGATGAGTCGTTAGTTCCGGTGTTCTCATGGAAGGGAATTTTTATGAACAAGAACGAACTGGTGTCCGCTGTCGCCGACGCCGCGAGCATTTCGAAGGGTGACGCGCAGTCGGCGGTCGATGCGGTATTTTCCGTGATCACCGGCGAACTGAAGAAGGGCGGCGATGTCCGGCTTGTCGGCTTCGGCAATTTCACCGTGTCACAGCGTGCGGCGTCGACCGGCCGCAATCCTCAGACCGGCGCCGAAGTGAAGATCCCGGCACGTACCGTGCCGAAGTTCTCGGCCGGCAAAGGCCTCAAGGACGCAGTCAACTAAGCGTTTTTTCTTTTCAGAGACCTCAGAAAAGCCGGGCTTGCCCGGCTTTTCATTTTTGTACCCGACGCTGACGCGATGGCGGCCGGCTTATTCGGTCGGCGCCTCGGCGCGCATCAGGCCTTCCTTCTTGAGATCGGCCCAAAGCGCTGCCGGCAGTTTCGCATCGAGCAGCGAGCGATTGCTCTCGACTTCGCTCGGCCGCTGGCCACCGGGGATCACCGAAACGACCGAGGGGTGCAGCAGCGGGAATTGCAGGGCGGCCTCGATCAGCCTGACATCATGACGCTTGCAGACGTTCTCGATGCCGGCGACCCGATCGAGTATGTCCTTCGGCGCTTCGGAGTAATTGTAGTAGGCGCCGGGCTTCGGTCCGGTCGCCAGGATGCCGGAGTTGTAGGGGCCGCCGAGAACGATGCCGATGCCGCGTGCCTGGCAGAGCGGCAGGAAGGATGTCAGCGCCTCCTGTTCCAAGAGCGTATAGCGCCCGGCCAGCAGGAACAGGTCGAAGTCGCCGCGCTCAGCCAGCGTCTGCGCGACCTGCCACTCATTGATGCCGCCACCGAACGCCTTGATCACGCCCTGGTCGCGCAGCGACAACAAGCCGTAATAGCCCGAGCGCATGAACTCCTCGATGCGCCGGTCGGAGGCTTCCTTGCTGCCGTGCGTGAAGATGTCGACATCGTGCACGAAGAGAATGTCGATCCGGTCGACGCCGAGGCGCTCAAGCGAGGCTTCGAACGAGCGCATGACACCGTCATAGCTGTAGTCGAACACCTCGCGGCGTGATGGCGTGTCGAAGAACTTGCCGATGCCGGTGCGCTCTTCGGGCGGGCAGGCGCGCATGATGCGGCCGACCTTGCTCGACAGCACATAGTCGTCGCGCTTCTTGCCGCGCAGGAACGGGTTGAGCCGCGTTTCCGAGAGGCCGAGCCCATAGAGCGGCGCGGTGTCGTAGTAGCGGCAGCCGGTCGCCCAGGCGGCCTCCAGCGTGGCGTTGGCGTCCTCGTCCGAGACGGCACGGTAGAGATTGCCGAGCGGCGCCGCGCCGAAGCCGAGCTCGGTGAAACTAATGCCGCCATTGCCGATGCGGTCGAAATGCCGTGTCTTCATATCCTGCCGTTTGCCTCGCTTGATTTGTCTGACATGACACTATCACGCCTGTGATCAGGCAAAAGCATAGCTGCGCGTTGGACACGCATTTTCACGGTTGCTAGCATAACGAAATCAAGCTGTTCGTGGCAGCAAGAGCGGCAAATACCAGGGTGATTTTTCAATGGCGGGTTTGCGGTGAGCGACAAGAGCAAAAGCCTGTTCGAGACCGCGCTTGAGGAGCTCGGCGGCGTGCTGGCACGCATCGACGAAAGCCGGATCGACGCCGCCTGCAAAATGCTGGCCGGCGCGCGACAGATCGTCGTCTATGGCTGCGGCCGCGAGGCCTTGCAGGTCAAGGGCTTTGCCATGCGGCTCTACCATTTGGGCCTGCCGGTTTCCGTGGTCGGCGACATGAGCACGCCACCGCTGGGGCAGGGCGATGTCTTCCTGGTCAGTTCCGGGCCGGGGGAGACCTCGACCGTGCTGACCCTGATGCAGGTCGCGCGCCAAGCAGGTGCAACCAATCTCCTGCTGACCGCCCAGGTCGAAGGCAGCGCGGCAAGGCTTGCCGACTTCACGGTGCTCATTCCCGCGCAGACCATGGCCAACGATCAGGGGGCGCAGAAGACGTCGGTCCTGCCGATGGGCTCGGTGTTCGAAGGCGCGCTGTTCCTGCTGTTCGAGGTGATGGTGCTGAAGCTCAGGGACTTGATTGGCGTGTCGCCCGAAGCGATGCGCGCCCGCCACACCAACATGGAATAGATCATGCGCTACGAACTGATGCTGCCACACCAGATCCGCAAGGCGATCGCCGAGAATTGGCCGGTCGCGCTGCCGCTTGGCGTGCTCGAATACCATGGCGAGCACATGGCCGTTGGCATGGACACGCTGGCCGTCATCAAGACACTGGAACTGTTCGAGAAGGAGAGGGACGTCGTCATCCTGCCGCCCTTCTACTACGGTGCGGCAAGCTATGCGGTGGCGCCCCCGGAAGGCAGCGGCTCGGTGCAGGTCGGCGGCGCTGCGCTGGCGCCGTTCGGCGAGGAGCTGTTCTACAGCCTGCTGCGCATCGGCTTTCGCAACATCCACGCTATCATCCACCACCAGACCGAGAACTTCGCCGCTGGCATGCCGACCGATCTGGCGTTCAAGACCGCCGGCCGTCAGGCGATCTTCCGCTTCCTCGAAAGGGAGCGCGGCGAGGGCTGGTGGGGTTCGCAGACGATGGCCGACTACTATTCCGGACACGCCGCAGGGGAAAATTTCTTCAACTGGGTGCAGGTGCATCCGCTGATGTCGGCTGACATGAACGGCAAGTACCCGTTCGACCACGCCGGCATTGGCGAGACATCGCTGATGCTGGCGCTATGCCCGGAGGCTGTCGATGCCAATCACTTCGCCGACAATACCGGCTGGTATACGGAGAGCGCCAAGGATGCTTCGGCCGAGCTTGGGCAGAAGGGCGTCGCCATGATCATGGACCACCTGCGCACGATCCTGGCAGCCTAGCGGGCCGCCCTGCTACTTCACCGCGCCAGCGGTCATGCCCATGATCAGATAGCGTTCAAGCGCGATGCCAATCACCGCCAGAGGCGCGATGGCCGCCGTCGCAAGTGCCGCCATCGACCACCAGTTGATGCCTTGCGAGCCGGTCTGGCTCGCCACCATGACGGGGATCGTCTTGGCGTCGGTCGAGGTCAAAAGGGCTGCGAAGAAATACTCGTTCCAGCACAGCACCATCGCCAGGATGAAGGCGGCGACCATGCCCGGCAGCGCGATCGGCATGACGATGCGGAAGAACGCGCCCCAGATCGACAGCCCGTCGACAAGGGCTGCTTCCTCGAGCTCGACCGGGATCGAGTTGAACTGGTCGCGCATGATCCAGATGACGATCGGCAGCACCATCAGCGTGTAGAGCAGGATCAGACCGACGCGCGTGTCGAGCAGTCCGACCTCGCGGTAGAGCACGAGGAAGGGCAGGGCCAGCACCACCGGCGGCAGGATCAGCTGCGACAGGAAGAAGAACGAGATGTCCTCGTTCTTGAACCAGGCGAAATGATAGCGATAGCGGGTGAGCCCGTAGGCGGCGAGGCTGCCGATGACGATGGCCAGGCTCGAAGCGCCGACCGAGGTGATCACCGAATTCATGAAGCGCTTGAGGAACTCCTCGCGCACCGTCGAGGTCTGGAAAATCGAGTCCGGCGACAGGCCGAGCGAGCGCCACCCTTTCCAGTCCGGCTGGAAGTCGACGAAGGGGATGAGATGGCCTTGCGTGACGTCGACCGCGGTCTTGAACGAGGTTGTCACCGTCCAATAGATCGGGAACAGGCAGATGAACGCCCAGAAGGCCAGCGCCCCGTAGATGAAGACGCGGCTGGCGAGAAAGCTCGCCGGCGAGCGGATCTCCGAGGCAACATATTCGGTGGTCTGAACGCTCATCTGGCTCAATTCACCCCCATCTTGCTTTAATTGACATTGCGGACAAAACGGTTGGCAAATTTCAACAGCCACGTGACGAACACGACGATGATCACCAGATAGGCCATCGCCAGCATGGTTCCGTAGCCGACATTCGAGCGGTCGCGATATTCGCGGTAGATGAAGCTCGACACGGAATCGGTTGCGCCGCCCGGGCCGCCCGACGTCACCGTGATGATGATGTCGGCAAGCTTCAGCTTGAAGATGATGCGCAGGACCACCGCCGTCACCGACACCGGCAGCATCAGCGGGAAGGTGACCTGCCAGAAGGTCTGCCACGCATTGGCGCCGTCGACGCGTGCGGCTTCCAGCACCTCGCGCGACATCGCCTGCAGCCCGGCCAGCAGCATGATCATCATGAACGGAATGAAGGTCCAGGCATCCAGTATCATGATCGATATGCGGGCGATGATCGGGTCCGAGAAGAAGGCCGGATTTTCCCAGCCGAGATGGCGCGCCAGCGTTGCGGCCGGTCCGAACCGGTATTCCATCAGCGATTTGCCGATCATCCACGACACCGCGACCGGGGACAGCATCAGCGGCATCAGGAAGACGACGCGGAAGAATTTTCGCGCCCGGATCTGGGCGTTGAGGAGCAGCGCCAGGCCGAAGGCAATGACATACTCGACCGCCACCGCCAGCACATAGAGCACCATGTTGAACAGCGCGTTGCGGTAGTAGGGATCGGCTAGCATCTGCCAGAAATTGTCGAGCCCGTTGAACTTGCGGCCACTGAAGGAACTGAGGTTCCAGTCGGTGAGCGCGATGTAGAAGCCGAACAGCGTCGGGAAGATCACCATGGCAATGGTGAACAGCAGCGCCGGCAGCAGGAACAGGGCACGCTGGCCGTCCTCGCCGCGCGTCAGCACCTGGCCGATGCCGATCGCCACGCCCCATAGCACATAGGCATAGACGACGGGGCGCCAGGTCTCGAAGCCGATCGTATCGGCGCTGCCCTTGTAGAGGATCTCCAGCACGATCGTCGCCAGCAGGCCAAGCGTCGCAACGGCCATCAGCGCCCAGCCGAGCCGTCTGCGGCCTGGAGAGATCAGATCGGAAGGGCCGGCATCTGCCGGCCACGGGTTCGCGGTCGAAGTCTGGTCAGCCACAAATCTCGCCCGTTTGAAGGCTCTCGAGGAGCCGGAGCCGGTCTAAAGTGGTCCGGCGTTGCCGCCGGACCACGGTTCATAGGCCAGCCTACATGCCGAGCGAAGCTTTGTAGAGCTTGATCTGGTTGTCGCGGCCGATCTGGTCGGTCAGCTTCTCCCAGGCCGCCGCAATGGCGTCGGCGCCTTCCTGCGCCTTCATCTTGCCGGCGAAGGTGTTGGCCAAGATGTCCTCGGCGGCGCTGTAGTACTGGAAGATGCCGGGGATGCGTGGCTCGATCGCCGCGTTCGGATGGTTGTAGCTGTCGGATTCCGACTTCAGGTAGGAGGTGATGAAGGCCTCGTCGTAGCCGGCCGCCACCCATTCGGGAATGTCGAAATGCGAGTTGCGGTAAGGCTGGAAACCCGACGGATACATCGCCGTCCAGATCGACAGGTCCTTGCCGCCGAGATGGGCTGCAGCGGACCATGCCGCCTTCTTCTTCTTTTCATCGGCATCGACGCGGGCCATGACATAGACGCCCCAGCCGAGATAGGCGCAGTTGGGCGCATAGTTCGGGCCGCTGGCGAGCTTGTCCCAGGCGCCGGTCTTCGCATTGTAGACATCGTCCGAGCCAGGCAGGATCGAGAAGCCGGTGACGTCGCCGACGACGGACGAGTCGTTGGTCTTGACGTTGGAACCGACGTCGCCCCACCAGGTGACCATCGAGCCGGTGCCGGCCAGGAACTGCTGGAAGGCAGTCGTGTTCGGATCGGCGTTGATCTGGTCGGCGGGTTCGGAGGGCAGCGCGTCGATGACGTCCTGGATGGCGCGCACCCAGGCCGGATTGTTGACGCGCGGCTTCATCGTGTCGGCGTCGAACAGCCAGGCCTTGTCGTCGGGGTGCTTGGCATAAGCGGTGGCGCGGCTGCCGAGGAAATAGAAGCCGAAGCCGCCCCAGGGCTTTGGCGCGTCGAGATAGCCATAGACGTCCTGGTCCTTGAGCTTCTTGCCCTTGAGGAACTTGGTCACCGCCTGAACCTGCTGCCAGGTCTTCGGCACGCCCCATTCACCTTCGCCGCCGCCGTCCTTCCAGGCCTTGGCGAGGTCGGCATCGGCGAACACGTCGGTGCGGTAGTTGAAGTTGTGCGCGTCGCCGTCGACGGTCACACGGTATTGCTTGCCGTCCCAGGTGCCGACCGGCGGCTTCAGGTAGTTGACGAGATCATCGAAATCGATCTGGGTCTTGACCCAGTCGGGCATTTCCGAGGTCAGGCCCTTGCCGCAGACATCGCCTTCAAACGGCGCGCCCATTTCGATGATGTCGAAGTCGACGGTGCCGGTGGCGATCGACTGCTGCAGGCGGGCGTTGTAATCGGCCTGCGCCAGGTCGATCCAGTTGATCTTGGCACCGGTGTAGGTCTCCCATGGCTTCAGGAAGCCGCGGAACAGCACATTGTGCAGGTTCTGGTTGTTGAGACCCATGAAGGTCAGCTCGACGCCGGCGAATTCGCCTTCCTTGACATTGGCCTTGGTGGCTTCGAGGCAGAGTTCACCAACCTTCTGGAAATCAGCGTCCGTCGGCTGGCCTTTGCCGACGCCGGGGATCTGCAGGATTTTTGTGCGCAATTCGCTTGCCGCGGAGGCCGGGCGCGTCAAGGCGCCAAGTCCGGCGCCGGATGCGGCTGCGATCGCGGCCATGCTGGCCGCACCCTTCAATATGTCGCGCCTTGTGGCGCCGGCTCGAACCAGTTTGTCGTAAAGACCCGTTCTCATCGCCTGTTCCTCCCAGAACATCAGTGTGAATAAATCGGCCAACTGTCGGACGCCGGAGCGCCAACGATGCTCCCGTTTCGGAAACGAATTAGGCAGGACCCCACCCTGCGTCGATTGAGGTTCCGATTGCGGATCGGCTACCGACAATTTGACCAGCGCCTGCCACTATTCTCACAACCCAACGCCGTGTCAACGAGAGCGGGTTTTTATCTATAAGGGACCGACTTGCCCTGACAGGTCGCGTTGGTTAGCTTCTGCGCCTACGGCTAATGGAGCCGATGGGGGAGATATGGCGCAAGTCGCGATCAGCAAGGTGGCCAAGGCCTTTGGAACGGTCAAGGTTCTGCACGAAGTCAGCGTCGATATCGCAGACGGACAGTTCGTGGTGCTGGTTGGCCCTTCGGGTTGCGGCAAGTCCACGCTGCTCAGGATGGTGGCCGGGCTGGAGACCGTCTCCGCCGGCACGATCGCCATCGGCGACCGCGTCGTCAATCATCTGCCGCCGGCCAAGCGCGACATCGCCATGGTGTTCCAGAACTATGCGCTCTATCCGCACAAGACGGTCGAGCAGAACATGGCCTTCGCGCTCAAGCTCAGGAAAACCGATCCGGCCGTGGTCGCCGAGCGGGTCAAGCGCGCCGCCGACATCCTCGACCTCAATCCCTATCTGAAGCGCTATCCCCGCCAGCTTTCCGGCGGCCAGCGACAGCGCGTGGCCATGGGCCGCGCCATCGTGCGCAATCCGCAGGTCTTCCTGTTCGACGAGCCGCTGTCCAATCTCGACGCGAAGCTGCGCGTGCAGATGCGCACCGAGATCAAGGAACTGCACCAGCGGCTGAAGACCACCACCATCTACGTCACCCACGACCAGATCGAGGCCATGACCATGGCCGACAAGATCGTCGTCATGCGCGACGGCCGCATCGAGCAGGTCGGCGCGCCGCTGGAACTGTTCGACCGCCCGGCCAACCTGTTTGTCGCCGGCTTCATCGGCTCGCCTTCGATGAACCTGCTCAAGGGCGTCATGCGCAAGGGCGACAAGCCAGGTGTCGACATCGCGGGCACGCTGTTCCCGATCGCATCGGGCAATGCCGCCCAGGGCGGTCAAGCCGTCGTCTATGGCGTGCGACCGGAGCACCTCGAGATCCATCCCGACGGCGTGCCGGCGAAGATTTCGGTGGTCGAGCCGACCGGCTCGGAAACGCTGGTGTTCCTGCGCTTCGGCGAAGGCGAGATGGTGGCGCTGTTTCGCGAGCGCCACGACTTCAAGCCGGGCGATACGCTGAAGCTGAAGCCAAGGCTCGACCAGATCCATCTTTTCGACGCAGAGACCGGCAAGCGTCTCTGATCCCAACTCACGAGGAATACCATGCTCAAAGGCATCAACCCGCTGCTCAATGCCGACGTGCTGCAGGCATTGCGGGCAATGGGGCATGGCGATGATCTGATCATCGCCGACACCAATTTCCCGTCCGATTCGGTGGCGCGCCAGACGGCGCTCGGCCGCGTGCTGCGCATCGATGCCTCGGCGGCGCAAGTGGTCAAGGCGGTGCTGTCGCTCTACCCGCTCGATACATTCGTCGACGATTCGGCCGCGCGCATGGAGATTGTCGGCAAGCCGGACGAGATTCCGGCTGTGCAGAAAGAGGTGCAGAAGGAAGTCGACAAGGCCGAGGGCAAGTCGTGGCCGATGATCGCGGTCGAGCGCTATGCCTTCTACGAGCGCGCCAAACAGGCCTATTGCGTCATCCAGACCGGCGAGCGCCGCTTCTACGGCTGCTTCGCCTTCCGCAAGGGCGTCGTGCCGCCGGATGCGGAGTAGCGGCATGGCTTCGGGCAAGCCGGTCGTCATCCTGGGTGTGTTCGTCGCCGACACGGCCTACAGGGCGCAGCGCCAGCCGCGCATGGGCGAAACCATCCTCGGCACATCCTTCACGCTGGGGCCGGGCGGCAAGGGTTCCAACCAGGCGGTTGCCGCCGGCAAGCTCGGCGCTGACGTCACCTTCCTCACCCGCCTCGGCGTCGATCCCTTCGCCGACATGGCCAGGCAGACCTGGGCGCAGGCGGGAGTCAAGAATGCCGTCATCGATACGCCGGAAAGCTACACCGGCGCGGCCTACATTTTCGTCGAGGAGACGACCGGCAACAACGCCATCATCGTCAGCCCCGGTGCCGCCATGCTGATCTCTCCAGCCGATATCGAGGCCAATGCCGGGCTGATCAGCGGTGCCGGCGTCTTTGTCACCCAACTCGAACAGCCGATCGAAGCAGCCATGCGGGCGCTGGAGATCGCGCGCGGGGCAGGGGTGACGACGATCCTCAATCCGGCCCCCGCGGCAAAGCTTCCCGACCGCATCTACACGCTCTGCGACTACCTCACGCCCAACGAGACCGAGACGGAGGAACTGACCGGGATGAAGGTGTCCTCGGTCGACGAGGCGCGAGCCGCTGCGGACAAGCTGCTCAAAAAGGGGATCGGCACCGTCATCGTCACGCTCGGCGACAAGGGCGCGCTTTTGCACTCGAAAGATCGCTCCGACCATGTTCCAGCCGTCAGCGCCGGCCCGGTGGTCGAAACCACGGGGGCAGGCGATGCCTTCAATGGCGGGCTTGCCGCAGCACTTTCCAGGGGTGTGGAGCCGCTGCAGGCGGTGCGCTTCGCTTGCGCCGTCGCTGGCATTTCGGTGACCCGGCCAGGGACCGCGCCGTCGATGCCGACGCTGCAGGAGGTCGAGGCGCTGCTGGAGAGGGGATGAGATCGGCTTGGCTGACCAGCCGCTGCCGCCGCCTCCGGCCCGTTCTTAAGGCTATGTTTTTTTTGAACGCAAGCTTGTGGAGATCTTGCGCAGGGGGCCTGTGAGACGCCAGCTTCGGGACTGATGCAAGGCCGCGACTTGCATCTGGCACGCTTGCAACCTTTGTTCGATCTCGTCCTTCTCGTTCCTTGCATCCGAAGCGGCGCTCCGCAGCCCGACGCTGCTTTGGTGAGCCGCCTCAAGCTCACTGCGCAACCTTGAGATTTCAGAATGCAACGTCGCCTTTTCGGCTTCAGCGCTTGCAAACATCGGTCGGATCGTCTGCACATCCTCCCAGGCAAGGCGCGCTACCAGATCGCCGACGGCACGGCGCATCTGCTCGCTCCAGGCCGCAGGATCAACGCGCATGAGGCGCGAGTACTCGGATTGTTCCTTGCTGGCGTTCGGTACCCAGACGCGCAAGGCCGAAGGCCACCACCCGGCTCCGTCCGCGATATCAAGAAACGTTTGCAGTTGCGATGCCTGGGAGTGACGCGAATTTTTCCATAGGGCGCTGAAATGCAGGACGGTTGGGACGCGGCAATAGGTGAAGGGATTTCGCGGGTTCTCCCGCATGATTCGCCGCCACAACTGCCAATCCCCGGCCGATGCGACGTCTTCCGGCCAGACATCTCGCGAAGGCAGGCAATCAGCCCGATACAGGAAGCAGGTGGCGGGTACCGTGTTGCCGACCTCAGTGAACACCCTGAACTCGTCGGCCAGGTCCAGATTGGTCAGGAAGGGTGCTGCGATGCCATCGGTGGAAACCCACAGTGCCTGACTGTACGCGATGGCAGCCCCATTTTTGAGACCGTCCGCCAGGATCTCAAAATGGTCCGGAAACAGGAGATCGTCATCGGCGGCAAAGCCAATCAGCTCGCCGCGTGCCTCACGCAGCACGATGTTGCGGTTCGCGTAGCCGAAGTTCGGCGCCTTGGGCAGATCGAAGAAACGAATGCGGGCGTCCTGAAAGGCTTCGACCACCTCGGCGGTGCCGGGCGCGCAGCCGTCGCCGACGACCAGCAGTTCAAAATCCTCGGCGGTCTGGTCCAGCACCGATTGGATGGCCACGCCGATGACATCCACGCGCGAGTGCGTCGGCATGAGGATGGAAAAGCGGGGCTTGCTCACCATCCCTTGGCGCTGCCGAAATCATGGGGAATGAGATCGGTATCGATCGGCAGGCGGTACTTATCGGGATTTGCGTGATCGTATTGTATCGTCGGGAAATTGATAGCGACCAAGTCGGATGTTCCGATGTTTCTGTCGGCATGCCAGACAAATTTCGGAATGTTGACCAGGCGTGGATGATTGCCGGAGAGGTAAACCTTCGAAACCTTACCATATGTGCTGGATTCGGGGCGGGGATCATAAAGGACCAGTTCCATCTCGCCGCTGATCACAAAATAGCGGTCCTCGTGCAGCTTGTGCAGGCCCCACCCTTTCACCACGCCAGGACGAATTGTGAACATGTAGGAAAAGACCAGCGGGTCGGCATGCCAACCCCAGCGCGGGTCATAGATCTCAGTCACGCTGCCACGATCGTCATTGTGTCGGATGCTGTCGAAAAACGACATGCCGTCGACAAGGGGCGTAGTGCTTTGCCGCTGCTCGTCTAAAGTCCGTTGATCTTGCTTGGCGGCGGCAAGTGTTGTCTCCAGAAGATTCAGGCTGGTGTAATCGCTCATGGACAAAGCTTCCGTTTTGACCGTCTTAGACCGGCCTTCTTCTCACAGTTTTCGATGGATGTCCTGATCGGGCTGACAGCCATGATGACTTTTTCGGGCACGGCTGGAGGTTGATGGGAGCGTAGGCAGGCGCGCACCGGGTGCCACGGACAAGATTTGGGGAACGCTTTGCTTTGCGCCGGTTGAACGCGACCAGAGCGTGACGCCATCAATGCCGACGTTGCATAGGCGGTTCTTGGGTCCAAGCTTGGAGATAAAACTCAGATACGAGACAATCCGAGTTGCCTCATCCAACAAGGTCCTTTGACAATCAATGTCGACATTTCTCCAAAGCCAAGGGCTTGATACCCTTAGGAGAAATGGCGCGAGTGACGGGGCTCGAACCCGCGACCTCCGGCGTGACAGGCCGGCACTCTAACCAACTGAGCTACACCCGCGCATGGCGAACACGTGTCAGCCGTGTTCGTCGTTGGGGCGCTGGATAAGGGGTTCGCCACCGGGTGTCAAGCGTGACAGGACAGCATAACAGCAAACAGGAGAAGGTTTTTTGACAGCCGGCGTTTTGTTGGCAAAACCGGCATCCAACCAGGGCGTCCTGCGCTCATTTGGCCTTGCGAAGCGGACCCTGACCGCTTAAAGGTCCGGCCCGGAGCGGGCGATTAGCTCAGTTGGTAGAGCGCTTCGTTTACACCGAAGATGTCGGCGGTTCGAGCCCGTCATCGCCCACCATTCACATAACTCCCGGTGCGGTTGTCAGCCGTTTGGCGACATAGATGCTGTGGTCCGGCAATCCCGGCTCCCGCAACACCGCGAACCCGATGGCCTTGTAGAAGCGCAGCGCATTGTGATTGTCCGGCATCACTTCGAGGCAAAGCCCGCGTGAACCGAGCGCGGCGAGCCTTTGCTCGAGAAAAGCCATCGCCCGCCGGCCGATGCCTTTTCGGCGCGCCTGCGGCAACAGGTCGATATGCCCGTGCGAAGGGTAGGCAGCCAGGGCTGGCGGAATGGTGAAGTCGCGATGATGGATCTGGTGGCGAGCCCAGTCGCTGCCGCTCCAGCGTGTGCGGTCGGGTCCGGGATCGGCCACCTGCGCGCGAAGGCGCGGATACCACTTAGCGGCCAGGCCTGCATTGAAAGCCTTTGTGTCTTTTGCACCCAGCAGATAGCCCGCGGCGCCCGTTGGCCCATCGACGATGAAAGCGAGGTCGGGCTCCAGCACCTGGTAGGGGATGGTGTAGATCTGGCCCAACAGATCCGGAGCGTCTTCGCGACCGGTTGCATCCTCGCCGGCATCACCGGTCTTGAGGCAGATCATGGCAAGTGCGGGATGGTCGGCCTCGGTCGCCTGGCGCAGGAAGAAGCCATCGCCGAAATCGATGATCATGGCGGAACGAGCCGGAAATCGCTGCCTTCGGGCAGCAACTGCCCGCCATCGACGACGATGGTCGTGCCGGTGATGTAACTGGCATCGTCCGAGGCGAGGAACAGGAAGGCATTGGCGACGTCGCGCGGGCTGCCCAGGCGGCCAAGCGGGATGGAATCCTCCATGTTCTTGATGAACGCCTCGCCGCGATGCAGCTCGATCGCTTCGGTCAGGATGTTGCCGGGCTCGACGCCGTTGACGGTGATGCCGTAGCTGGAGAATTCCAGTGCCGCGGCGCGGATGAAGCCGTTGATGCCGGCCTTGCTGGCCGAATAATGGCCATGGCCCGGGCTGGTGACATGCGGGCCGGTGATGGAGGAGGTGTAGAGCATGCGGCCGAAGCGTTGCGCCTTCATCGGCACCAGGGCCGCGCGGCTGGCATTGAAGGTGCCGCGCAGATTGACCGCCATGACGCGGTCCCAGTCGTCGGCGCTGGTGTTCTCGATCAGCTGCCAGGGATAGATGCCGGCATTCTGCACGATGATGTCGAGGCGGCCATGCTGCTTCAGCGCCAGCGCCACGGCGGCCTCGGCATCGCTCATTTGCGAGATGTCGGTGCGGATGAAGGGGACGCCCAATTCGCCGGCGGTGGCTTGCCCGGCCTCGACCTCGGAGTCGGCGAGCACCAGCCGCGCTCCCTCTTCGGCAAAGCGGAGCGCAATGCCCTTGCCGATGCCGCGGGCGGCGCCGACGATGAGCGCCACCTTGTCTTTTAGCCGTCCTGTCATGCGAGCCGTCCTGTCATGCGAGTCTTTGGCGAATGGTTTGCTTGAAGGCGTCGAGCAGCACCGCGGCCAGCACCAGCAGGCCATGAATCACCTGGGTGAAATTGGCCGGCAGGCCCATCAAATTGATCGCCGTGTTGATGGCCGAGAGCAAAAGCACGCCGGCATAGACGCCGGGGAGGGTGCCGACGCCGCCTTTGAGGCTGACGCCGCCGATGACGACCGCGGCGAAGGCGTTGAACAGCAAGCCGACGCCGAGATTGGCGGTGGCGCCCGACGTGCGGATCGCCAGCAGCCAGCCGGCGAGGCCGGCGATGGCGCCGGCGAGCACGAAGGCGATGATGAGATTGCGGTTCACCCGGATGCCGGCGCGGAAGGTGGCCGTCTCGTTGCCGCCGATCATCACCAGGTGCCGGCCGAATGGCGTCTTGGCCATGATCAGCGAAAAGACCACGAAACAGCCAACCGCGATCCAGGCGGTGAGCGGAAGGCCGGCAAGGCGCTGGATGCCGAACCAGCGGATGGCCGGCGCCAGGTCCTGCGCCGAGCGGCCGCCCGACACGACCAGCACGAGGCCGCGCACCCAGATGTAGGACGCCAGGGTGATGATGAAGGCGCTCATCTTCACCTTGACCACCAGATAGCCGTTGAAGGCGCCGATGAGGCCGCCGACTGCCAGCGCCAGCAGCAGCGAAACCGGAACCATCAGCCATTCGGGATGCAGCTGTACGCCCATGCCGATGCCCGATGAGCAGAACAGGATGCCGACCGCCATGGCGCTGAGCGCTGCGACGGATTCGACCGACAGATCCATGTGACCGGCGATGATCACCAGCGCCAGGCCGATCGACATGACGCCGAGCACGCTGGAAGCCTCGATGATGTTGGCGAAAATGCCAAGCTGAAAGTAGTTCGGGACGAAGATGGAGAAGACCACCAGCACGAACAGCAGCATGAACCAGACGAGGTTGTCGAGTACGAACTCCAGGGCTTTGCGTGTGCGCGGGTTCATGGGCTGATCCGGTTGGCGCCCCCCGCGAAATCAAGCTGATTTTCGCAAGGATAAGGCGCGGATGCAAATTCGCCACAGCATCCTTTCGGACGCGGCGTTGTGAAAGGGCAGGCTCCGGGCCGCTATGGCCCGGAGCGCATTCAAGGGCTATTCGACCGACTTGACGGTGTCCGTCGGTGGCTTCTGGTTGCCCCAGAAGGCCGGATTGTCGACGTTTTCCTTGGTGATGGCGGCACCGGGGATCTTGATGTTCGGACCCCAGGCTTCTTTGGTCACGGTCGATTTCAGGCCGAGCACGTCGTATTCGCCGGGCTTAATCTCTTGCTTCTTGACGATCTTGTCCATGAACATGGCGACAGCCGCGGCCTGCGCGTAGAGCGGCTGCTCGATTTCGGCGTTGAGCCAACCCTTGCGGATCAGGTCGAGGCCGACCGGAGCGCCGTTCGAGCTCATCAGCATGACGTCGCCCGGCTTCTTGCCGGCCGCCTCGAGCGAGGCGACGGCGGCGACCGAAAGGTGCGCGGCATGGCTGAAGATCAGGTCGATGTCCGGGTTCGCCAGCATCTGGTCGGCAACGATGGTGCCGGCATTGCTGGCTTCCCATTGCATGGCCGGAAGCGAGATGATCTTGACGTCCGGAAACGCCTTCATCTTCTCTTCGAAGCCCTTCTGGATGTCGAGCGTGTAGGGATCGCCGGGATCGCCGAGCACCTGCAGAACCTTGCCCTTCACCGAGCCGTTCTTGGCTTTCAGCAGCTTCTCGGCCTGGTCGGCGGCGACGTAGCCGATCTCGACCGTTCCGGCGACAGAGGTGAAGTCGGATGGCGTCGAGGTGATCTGGCGGTCGAACTCGACCACCGGGATGCCGGCAGCGCGCGCGGCTTCGATGGACGGTTTCAGCGCATTGAAGTCGACCGCCGCCAGGATGATGGCCGCCGGCTTCAGCGCGATGACATCGTTCATCTGCGATTGCTGGGCGTCGGTCTTGTTGTCGGCGTTCAGCGTCTTCATCTCGTAGCCGGTCTGCTTCAGGAACAGTTCCAGCGCGCTCACCGAGCCGGTCTGGAACTCGTCCAGCAGGGTCGGCACCATATAGTAGACGATACCCTTGGACTGCGCGAATGCCGGCGTGAGCGTGGCAAAGGCCAGTGCCAGGATACCGAAGACAGCAAGAAGTATTCGCTTCATGTCGTTGGCTCCCTTGTTAAACCGGACCCCTCTTTTGTCCCTCAGCCTGTCGGTCCGGCACCGGCAAGCGTCTCACCGGTGATCATGTTGATCACCGCATCGGGACTTGTTTTATTGCGTGCGACATCGCCGGCCACGACGCCCTGGCGGATCACCACGATCCGGTCGGCGACCTGGAAAGCCTGCTGCATGATATGGGTGATGATGACGACGCCGATGCCCTGGTTCGCCACCTGGCGGATCATGTCGAGACCGCGCCGCGTCTGTTCGACGCCGAGGGCGGCGAACGGTTCGTCGAGCAGCACCAGCTTGCCGCCCCAGTGCACGAAGCGGTTGAGTTCGATGGCTTGCCGCTGGCCGCCCGAGAGATGCTCGACATTGGCCCGCAGCGAGGGAATGCGGGTGCCGGCATTGGCCAGCGCCTTTCCGACGACGGCTTCCATGGCGTGCTCGTCGAGCACGGGAATGCCGAGAAACTTGCGTGTGATCTCACGGCCCATGAAGAAATTGGCGACCACGTCGACATTGGTGCACAGCGACAGGTCCTGGTAGACGGTCTCGATGCCCGCCGCCTTGGCTTCGGCGGGCGATTTGGCAAGGAATTCCTTGCCCTCGAACAGCATGCGCCCCGAGGTCGGCTCCAGTCCGCCCGATATGATCTTGACCAGCGTCGATTTGCCGGCGCCGTTGTCGCCCAGCAGCGCCACGACCTCGCCCTTGCCGATCGAGAAGCTGATCCCCTTGAGCGCTTCGATCGCGCCATAGTTCTTGGTGACGTTGTCGAGCACCAGCAGGGGTTCACTCATGCCGCAATCTCCCTGCCTTTGAGAAGGTCGCGCTCGCGTTCGCGTTCGGCCGCGAACATCTGCCCGAAGCGAGGTGACAGAACCCCGGAAACCGCCAGGGCGGCGGCGCCGCGCAGCACGGAATGCTGTCCGCCGCGCGCGACCACAACCCTGGGCGTCGTGCGGTCCTTGCGAGCCGAGACAGAGTTGTGCAGGCCTGCGGCCGAACCAGCCAGCATTTCGAGCAGGTCGGTGGACGCCAGCCCGCCGAGGATGACCGTCTCCGGGTCGAACAGGTTCTCGATAACGGCGACGGCGTTGTGAAAGATCGGTGCGACTTCGGCGACCCAATCCGCCTCGCTGCCGTTCCAGCGCCGGAGCGCCTCGAGCGACAAATATCTTTCGAGACAGCCGCTGTTGCCGCACGGGCAGGCCTCGCCGCCGGGAATGACGGGAATGTGTCCGATCTCGCCGGCATTTCCCCAGGCGCCGCGCAAGGCGCTGCCGTCATGAACCATAACGCCGCCAAGGCCGACGCCGAAATAGAGATAGTAATATTCGGAAAACTGGGCGCCGAGGCCGTAGAGGCGCTCGCCCATGGCGGCCGCGGCCATATCGGTTTCAAAGAAGGCCGGCAATCCGGTGGAGGCCGCCAGCTGTTCGCGCAGCGCCACATCCTTCCAGCCGGTCATGGTGGTTGGCCCCACGAAACTCATGGACTCCACGTCGAATGGGCCGGGCAGGGCCATGCCGACGCCCAGCACCCGTCCGCCGGCCCGCAGTCTGGTCAATTCCACCACCATCGCCCCGATCAGCTCGAAGGCATGGTCCGGTGTCGCGTTCGGCGCCTCGCGGTAGGTGCTTTCGATCACGTCGCCGCTCAGATTGATCAAGGCGGCGCTGATACCAAGCGGAGTGATGTGGATGCCGACGGCATAGCCGCCCTCGGGGTTGATCCGCAGCGTCGCCGGCGGTAGGCCGCGCCCCTTCGGCTCTTCGCGCAGCGACAGGATGTAGTCCTGATCTTCCAGTTCGCGAACGATGGTCGATACAGTCTGGACGGTGAGGCCGACGCGCCGGGCGATCTCGCCGCGCGCGATCGGCCCATGAAGGCGGATGGACTCGAGCACGATGCGCCGGTTGTACGGCCGCCCGAATTCCTGATTGGTCCCCCGCAGTGCCATGCCTTGCGCCCCTTAGGAGAGGGTAGCTTCGCATTGCTTATTTATTCAGTCAAATGGAATTCAAAAATAAATCAAGGCGAGGTTTTCCAAGGGAAGGCCATGGAGGGGGCGTATTCGGTTCAGGACCTGCCCACGCGTCGTCCTGGCCGATTGCCGCCATGGCGAAACCTCTTCAATGGTGAGCGAACCCGCGACCATTGATCTGACAAAGCATGGAGCAAAGATGATCGAATTGCCGTTTGCCCGCGACGAGTACCAACAGCGGCTTCGCAAGATCCGCACCGAGATGGCGAAGCGCGGTCTTGAGCTCCTTGTCGTCAACGACGTTGCCAACCAGCATTACATCACCGGCTATGACGGCTGGTCGTTCTACACGCCGCAAATGGTGCTGGTTCCAATCGAGGAGGTCGAGCCGGTCTGGATCGGGCGCGCCATGGATGCGGCCGGCGGCCTTCTGACCGCCTGGATGAAACCGGAAAACGTGGTCGGCTTTCCGGAAGACCATGTCCAGCGCGTCGATCGCCATCCCATGGACTGGATCGCGAGCTGGATCGTCGCCAAGGGCTGGGGGAGTCGCCGTATCGGCATCGAACTCGAAGCCTACTATTTCTCCCCCAAGGCGCACGCCCGGCTTGTCGCCGGACTTCCCAATGCAAAATGGCATGATGCCGACCTGCTGGTGAACTGGATCCGCGCGGTCAAATCGGCGCCCGAGATCGCCTATTTGCGCAAGGCATCGACGCTCGCCGAAGCGGCCGTCACGCGGGCCTTCGAGGTGATCGCACCGGGGGTTCGCGAATGCGATGCCATCGCCGCCATCCAGGCGGCGCAGATAGCGGGCAGCCCGGGTTTTGCCGGCGACATCACCGCGCTTCCGCCGACAATCCTCGGTGGCGAGAATGCCTCGGCGCCGCACATCATGTGGAGCGACAGGCGGTTCGGAGAAAACGAGACGATTGCGCTGGAACTTGCCGGCGTTTGCCGCCGCTATGCCGCAGGCCTCGCCAGGACCATGCAGCTTGGCAAGACGCCGACAAATGTTTCCGACACGGCAAAAGCGGTGATCGAGGGCATGGATGCGGTGCTCGACGCGGTCAGACCGGGAACATCGGCCGAAGCGGTCGAAGCCGCCTGGCGCAAGGTCATTCAGCGCTACGGACTGAAGAAGGAATCGCGCATCGGCTACTCCATCGGCGTGGCCTATCCGCCGGACTGGGGCGAGCACACGATAAGCCTCAGGCCGGGCGACAAGACCGTGCTTGAACAGGGCAATGTCGTTCATTCCATCCTCGGCATGTGGATGGACGGCTGGGGCATCGAGATCAGCGAGACCATCCTGGTTACCGAAACCGGCCATGAGACCCTGACGAAGTTCCCGCGAGAGATCCATGTCAAATCCTGAGGGTCCGGCCACGGCGGGTGGTGTTGCGAAAACCGTGACGACCGATATCGCCGCCGGAATTCTCGACCGGATGATCGAGGTCCGCCGCCATCTGCACCGCAATCCCGAACTCTCGAACCAGGAGGCCGGCACGCAGCGCTATCTCAGGCAGATGCTGGTGGATCAGGGAATTGCCGACATTCGCGACGTTGCCGGCTTTGGCCTTGCCGTCGATATTGTTGGCACCGGCAAGCCGTCGAATCGAAAGATCGCTATTCGCGCCGACATCGATGCCTTGCCGATCGAGGAGGAGTCCGGCGTCGACTACGCATCGACGAATCCAGGCGTGATGCATGCCTGCGGTCACGACGCCCATGCATCGATGGCTTTCGCGGTGGCCGCGCATCTTCACCAGTCGCGGGAGAGTTTTGGCGGCACCGTTCGTCTGATCTTCCAGCCGGCCGAGGAGGACGAACCGTCGGGTGGCAAGCGGGTGGTGGAAGAGGGGCTTCTCGACGACATCGACGCCGCCATCTGTATCCATGTCGATCCCTACACGCAGTCCGGCAAGATCGCCGTCGGCTCCGGTCCCTACACTCTGGCCTGTGACACGTTCGATGTGGTCGTCATCGGCTCGGCCGCGCACGCGGCAAAACCGCATGAAGGTGTCGATGCATTGGCGGTGGCCTGCTCCCTGGTGAGCGAATTGCAGAAGATCGTTTCGCGCGAGATCGACCCGTACGATCCGCTGGTGATTTCCGTGACGGCCATCAATGGCGGCAACGCCTATAATG